>CACZCM010000178.1 GCA_902779615.1 uncultured Ruminococcus sp. | reverse complement strand
AAAAAACACAGGCGTCAGGTTTCATCAATGGCAGCGTCCCGACAGAAAAGTCAGCAATATGCACCTCTACGGCGGGGATCTAGACGGCGTTCGAAGCCGACTGAATCATCTGAAGGACCTGGGCGTGGGCGGCATCTACTTTACTCCGATCAACGAAAGTAACTCGAATCACAAATATAATACCACCGATTACAACAAGATAGACCCCGACTTCGGCACAAGCGAAAGTATGAAGCTGCTTGTCAGCTGCGCGCATGAGCGTGGGATAAGAGTCATGCTTGACGGTGTGTTCAACCACTGCGGAACGGAATTTGCTCCATGGCAGGACGTTCTGAAAAAAGGCAGAGAGTCGGAGTATTTCGATTGGTTCATGATCAATAAATACCCGTTTTCAAAGATTGGCGGCAAGACCCGCAGAGGAGAGTATTATTCATTTGCGTTTGTCGATGAAATGCCGAAGCTCAACACCAATAATGACGAAGTGATCGACTACTTTATCGATGTCTGCTCCCGCTGGGTCAAGGAGTATGACATTGACGCTCTGCGCCTCGACGTTGCAAACGAGCTTTCGCACAAATTCAACAGGCGGCTTCGTGAGGCTATGCTCAGGCTTAAGCCCGATTTCTACATAATCGGCGAAATATGGAACGATTCTTCCGCATGGCTTCGGGGCGATGAGTACGACGCCGTGATGAATTATTCTCTTCAGGAAACGATCGAAAGCTTCTGGCGAAACGAAAGCATGACCGCCGAGCAGTTTATGTACGAAACGCTCTCGTGCTTCGAGCGCTACGCAAAACAGACCTGCGACGTTATGTTCAATCTGCTTGATTCCCACGATACCATGCGTCTTATAACACGCTGCGGCGGCGATGAGAACGCCTTTTATCAGGAGCTGTGCGCTTTGTTTACACTGAACGGAACGGTGTGCATTTATTACGGAACGGAGATCGCTCTTGAGGGCGGTCACGACCCGGACTGCCGCAGGTGTATGCCTTGGAACGAGATAGAAAGCGGCAAATATGACGACAGGATTGGCGAAATGAAAAGGCTGATATCGCTGCGAAAGAGCATTCCCGAGCTGAGATCGGGAACTCTGAAATTCATAAACAGCGGCAATGATCGTGTCATTGTGTACGATAAGTCGAGCGAGAGCAATACCTACAGAGTCGTTCTGAATGTAAGCGGCAGTGATTACACCGTTGAAAAAGAAGATCACGCGGTCTACTCGCGAGGGCTTGACGGAAATATTCTCAGACACGGCGGCGCAGCTGTGATAAAACTCTGATCTGATGATCTGTCATTTTGTAATGAATAATCCAACGGAAACTAAAGATAATATTGTTGTAAGGAAATATCAGGAAATTCCGGAGGATAAAAATGAACATTACTCATTTTTGCCGCTTAAGGCTCGATGATATCAGAGTTAAAACAGCCGTGAAAGCGATGGCGTGCGCGCTTGTGATAGGAGCGTTAATGTCGATGACTCGGTTTGATGCTCAGTCGCAGGCTGTTGCCGACAGCGTTGTTAGGCTTCATATTCTTGCGAATTCAGACAGTGAATACGACCAGCAACTAAAGCTGAAGGTGCGTGATGAGGTGCTTCGGGTGTGCGGCGATATTTATCCGAACGGCTGCACTAAGGAGCAGGCGGAGGAGATATTGTCGAAAAATATGCCTCGGATAATAGACGCAGCTCAGAAATGCGTCAATGCAGCGGGCGTTCAGCAGAGGGTCGAGGGCGGTCTGGTCAATACGTATTTTTCAAACAGGGAGTACGATGATTTTACGCTGCCCGCAGGGAATTATGACGCAGTCCGACTTACGATCGGCAGCGGTGAGGGGCACAATTGGTGGTGCGTTATGTTCCCGCCTGTGTGCATTGCCGCTTCGGAATGCGATATTTCGGACGTTTTGACCGAAGGACAAAGCGAGATGGTAAAGTCGGACGATATTTGCTGCAAATTCAAGATTTACGAGTGGTACGAAAAGCTCACCGAGCGGCAGCAGGTCAGCAGATAGACGTATCATACACAAAAAAAGATCACAGTGAAGCTCTCTTGATCGAGTATCTTCCTGTGATTTTTTTTCGTTATCCGCAGCCTTTTAAAGCTCTTATCTCAACAAGCAGAGATCAGCCCCGGAATATGCGCTTATTCGCTCTGATCGTCCGTTCTGAATTTTGGCAGATAGTTCCTGAGCGCTTTATTCAGCGGAACTATCAGAAGCAGCGAACCTATAATGGCGATAGTTTGGTTGATTCCCGATGTCACCATCTTCGGCGCGCATGCTGCCGCTGCTGCCGTGAATGTGCTGCCTGCGATCATCAGCTTTACTATGCTTTCGGTTATATATAGGATCCAATACGTCACGCCGCCGCAGACTGCGCCGATCGTATTTCTCTTCATTGAAAGACCCTTGCTGCCCTTCGAATTCGATATCAGTCCGCACACAAGTCCCATTATGAAGAATTTGGCGAATGTCAGCGGTGCGCTTGCTATGTATACAGGGTCAAGCAGATCATATAATCCGTTGCCGATTCCTGCCGCAAGTCCGCCGAAGACGCCGCCGAACAGCATTCCCGCCAAGAGAACGAGTATATTGCTGACCTTGAGCATTGTCTGCCCTGCCGGAGTGGGGATCGGGATCTTCAAAAAGTATGTTGTTACGAATATCATCGCAGACATCAGCGCTGCAAATACGTAATAAAGCAGCTTTTTTTGTTTTGTATTGACCTTCATGGAAATCATCTCCTTTTGTATGTGTAAATTATAATACTTATGCGGCACTTTGTAAATGCCGATTTATTATTTTTTGAGGTGTACAGATTTTTGCGTATCGGCTTTTGAATAAGTAAAAATCTTTTATTATTATTCTTGCAAAGGAAGTTGATTTCCGTGTTCGCGTACCACTTTTGCTTTACACCGCAATCATTCTGTGATATACTTAAATAGTATTTGGAATTCTTTGAGGGCCATACGCGGAAGGAGAGGTATATGGAAATAATATTTATGATCTTAGGCGGGGTATTTGCCGCATTATTCATGGTGTTTCTGCTGCCGATACTGGGTTATGTTCTGAATATCGGCAACATAGCAGGAATGATATTCTGCGCATTTATGATGGCGCTGCTGTTCGGTCATAAGGCTGTACAAAAGATCGCGCATTCATTGTGGCAGAATGTTTTCGGAAGGCTTGCGGTAATAGCGGCTGCGGCGCTTTTTGCGGCGGGGATCGTGTATGTTTCGTTCCTCACTGCGCTGATAATCAACGCTGATAGCACGCCTCCCGAAGAAGACTCCGTTGTTATTGTTCTGGGGTGTCAGGTCAGGGGAGATACGCCGTCGCTCATGCTTATGCAGAGGATAAATGCCGCCGCAGATTATCTGAATGAGAATCCGAGCGCAGTTTGTATCGTATCGGGCGGCAAGGGTGACGACGAGCAGATCAGTGAAGCGGAGTGTATGTACAGCGTTCTGACAAAAATGGGTATCGGCGGCGATCGCATTTTTATCGAAGACAGATCGACAAATACTGCGGAAAACATAGCGTTCAGCAAGGAGATCATTGAAAAAAACGGACTCTCGCACAACACTGCGATCGTGACTGACGTATTTCATGAGTACCGCGCTTCTCGGATAGTACGGTCGGCGGGGCTTGGCTTCGGAAGTGTGCCTGCGCAGTGCTCGTGGTATCTTGTGCCGACATTTTATGTAAGAGAAATGATTGCGATAACGGCGGTGTTTGCAGGGCTGGCTTGAGATGTGCTTTCGGATCGCTGCACCATTACAAGCTTCGGAATTTCTCTGCCCGGTTTGTGACCGCTTTGTGACCACTTTTCTTATTATATTAATATAGAGAAAAAAAGAAATATATATAGAAATATATATAGAATAGGGAAAAAAGCGGGAAACTGGGCAAGAAGTTAAAAAAACGCATGGTTAAGCCATTTTTTACTGACCACTTTTTATTTGAAAAGTGGTCACAAAGTGGGCATAAGGCGGGCAGCATCGACGTTTGTTAAAAGCTCTGCTTT
>CACZCM010000177.1:2990-7101 GCA_902779615.1 uncultured Ruminococcus sp. | reverse complement strand
GGCTCTTGAGATGTCGCAGAACAGCGAACGCCTCAGCTGGACTTTTGAAGAGGTCGACTCCAAACTCAAGGGTATTATGGAAAACGTTTACAAAAACATCGACGCTGCCGCTAAGAAGTACGGCACACCCGAAAATTATGTGAACGGCGCAAATCTGGCAGGCTTCGAGAAGGTTCTTGACGCAATGGACGCGCAGGGTATCGTTTGATCGATAGGCGGCGGACAGTGTCCGCTGACAGTTCCGTCCTATTTTACTCTAACTGAAGGACTATGTCATTAAATTAAGATTCGTTAGAGTACAGCATAAAGTTTTCGCCAAGCCTTTTTCAAAAGGCTTGCGGTTTCCAAAGGCAGAGCCTTTGGTCGCCGAAGGCATACTCCAATGTCTCGCCTGCCGGCTCGGTCGGCGCTTCTGCTTCGCAGAGGTCTCCATTGGAGACCCGCGTCCCTTTTCGAGGTGAATTTCTAAAACAGTCCGGTGGACTGTTTTAGAAAGAGGGGCATTTTGGCAGAAAATGCCCCTAAGCTGCGGTTCAAGTCAAGTTTCCCTCGCCGCCACAAGGCGACGCTAAGGTCTTAAATTAATGACATTAAACCGAAGGACCCCCTCGCATTTGTAATCGTATTGTTCAAAAAAGAAAACGTGGTGGTTTTATGGATAAATATACCGAAACTCAATCATCGGATAACAAGATTTATATAATTAAAGGCGAGCATCCCGAGATGTTTATCGGTACGCCTTATCACGATAAGAGGCTTGACATAATTACCGATAGTGTGTATACTAATAATAGTGAAACATACGATTAATATTTAAACGGCAGCATCACACTTAGCTGTGGTGCTGCCTTTACACAGTTGAGATCTGCCGATCGAAAGGAGCAGAATGAATGAAGAAAATTCTTCTATGTAAAGAAACAGACCCTCGTGAAACAAGAACTGCGCTGATCCCCGATGATGTTAAACGACTCGTTCAAATGGGCTACGAAATAACGGTAGTTGAGGGTACGGGCGATAAGAGCGGATTTACGGACGAAGCGTACACAAAAGTCGGCGCGAAGCTTGTAAAAAACAATGAAGAAGGATATAAAGGCAAGGATATCGTACTTCGTATTCTGAAGCCCGATTCCATAAAAGGGATAGAAAAGGGTACGCTTCACTTGAGCTATCTTGATCCGTTTAACGAGAAAAAGCTGCTTAACGATATGGCAAAATCGTGTATTTCTGCCGTATCGCTCGAGATGATCCCCCGAACAACGCTCGCTCAGAAGATGGACGTACAATCATCTCAGACTTCTCTTGCCGGCTACTGCGCCGTTGTAAATGCAGCTGCAAGACTTCCGAAGATACTTCCCATGATGGTAACGCCTTCCGGCACGATCAATCCGGCAAGAGTTTTCGTCATCGGAGTCGGCGTTGCGGGCTTGCAGGCTATTGCAACCGCCAAGCGTCTGGGCGCAAGAGTTGACGCGTTCGACACCCGCCCTGTTGTTGAGGAGCAGGTCAAATCTCTGGGAGCAAGCTTTGTTAAGATCGACTTGGGCGAAATGGGTCAGACAGATCAGGGTTACGCCAAAGAATTGACAGCAGAACAGATCGCCAAGCAGCAGGAGGCTCAGGCGAAGGTCTGCGAACGCTCCGATATTGTTATTACAACAGCAAAGGTATTCGGAAGAAAAGCGCCCCGTCTTATCGGCAAAGACGTTCTTGACAGAATGAAGCCTGGCGCAATAGTTGTTGATATGGCAGTATCTACAGGCGGAAACGTTGAAGGCTCCAAACTCTTTGAGGAAGTCGTGACCGATAACGGCGTTATTATCATGTCGGGCGATATGCTTGAGCGTCAGGTTCCGTATGACGCGTCAAAAATGCTTTCCGGCAACTTCACGGCGTTTCTTACTCATTTCTACAATAAAGAAACAAAAGAGCTTGATCTGAAGCTCGAAGATGAGATCATGAAGGGCTGCCTTCTTACAAATAACGGCAAGATAATCCATGAGAGATTTATTTAAAGTATATCAATTTTAAGAGAGGGAAAGAATTATGGCTATCGGAGAGATTCTCCTTTTGGTATTCGTGTTCGTAATTGCGGGCTTTTTGGGCGTAGAGCTTATCTCAAAAGTGCCCTCACAGCTCCATACACCCCTAATGTCGGGCACAAACGCCATCTCGGGCATTACGATCGTAGGCGCGATCTCGGCAACTGCCGTTGCACTCCACACAGAAGGAATGATCAGCAATATCTGCGGTTTTGCGGCTATTGTATTGGCTGCAATAAATGTAGTGGGCGGTTATCTCGTAACCGACAGAATGCTTGAGATGTTCAAGAAAAAGGGGGATAAGAAGTGATATCTGAAAACATTATGGTTGCAGTGACCACTATTTTGTACATGATCTCGGCAGTGCTTTTTATCAGAGGTATAAAGCTGCTCGGGAAAGCCGACACAGCAAGAAAAGGCAACAGACTCTCGTCTATCGGTATGATGATCGCTGTTGTTACGGTACTGCTGGAAAAAGAAGTTACAAGTACTATCTCAAATCCTCCGCTTACCAATGCGTATATCTGGGTTGCGGCAGCCATTGCGCTTGGCAGCATTATCGGCGCAGTTTGGGCAAAAAAGGTCGAGATGACAGGAATGCCCCAGCTGGTCGCTCTTTTCAACGGATTCGGCGGTCTTTCGTCACTTCTTGTGGCGCTTACTCAGTATATGACCGACAAGAGCATCAATATCTTTTCGTCGGTCGCTCTCGGACTTACAATTGCGATCGGCGCGATTGCATTCACAGGTTCTGTTGTTGCATGGGGAAAGCTTTCCGGCAAGATGTTTAAAAAGAATATTGCCATTCCCGGAAAAAATGTTATCAACGCAATTTTTGCTTTGATCGGTCTTGGCGGCGTCGTTGTTTATTCATTAAGCATAGCAGGCATTGCAGATGCGTCTGTCGGTAAGATCGGTATCATTGTTGTTTCGGCTGTATACCTGATCCTCGGATTCACAATGGTTATTTCTATCGGCGGCGGCGATATGCCCGTTATTATCTCGCTGCTTAATGCTTTCTCGGGTCTTGCGGCGGCTTTTGCGGGACTTTCGATCTCGAATTCCGTGCTGGTAGTTTCGGGGTGCCTTGTCGGTACGTCCGGTTTGATCCTTACGCTTATTATGTGTAAAGCGATGAATCGTACTCTGTATGCGCTTCTTTTCGGTACGTTCGGAAAAACCTCCAAAAAGGGCGGCAGCGGCGAACAGAAGGAGCCCAAGAGTATGTCTGTGGAAGACGCTTATCTTATTCTTGAAGCTGCAAGTTCTGTTGTGTTTATCCCCGGTTACGGTATGGCGGTCGCGCAGGCTCAGCACGCCGTAAAAGAGCTTTGTGATAAGCTTGAAGAGAACGGCGCAGAGGTAAGCTTTGCTATTCACCCTGTTGCAGGACGTATGCCCGGTCATATGAATGTTCTGCTTGCCGAAGCTAATGTTCCGTATGAACAGCTCAAAACAGCAGATGACATGAATCCTCAGATGGCAAACACCGATGTTGCTATTGTTATCGGTGCAAATGACGTTGTTAACCCATCTGCTCTCGATGATGAAACTTCGCCTCTATACGGTATGCCGATCATCAACGCTTTTGAGGCTCGAACCGTATTTGTACTTAAGAGAGGTAAAGGCACAGGCTTCTCGGGTGTTGAGAATCCTTTGTTCACAAACGACAATACCGTTATGATCTACGGCGACGCTAAGCAGACGGTATCTTCGCTTGTCAGTGAATTTGACGAAGCATAAATCGATTTTTAGTGAATAACACCATTTGACATTTTTTCAAACTATGATATAATTATACATAGCAACGTGCAGCGGTTAGAGGTTATCACCTACAGGCGTAAGTCCGGTTGACTGCTGTGCGCCGTACAATAGCTATTTCTTTTAATATTTGCGTGCAGCAGTGTGGAGTTCCGCTTTGCTGCACGCTTTTGTAATAACTCAAATTTCCCACATCATCAGTCTTTCAAAAAATCTTTTAAGTGAATTGACATTTCTTAAAATCCAAAATATCACTTTGATGTTCGCTTGTGGGAAATTGAGTAATAATTGAAAGGGATAGATATAATTGA
>CACZCM010000177.1:0-2916 GCA_902779615.1 uncultured Ruminococcus sp. | reverse complement strand
CTGCATTATTTCACTTCTTGTCGGCGCTCTTTACAACATTGTGGATCAGATATTTATTGCAAATGCATCGTATCTTGGCTCCTTTGGCAATGCTGCCAATACGGTCGTGTTTCCTCTTACCGTTATTGCTCTTGCGATAGCTGTAATGATAGGCGACGGCTGCTGCGCATTTGTCAGCATCAGCATGGGTCAGCAAAAAATGAAGGAAGCCAAAAGAAGCACAGGCAACTCAATTATAAACGTGATCGCAGTCAGCATTTTGCTGAGTATTATTTATCTTGTTTTCAGCGATACGATCATTTCGCTTTTTGGCGGAACGGTAAATAAAGAAACATTCGAGTTATCGAAGGAATACTTTTTTTATATAACACTCGGAATTCCTTTTTATATGTTCGGTCAGGCGCTCAATCCCATTATCCGTGCAGAAGGAAGTCCCAAATTTGCAATGATATCCACTTTGGCAGGAGCTGCGATAAATATTATACTGGATCCGATCTTTATTTTTACGTTCCACATGGGAATGAAGGGCGCTGCTGCAGCGACAGTTCTCGGTCAAGCAGTTACCGCTGTTCTTGCGGTATGGTACATTTTTAATATGAACCACATTAAGCCGTCGGCCGCTGATCTAAAATTCGATATGTCAGTGCTGAAAAAAACGCTCGTTCTGGGACTGACAAGCTTCTTATCTCAGATCTCACTTGTAGCTGCAATGGCGGCGATTAATAATATGATCAGAAAATACGATGCCCTGGATCCGATTTTTATGCAGCCGCAGTATGCTCAGATCCCAATGGCGGTCGTTGGCATAGTAATGAAATTCTTCCAGATCGTGATCTCGATCGTTGTTGGAATGGCAGCGGGGTGTATTCCCATGGTAGGCTTCAATATCGGCGCAGACTTAAAGCAGCGAGTTCGCTCTTTGTTCACCAGGCTGCTGATCTGCGAGGCTGCTGTAGGCGCAGCCGCATTTATAATTGTTGAATTTTTCCCTCAGCAGCTGATATCGCTTTTCGGTGCTTCTCAGGAAAGCGATATTATACCGATTTTGCCGTCAAAGCCTTTCGTGTTTACTTATGTATGATAGTTTTGGCGTGTGTGAATAAGGCGTGCTTCATTTTTCTTCAGGCAATGGGTAAGGCGGCAGAATCAACTGCGCTTTCCATGGTTCGTGAGGTAGTGTTCGGCGTTGGGCTGGCGCTTCTCCTGCCGCTCCGATTTGGACTTGACGGCGTGTTATATTCGATGCCTCTTGCTGATTTTCTGACGTTTATTGCGGCGCTTGTTTTGATATTCAAGACCTACGGAGAGCTGCGTCCGTCTGCTTCTGCTGTAACAAGCAATTCTGCTTCAAATATCGCTTTAGGCTGATTCATAATGAAGATCAGCAAAAACACCGCCTCGATCGGGGCGGTGTTTCCTGTTTCTATACTGACGAATATTGTGTTTGTTTAAGCTTGAATGCAGATCTTACATTAATTCTCCGTAAAGCTTCTGCGCTGCTCCTACTGATGTTGTAGGGGGCAAATTATTGCTGATAAGAATCTGCGCATATCCTTTCTCTTTGTTGTAATATGCAAACGAGCTGTAGATCCCGGTTTGACCCGCATGACCTGCTCCGCCGCTAAGCTCAACATATAATCCGTATCCGTAGTGTACGCTCGGTGAATAGTCGGTCGTCATTTTCTCAAAGCTTTCTTTTGAAATTACCGTACCTTCGGAAAGATTATTCAGCCAGATCATCATGTCATTTGCGCTTGTTACAATATCTCCAGCGCCTTTTGTGATTCCCGGGCTGCTGTCGATTTTTTTATATGTGAGTCCTTGAAGCCATTCGGGCGAATCGGCCATTTCATCGACCGTACCTGTGTTTTTCATTTCCAGCGGATCGAAAAAGCTTTCTCGCAGATAATCCGAATAGTTCATCTCGGCTGCCTGCTCAACTATGAGTCCAAGCAAAAAATAATTGGAATTGGTATATTCAAATGTTGTTCCCGGATCATATCTCAAGCTTTTTTTGAAGATCATTTCTTTAGCTGCCGAAATATTCTCTTCTTCGGTTTTGTCATCCGTAAAAACCGTCTCGATCGTAGTTTGATCGAAAACTTCTGCGATTCCCGAACGATGCGAGAGGAGATCGTGAATGGTTATTTCACTGCCGTGTTCATATTCGGGAAAGTATTTGTCGATCGCGTCATTCGTGCTGAGCTTACCCTGTTCCTCCAGCAGCAGCACAGCCGCAGCGCAAATGTGTTTAGATATCGAGCCTGCCGGGATCGGCGTAGAAGGAGTGATCGACTCGCCGTTTTCAAGAGTCCCCTTACTGTATGACAATATCGGTTCACCGCTGCGCTCGGCAAGAATTATACCCTCAAATCCGTATCGTTCGATGATCTCTGACGCCTTATTTTTGACGCTTTCATCTGACGCCTCGATCGACCCACTGTCTTCTGACGAGGACTGCTGAGTCATCGAGGCTGTGTCGTTAACAACAGAAGAATAATTCGTATCCTGCGATGAGGCGATTTCATTTTCGTTTGATGAACAGGCAGCCAATGATAATATGACCAAAGCTGAAATAACCATTGCAATTGATTTTTTCATTTGTCAGACCTCCCGAGATCTATCTGATATTTCATTCGAACACTTATAGGCGTAATGAACACACATGCCTTTCTGTTTATTATAAATAATATTTGCGGAAGAATCAATAAAGTGAGGATTGATTTATTAAACTATTTAAATCGAAATTTAGCGCAGAAACTATAATATCAATGAATCGTTTATTTGCTTATACGAATAGTTAATATGATCTGCTTTGTCAGACTTATATCGGCGTTTGTTTTTTGATCGTACTGATGTTAAGGTGTTAACTATAAAAAAGAAAAAAAGTAAAATTGCACAAAGCAAAAGTACGAT
>CACZCM010000176.1 GCA_902779615.1 uncultured Ruminococcus sp. | reverse complement strand
CGGCAACATTCAACGACGCGCCATGGACAGCGGGTATAGACTACACCTATGACACAACGACCGGACTTTTCACCTCGGCCCCGAACAAGGTTACCGTTGCGGCAGCAGAATATATTCAGGATCCGGCAACGGGCAGCATCGAGGTCATCCCCGGAACATCTACTCTCGTAATAACAGGAACGATATGACCGCAGATCGTGTTTCCGCCTCGATAGGCGGCAATTCCGTATTCCGTTCAGCGCAGAGTACAGTCCCCGCCCGAACAGCATTAAGCCATATGCTTATCTGCTTGTTAAAGCAGAGCTTTGAACTGTAATATTCGCCGGCAATTTTTTAAAGGTCGGTATGGTGCAGCGCTCCATGCCGACCAAACGTATGTTGTATTATCATTTATCAAAATGTCTGCCCTTGCTGTTATCCTTCAGCATTATAACAACTATCACGCCGATAAGAATTATTATCCCGACAATGCAGAAAATTACGCCCGTTTTGTATTTATTAATTCCGCCGGACTTCTGAGGCGTATCGGGAGAATCAAATTTAATAGCACGATCAAGCGGAATATCCTGTGTAGCATGACTCGTCATCGATACAACTCCTGACGGATCGGTGGAGACGATGCTCTCGGTTTCGCTTACCGAAATATCGATATCCGAAGCGGAACTAACCGCCGAGCTGCTTTTATCGTCCGCTTTCGACTCTGACGTGATTTCGGAAACGGCGCTTGAAACGGCAGGCACAGAGCTAAGGGTGTCGGCAGCGATCTCATCTACATATGTTATATCATATGTGTAAACATCCTTCAGATCCGAACCGTTATTATCAATAAAGCTTTTTGCAGTGTAATACAGACTAATATCGGAAGTAAGCTCGTCTTTGACCTTGAATTTCAGCGTAAGAAGCACACTGTCATCGCTGAAATCATAGCCGTCGACCGAAATAGCATTATAGCGCACCTCACCGAGCGGCTCGGTATTCATCATAGCATCGGGAACTGCGGGAGCAGATGCGCTGTCCGAAACATATTCAAGTGACGCGCTATCGTAAAACACCGACATATCGATCGCTTGAATACCCGACGGACAAGCTACAGCATGAACAGAATACTCTATAGTATCTCCCTCGTGTACCTCGTGCTGATTTACTGTAACGGCACTGCCCGCAAAGCCTGACAGCGTTATAATCACAGCGGCGAAAAGCAATGATATTAAAATATTAATTGTTCTTTTGAGCATTTTTACCACTCCGTATTTTGAAAATAAAAAAGCGAACTCACCGAGCCCGCTTTTTTGATCGTTACATAAAATGTTCAATGCCGTTAATGCCAAGTACCACAAGAACAAAACCAACGACAAAAACCTTTGTCCAGCGTGCAAGGAACGCATCAAGCGAACGTGCCTTGTTCTTTGAAAGGAACGTATCTGCGCCGCCTGTTATCGTACCCAAGCCCTGAGTATTGCCCTCCTGGAGCATGATAACTACTACCAAAGCAATAGCGAAGATTATTAAGAATGCACCCAGAACGAACTCAAGTATTAATTTTAAACTCATTATCTATCCACCTCCATAAGGCATCTACATCTTTTTTATTGTACCACATTTACCTTCAACTTGCAAGCATTTTTTTGTAAATTACAAAATTGGAATCAATAAATAACAATTATACCGCCCGCAGGAACAGTGCCCGAGATCTTTCCACCCGTTACGGTAAATTCGGCATTCGTTACTTTATCTTTGTATGTGCCGTCTTTGAGAACACTTTCTGCGTCAAGCGCATAGTCATTCTCACCGGAGTTAATTATTACAGCGCCCTTATCGCCTCTTTCGATCATCATAACTTCCCGTCCGTCCCCATCGGGATTCGTAAGTGTTTCGCCCAGTCCTGCCATTTCGTTTCTGAATGTATTCAGAGCAGTTACATTGGCGCTCTTAAATGCGTCGCTGCCGGCAACACCCAGCTTGTTGTTGCCCCACTGGTCATCGGTCGAAGCACCTGCGGGACGGCTGAAGAACAGAGGCGCTCCGCCGCTTCTTGCTGCAATGACAGCCCAGCCTCGCTCGATCTCGCTCTCATCGTAATTCTCCCAGCTTCCATCATTACAGTAATTATCATGGGACTCTACCCATGTTACAAACTTGCTCTCATCGACTTTGGAGCTGCCATAGCTTGCAATATTTGACACACTCATATTGCCGCTTGCAGCACGCCGTACCGACTCGCCGTAGTTCGAAGCAGTAACGCTCATAAGCTCTGCGTATGCGTCAATTCTGTCGCCCTCTCCCTGAAGTATCTCGCCATACTGGAACTCTGCGCCGTTGTCGAGAACCGTCGGCCAGAAATCCGAAGCAAACGTGTCCTTATCATCGGGCAGCTCAATATGTTTTGCCGCGTCAAAACGGAATCCGGACGCTCCGTCTGCGATAACGTTCTTGAGGTATGCCAGTTCATACTCCTGTACCTTTTTATCCTGCGTGTTCAGATCGTGAAGTCCAAGCAGATCGCCCTGAGTGACCTGTTTTCTGCTTGCGTAATTTGTGATCTCACCGACCTCGTGAAACGGCTCGTCACACAAATTTTTGATATTGTCGGATACAACGCTCATATCGCTGGACACATGATTCAGCGGAGCATCGACTATGATCTTCAGTCCGAGCTTCTTCGCCTCGGCGCACATTTTCTTGAATTCGTCCTCTGTTCCAAGCTGGTAGTTTCCGATCGTGTAGTCGGTGGGCTGATAATGATAGTACCACTTGCCCTTTCCGTAGATCTCCATTCCGCCGTCCTCGCCTACCTTACACTCATTTATGGGCGAGGTCTGGATCGAGGTATAGCCTGCGTCCTTTATAGCCTGAAGATTCTCGGTGATAGTATTGAACGACCAGCTCCATGCGTGGAGTATAGCGCCGTAACTCATTGCGATCGTACCGTCATCGTTTTTCTGATATGCATAGGACGAGTTATCGGCAGCACTCGCAGTGCTGTTGGCTGTTTCGGCAGCGCCGCTCTCACTTTGTGACTCAGCCGCCGCGCTGCTTTCTGCTGTGGAGGGTACGCTGCCGGTATCCGAAACCACGCCGGGAGCATTTCCGCAGCCGCTGAAGATCGCTCCTGCCGCAATGATCGCCGCCAAAACCGCATATGTTTTTTTCTTCATAGATCACACTTCCTTATCCGTTGGGTCATTATCGTTCTCTTCGCTGTATTCATCAAAGTACATTGCGCTGTAATCGTTAAAGCGTTCATACTCATCGTCATCGCTTCTGCGTTCATAAGGAAGACGCGAGTAGACCTCTGCGACCTTATCCCTCATCCAAAGCGATGGGGTGATGCGCATTGAATATCCCTGACCGTCCTCCATAGCCCAATCGAAGGGCTTAGCCTGCGGAAGGCCGTATACCGACAGCAGAGTCATGATAACGCCGCCATGGGTCACGATAACAGCATTTGTATTTCCGGTTTTCATCAGACCGTCTACAATATCGCTGAAAATATTGCATACACGCTTCGTAAACTCTGCGCCGCTCTCACCAAGCGGCGGCTTAACGGCAGTATCGCCTGCGAGCCATTTTTTGAAATCCTCGTTACGGCTCAGGCTTTCGGCAGTTCTGCCCTCCCATTCACCAAAGCTGCACTCCCGCAGTTCGTTAATAACGATAGGCTTGATCTTGGGATAAATGATCTCACACGTTTGCAGACAGCGTTTCAGCGGACTGGTAAACACGACCGCAGTGCCGGGGTAATCGTACTTCCTGTCAAGACGCTCCAATTCTTTTCTGCCTTCACGGCTGAGCGGAACGTCCTTTGTTCCCACATAAACACCCTTGCGCGATTCCTCGCACGCTCCGTGTCTGATGAAATGTATATTATATGATTTCATATTCTATAGTTGTCCTTTTTACAGCAAAAAATTTCATAATCAAGATTTGATATAAACTCAGAAGAGATGTACCCCGCCTTTACAAGCGACGATTTCCACTTCACGTTCAATAGAGGTATAAATATCCTGCTGAATGAGCGAGCCGCAGACTTGTGTCTGCTTATTGAAAGCAGAGCTTTTAAAGTATCCTTATTCAAAGCAAATGCTGAAATTCAATGTCACGGTATTTACAATCTGTAATAATTGTGTTATACTATCAGTAATAATTATTTAAA
>CACZCM010000175.1 GCA_902779615.1 uncultured Ruminococcus sp. | reverse complement strand
TTATTTTACTCACCTTCCCTTCTTTTCAACTAACAACTACACTTCTTGATTCTATATTCTGATTATATCATATTGCTTGCAAAGAAAATGTCAAATAATATATGCAAATGTCGTTCATATATATTTTACAACTATAGTTTTCACATTTCACTAAAATCAATCATTAACGAACTTGATTAAGACATTGTTCGCTCTTTTCTATAAATAAAAAATGGTTTTGAAGACAAGAAAAAAGACTGCTCCGTAAAAGAACAGTCTTGAAATTATATTTTTCCGGTTAACAATCGGTAGGCAGATCCGATAAAATGTTTCTCTTGCTCTCCTATCGTCTCGGTGTCTGTCACCTATAATTTTGTAAATCCCGGTGAGTGGTGTAGGAGTACGAGGACTTATGACTTTGTCTGTGCGTTATCTTCTCCCTTTGAAAAAGCAAATAAAGCCGAACGCATATCTTCTCGCCATTCCGGGCTTGCAAGACAAGGATCACCGTAGCAATGTTCTGCATACACACACACTTCGCAGATAAGCCTGTCAATACTTTGAAGCAGAAGGTCATCATCGGTCGGCAGCTTATACGAATCGATTTTCTCCACATATTCCGAATTTTTCAATGCGTAATCGATCTTCTTGCCGCTGCCTGTTTTAAGGTAACGATACACCTCGGCAGAGAAGCGAAGACAATCACCCACAGAATACTCTTCAAAACCGGATCTATCCATCCAAACATGATCTTCCCTGCCGTCAAAACAAGTTCCATCACCATACATTCCGCTCACATAGATCTGCTTGAATAAGATCTTATTCTTGCCTTCATCGACCCTTTCTATCATTCCGCTGCAGTCGGCATAACCACCGCCGGAATAGAAGCACATTGCAAAATACTGTCGGACATCGTTTCCGGTATCCCGCATTATATCGAGATACTCGTCATACGAAACGTGAATACCGTTGTACTCCACTTGCTTGTAGCTATCGGGAGAAAAATCGATAGGCCCATCTTCGGTTAAGCAAAGCATATTTTCGCCATAGTTCTCTCGCTTCATTCTCTCCCATTGTTCGTTGTTCATTTGTCTTACCTCCGTTAATAAAGTGCTGCCTTCGCAGCCTGACATTATAACAGAGAATAATTCAGTCACAAATCTGCTATCATCTGAGCAAATTCATCAAATGTATATGCACCCGTAATAGGTGCATTGTCAAACACCATAAAATAGCGGTACTGCTTTCCGGCACATGACGCCCAGCTTTTACCGAGTTTAAGTTTGCGGTCACTGTCGCTGTTGTCTCGGTCGTCACCTTTAGTTTCTACAAGAATAATTCTCCCCGACTTCATTTTAACAATAAAAACGGGATAGTGGTGAATGAAACCATTTAAGCAAAAGCCCTTACGATCAATTACTCTGTGCCACCACAAAACTCCGTCTATAGTCGGGAACAAATCTCTCATCTTTTTCTCCAGCTCGTTCATCACCCCTTCGGCTTCCGCTTCATATAGAGAAAGCGGAACGGAGTCGTTTGCACTGCTCGGCGTTATTACATCGGGGAATACATAATTCGGCTCACACACGATTTTTCCGCTGTCAAGCCATTTGTAAAATGTTTTCTCCCTATATGCTTTTTTCAGTTCTTCGATCTTATCTCTAATTTTCTTTGCATAGATAGGAAGAGATGTCTCCATAGCCGACAGCTCCTCTTCCGTCATTTTGGAAATAGCACGACTGACATACTTTTCTATTTCGGCTGCTGAAAAAGCATTATCCTTATTGATCACATGGCATATCTGATGTGTGCAGCTCTCTATCTTTTGTTCGGGAGCAAGACGTGCAAGCAGTTCTCTGAAATAGTCGCTGTCATTCTGCGATACTCGCTTATACTTCGGCACACCTTCGCCTTGTGTTTGGATATCTACAGAATACATTTCTCCTGTTGATATTGTAAAGTTTATATCAGCGCTTTGGCTTTCAAGATTGAATCCGTCAAGCAAGCTGTCTTTTTGCAGAAATACAGTATCGCTACCAAAAAGATTAGGTGTTGTTGTAAGCATAAACTGCGGAACTTTCAGAGATTTTACATCTTCGGCATATTGTGCCTGAATATGATATTGATGAAGCATATCTCCCAGCTCCCCTCCGATATAACCAAATGTATCGGCAGCTGCCGACTGCTCTTCATACTGCTGTACTTCCTGTTCAGCAAGCGAGATCATTTTCTCTAATCCGGATATTGAAGCGGTATCATTATTCATAATATCGGGCTGATAGTGAACTTCGGAAAGGTCGATGCCTTCAAGAACACTCTCATTGTCATCACTTTCCGAAATAATCACGTTACTCGGCGGTGAACCGGAAGCATCGGAAGAATTTTGCAAAAGCGGCATTTCATCTTCTCCGACACGATAATCCCTGCGGCTGAATCCTGCACTGTTAAGCCCCTTTATGATACCTTCGAGCGTATCACGAAAATCGTTTGAACAGGTCAATACAAATGATGTATTAAGCAGATTATCACTATGTTTTTTCGCATAAGGCTGTCGGAGTATCCTGCCGAGTATCTGCTCTACATCTACCTTTGAAGATTTATTCGCTATCGTTGCAAGAATATATGCAAATGGGCAGTCCCAGCCTTCTTTAAGAGCGTTGACTGTAATTATATAGCGGATAGAACAGTCACGGCTCATAAGATTCGTTCTGCCTATCGTGTCAACCTTTGACGTTTTTATTGCGATCTGTTCTTCGGGGATTCCGTAATCCACAAGCATTTTTTTCAGATCTTCAAAAGTCTTGCTCTGCTCACTTGTCTTTGGCTGAGCCTGAAACAAAACAATAGGTCTGATATACTCGCCGCCGTTTTGTTCTTCTTGTACTGCCTGTCTTTCGAGTGTATCACGCAGATTAATCGCATCTACAATTACATCGTTTTTTGATTGACGATTATAAACGATAACAGGCAGCTTGACCATATTCTCCTTTTTAAGTTCTCTTGCGTCAACGTAAGAAAGAATGTTGCTGTTCTTTCTCGGCGTTGCGGTGAGATCGAGAATAAAAGAAGGACTGAGATTTTCAAGCATTTTTACGCTGAGATCACTCGCTGCGTTGTGACTTTCGTCAACGATCACAACAGGCGACAAATGACGGAGTATCTGAATAAGTGCAGTATCGGGAGTATCCGCAAGAAGTGCCGAATCATCTCTGAAATATTGAGCAAAGCGCAGAAGGTTTCCGTTTTCCTGATAGACCTTGCGAACGTCTTTCTTTTTGGAGTCTATTCGCAAAGAACCGTAGCTTAATACACAAACGGTAAGCTGCCGGGTAACTATATCGGGAGAAAAATTCTGTGCGTTTAACAGCATTTCTTTTGTGTAAACACCGACTCTGCCCGAAAAATCGGCGTTGAGCCGCTGCCTGTACGGGTGATCGGGATTTGACAGGTTGGTGATCGTCTGCGTCAGAATTGAATCGCTCGGTACAAGCCACACAACAACTTGCGGCTTGCTTTTTGGCAGTTCATCGAATATTCTTTTAACGGACGCACACGCCATAAACGTCTTGCCGCCGCCTGTCGGTACTTTCATACAGATATGCGGCACGCCCTTTATAGCTTCGTTATATCCGGGAACACCGCCAGTACCTACAGCTATATCTTTATCTTTCCAAAATTGCCGCCATGCCTTGTCAATATTGCTGCATTGATCGAGAATGGAAAGGTATGCGGAGAGATCACGCATTACAGCATTCTGATAACTTTTAAGTTCCATTTCTCCGCCCCCTTACAGTCTCGTAATATCACGAGGGATTTTCTTAAATGTAATGTGATATTTTTCAAGCTCTTCATCGGTCAAAATGCACCTGTCGGCGTATATCACATAACCCTGTGTTTTCGTTTTTATCGTTTCAAGGAATGCCCAATCAAGCGTTGTCGCCTTGTCTTTTTCATAGTAGAAATAGTACGCTGTGTCGAATGCCGTACCGAGATAATGCGGCTCGTCGGGCTTGCTTGTCACTTTTTCCTTTGTTTCCGTGAAATAGACATATTCACGAATTTTGTCTATTCCAACATTTTCATTGAGATACTCGCCGTCAAGCAGCTTTTCGCCGAGTTCGTAAAAAGCAAAACCGCCGCCAGTACCCTCAACTGCCTTTTTGCCTTCGCCGTAGCCGTCAATAACACGCCTCACACGCTCGGCGGTGATCGTGTCGGCGTA
>CACZCM010000174.1 GCA_902779615.1 uncultured Ruminococcus sp. | reverse complement strand
CGGATACTCCGAGAGGGGTAAGTCCGGTTTGGAGGGGGACTTGTACAAACCTACTGTAGTAATACAGCAAGGCGGTACTTGTCTACCCTACGTGATGGCTGCAACTCAAATCTACAATATGCTCAAATCGTACAATGGCAAGGTAACGGTTAAAATCGACAGCCTTGCGGCGAGTGCTGCGAGTGTCATTGCAATGGCGGGTGACGAGGTTTTTATGTCACCACTCTCGCTCCTAATGATCCATAACCCGTTGACAATCGCCGCCGGAGATGTATCCGATATGCAGAAAGCTATCGATATGCTCGATGAAGTGAAAGAGAGCATAATTAATGCCTATGAGCTAAAATCGGGGCTTTCGAGGACGAAAATATCTCATATGATGGACTGCGAAACATGGCTCTCGGCGAAGAAGGCGGTAGAGCTTGGATTTGCCGACTCGATCATGTTCAGCGACAACGATACCGACACTGACGATTCATACGAATTCAGTCAACGAGAGGTGTCTAACCGCCTAATGAATCAGTTGATAAAGAAAAACACACCGACTGCAGGCGTTAAAATCAGCGACCTGCAAACAAGACTCAATCTTTTGAAATAATGGAGGTACAGACTATGACAATTCTGGAAATGAGAAAAAAGCGCAGTGAGACATGGGAAAAGGCTAAGATTTTTCTTGATACGCACCGCAATGCAAGCGGCATTCTCTCCGCTGAGGACACTGCAACTTACGAGCGTATGGAAAAAGAGATCGTTGATCTCGGTCATGAGATCGACCGTCAAGAGCGCCTTGAGAGCATGGAACGTGAGCTGAACAAGGCGACATCGGAGCCAATCAGAAATACACCGAACCGAACTCAGCCCGACAAGGTCGGCAGAGCTTCCGATGAATACAAGGACGCTTTCTGGAGATCGCTCCGCAACGAGACGAACTACGAGATCAGAAACGCGCTCCGAGAGGGCGTGGACAGCGACGGCGGCTATCTTGTGCCTGACACCTTCGAGCACACTCTCATTCAGGCGCTTAACGAGGAGAATGTGATCCGTCAGCTTGCGCACACGTTCACTACTTCAAGCGGCGCTCATGCTATTCCGATCGCCGGGAGCAGAAGTAAGGCAACGTGGGTATCTGAGGAGCAGGAGATCTCCGAAACAACAGACACATTCACACAGAAGACTATCACCGCGCACAAGCTGACGGCGCTTATCAAGATATCCGAGGAGCTTCTCAACGATTCCGCTTTCGATCTTGAATCATATATCACTGCCGAATTTGCCCGTAAGATATCTGATGCCGAGGAAGAGGCATTTATCACAGGAAATGGCTCTGGAAAGCCGTTTGGAATTTTACACGATAAAGAGGGTGCAGAGGTCGGCATCACAGCGGCAGCCGCAAATGCGATCACCACTAACGAGCTTATTGACCTTTATTATTCGCTCCGTTCTCCGTATCGTAAGAGGGCCGTGTGGATAATGAACGATGCAACCGTTAATATGATCCGCAAGCTCAAGGACGGCAATGGGCAGTACATCTGGGAGCCGGGTATAAAGACCAACGATACCGACACAATTCTCGGCAGAAAGGTGTATACTACGACTTGTATGCCGACCGCCAAGACAGGTGCGAAGACGGTAGCCTTTGGCGACCTCGATTTTTACTGGATCGGCGACCGTGAGGGCATCTCGTTCAAGCGACTCAACGAACTGTATGCCACAAAGGGGCAGGTCGGTTTCCTTGCGACAAAGCGACTCGACGCAAGGCTTATCCTTCCCGAAACAATCAAGGTGCTCAAGATGAAGTAATCCTGTTGTGGCTGTCGGGAGAAATCTCGGCAGCCGAAAATTCTCCTTGAATAATCCGATTTGTTGTGATATAATTTACGAAGAAAATCTCAAATTCAAGGAGAGCTAAAATGACACACAAAGAAAAGGCTTTGTCTTATTTCAAAGATAAATTTCATTGCTCGCAGGCAGTTCTTGCCGCATATGCCAATGAACTCGGATTAACAGAAGAACAAGCATTAAAAATTGCATCTTGCTTTAACAGCGGTATGAGAAAAGGCGAAGTGTGCGGAGCTTGTTCGGGGGCTTTAATGGTTCTTGGTATGATGTATGGTCAAGCATATAAAAATGATCTTGATAGCCGAAAACGTGCAAATTTGATGACTGACCGTTTTATGAATCGCTTTAAGGAACTAAACAAAACTTATGTTTGCAATGAGATACTAGGCTGTGATATTACCACGGAGGAAGGAATAGAGTATGCAAGAAATCACGAGTTATTCACCACAACTTGTAGCGATATGGTAGCTCTTGCAGTTCAAGTCCTGGAGGAAATCACTCAAATACAATTATGATTTCTGCAATAACAGTGAAATATCATTATTTCGTAATTGTAGAATTACAGCTTCTTAACGTCCCGAAGGAAAAATAGTATACCTTCGACAACGAGGCGTGATGCGTGCAGATCCTGTCGGTGATTTTGTCTTGCTTTTTTGACTTTGTGTTTTAGCGTAATGCGGATGCATTAAATGATTGCGGGGAGATATTGTGCATAAGAATCTGGATCTGTTCCTGACATTTTTGAAAATAGGAGCATTTACATTTGGCGGCGGTTACGCTATGATACCTTTGATACAGCGTGAGATTTGCGAGAATAAAAAATGGATAAGCGAACAGGAAATAACTGATATCGTAGCTATTTCAGAATCTACACCCGGACCCGTGGCGGTCAATGCCGCAACTTTTGTCGGATACCGTACGAATGGATTTGTCGGGGCATTTATTGCCACCCTCGGAGTAGTGCTGCCTTCATTTCTGATAATATCGGTTATATCATTTTTTCTGAATGAGTTTCAAGATTTTAAAGCAATTCAATATGCGTTTACAGGAATTCGTGTTGCCGTACTTGCTTTGATATTCAAGGCGTTATGGACTATGTTCAAGTCGGTGAAAAAGAAAGCGGTCTCATATTTGATAATGGGCTTATCACTGTTTTTAACTTCCTTTATGAGAATTGATGCAGTTTATGTTATAATAGGCTGTATGTTATTCGGCTTGTTATGGTCGCTGCTGAAAAGAAGGGAGAAAAGCAATGGAACTGATTGAATTGTTTCTGACTTTTCTGAAAATAGGCGCTTTTACATTTGGCGGCGGCTATGCAATGATTACCATGATTCAATATGAAACGGAACAGCATGGTTGGCTTTCACAGGCGGAGCTTGTTGATTTCGTTGCCGTAAGTGAAAGTACGCCGGGTCCTCTTGCTGTGAATATGGCTACATTCGTCGGAATCAAAACATACGGTATTATCGGCGCTGTTATAGCAACCCTTGGAATAGTGCTGCCGTCATTTGTTATCATATTGATAATTGCGAAATTCTTTGCCCATTTTAGGGACAGCAAAGCTGTTGAAGGAATAATGACGGCGTTAAAGCCTGCGGTTGTGGGAATGATCGGAACAGCAGTTCTAGCAATTGGGCGTATAGTTTTCTTTCCAAACGGAATGAATTTCGATTGTTTTGTTTCTGTTTCATTCTGGGTGTATTCTTGTTTATTCGTGATAATGGTGATTCTTGCGTTTAAAAAGATCCATCCAATATTAATAATCCTAATGTCTGCTGCTGTTGGTATAGCGGCAGGTTATGGACTGGGATTATAGCATCAAATACAAAACAGGAGTCGTAGAAATACGGCTCCTTTTTCATACCCAAAATGGAGGTGACCGCCTATGATTGTATCCTTAAAAGAGGTAAAAAACTATCTCCGCATCGACTTTGATGATGACAACAAACTCCTTTATCAGCTTATCGACACGGCACAAAAGCTGTGTATGGAGATAGTACGCACCGATGATTTTGCAGTTCTGAACGCCGACAAGAAAACATACAAAACAGCAGTACTTTACGCCGTTGCATATTTGTATGAGAACCGAGAAAAAGCAAATCACAACGAAATGAAACTAACGCTCCGAGCCTTGCTTGCAAACTTTAGACCGGAGGGCTTTTGATGTATATTTCAAATTTGAATGTACGAATCACATTTCAGAAAAACGCTGTGGTTATCGACAAAATCGGCAATCATACTAACGAGTGGCAGGACTATTACTCCTGCTACGCAACGGTCAGCGGCGAGACGGGAACGGAACAAGCAATCGTCGGAGAGACAGTCGAGAATGTGGAGGTGTGTTTCTCTGTCAGATACTGC
>CACZCM010000173.1 GCA_902779615.1 uncultured Ruminococcus sp. | reverse complement strand
AAGTACCCAAAAACGCACTCAAGGGCAGGGGCGCTGCCCCTCCCTTGAGAATCCCAACCCCGCCTACTCTACGACCACGCCGATAATTTTTCCAATGGGGAACTTTGCTCCCGCTAGCTTTCGCGTGGTCACACTTCAGAGTCGTTGGCGCTGCGCACCAAAGGGTCGGACTTCTTCGTGTGGATCATCAGCTAGTTTGTTTTATTGGGAACTTCGCTCCCGCTAGCTTTCGCATGGTCACACTTCGGAGTCGTTGGTGCTGCGCACCAAAGGGTCAGACTTCTTCGTGTGGATCATCAGCTAGTTTGTTTTATTGGGAACTTCGCTCCCGCTAGCTTTCGCGTGGTCACACTTCGGAGTCGTTGGTGCTGCGCACCAAAGGGTCGGACTTCTTCGTGTGGATCATCAGCTAGTTTGTTTTATTGGTAACTTCGCTCCCGCTAGCTTTCGCATGGTCACACTTCGGAGTCGTTGGCGCTGCGCACCAAAGGGTCGGACTTCTTCGTGTGGATTTCCCGTTAGTTTAATAATTCTTCCTACCTCATTTAATTCCGCATTCCGAATTCCGAATTGCCGATTCTTATGAGTTTCCCGGTTGTTCTGTCAGATCGCAGCGAATATCAGCCTGAATATGAGAGTCACTGCCCACGCAACAACACACTGCCACACTACGATGGCAGCTGCCCACTTTCCGCCAAGCTCCCTCTTCACCGATGCCACGGCCGCAACACAGGGCGTGTACAGCAAACTGAACACCAACAGACACCCCGCAGAAGCCGAAGACAATACCTGCGTAACGCCGCCCGAGGCGCTGTACATCATTTCGAGCACAGAAACTACGCTTTCTTTTGCCATAAAGCCCGATATCAGCGAGGTCACTATTCTCCAATCGCCAAGTCCGAGCGGTACAAACAGCGGCACAAACAGACCCGAGATCATCGCCATTATGCTGTCGGCAGAATCCTCAACAAGGTCAAATCTCATATTGAAGCTTTGGAGAAACCACACCGCAAGCGTTGCGATCAGTATCACCGAAAACGCCTTTTGGAGAAAATCCTTCGCCTTCTCCCACATCAGCTGCAGCGTGCTGCGGATCGCAGGCAGGCGGTAGTTCGGCAGCTCCATCACAAACGGCACTGCCTCCCCTTTAAACAGTGTTTTTTTGTAGAGAAAAGCGATCGCCGTTCCCGTTATTATTCCCAGCAGATAAAGCCCCGTCATTATCAGTCCGCCGTGCTTCGGGAAAAAAGCATTCACAAAGAATGCGTATATAGGTATCTTTGCGGTACAGCTCATAAACGGCGTCAGCAATATCGTCATTTTTCGATCTCTCTCGCTCGGCAGCGTTCTCGTTGCCATGACTGCGGGAACAGAACACCCAAACCCGATCAGCAACGGAACAATGCTGCGCCCCGAAAGACCCAGCCTGCGCAGCAGCTTATCCATAAAGAATGCAACTCTCGCTATGTAGCCGCTGTCTTCCAAAAGCGAAAGGAAGAAAAACATCACCACGACTATCGGCAGAAAGCTCAGAACACTGCCAACGCCCTCAAAGATACCGTCGATTATCAGTCTGTGGATAACCTCGTTGACATCGCCCCTCGTCAGCGCTGCGTCAACAAAGTCTGTCAGCGAACCTATACCCACTTCGAGCAATTCCTGCAAATATGCTCCGATCACATTGAACGTCAGATAAAACACCGCCGCCATAATCAAAACAAATATCGGCAGCGCAGTCCATTTCCCCGTCAGAATGCGGTCGATCCGCTCGCTGCGCTTGTGTTCCCGGCTTTCATCGGGCTTGCTTACGCACGATGAACAGACCTTGTCGATAAATGAAAAACGCATATCGGCAACTGCGGCGCAGCGGTCAAGTCCCCGCTCCTTCTCCATCTGTACTGTAATATGCTCCAGCGTTGCAAGCTCATTTTCATCAAGCGCAAGTCTTTCGAGTATCAGCGGATCTCCGTCCATCGCTTTGCACGCAGCAAATCGCAGCGGCAGCCCCGCCTTTTCGGCGTGGTTCTCTATCAAATGCGACACTGCATGTATACATCTGTGAACAGCGCCGCCATGGTCGTGCTTGTCGCAGAAATCCTGACGCAGCGGTGTTTCGCAGTATCTGGCAATATGCAGAGCGTGTGTCACAAGCTCGTCGATCCCCTGGTTCTTCGCAGCAGAGATCGGAACGACCGGAACGCCCAGCAGCTCCTCCATTTTGTTGATATCGATCGTTCCGCCGTTGCCCGTGAATTCGTCCATCATATTAAGCGCGACCACAACGGGCATATTCAGCTCAAGCAGCTGCATCGTCAAATACATATTGCGCTCAATGTTGGTTGAATCGACAATATTGATAATTGCATCAGGCTTTTCGGAAATAACAAAATTTCTCGAAACGATCTCTTCCTTGGAATACGGCGACATTGAATAGATACCGGGCAGATCGGTTATACGTGTATTTTTGTGATTGATTATCACTCCGTCCTTTCGGTCGACCGTCACTCCGGGAAAATTCCCGACGTGCTGCTTTGCGCCCGTCAGCTTATTAAACAGCGTAGTCTTGCCGCTGTTCTGGTTTCCCACAAGCGCGAACGTGAGTATATGGCTGTCGGGATACGGCTCGTGCTCGCCCTTGACGTGATGAACGCCGGGTTCGCCGAGCGCAGGGTGAAGCGACCTGCGGCTGTTTGGCTTTGCTCTCATCATTTTAGGCGTTTTTGCGGGTTCAACGTCGATCTTTGCTGCGTCGTCAAGCCGAAGCGTAAGCTCATAGCTGTGTATCCTCAGCTCCATCGGGTCGCCCATAGGAGCAAATTTCACAAGCGTTACCTCTGCTCCGGGGATCAAGCCCATATCCAAAAAATGCTGACGAAGAGCGCCGTCACCGCCAACTGCGGCAACTTTCGCGCAGTCGCCGATCTTCAACTCGTTTAGTTTCATATTTTTCTCCAATTATTCACAATGTAATAATAAATATAGTTTTCGCCGGATCTCCCAACTGAGTGATGTAAGATTCGCAGTGTGCTATCAGGGGGATCGAAAGATTTATTAACCCGGCGGACGATCCACCCGAAAACATGACCATGCGAAATTTTGCGGTTGCGAAGTTCACAACCGCCAAATTTCAACATAGAGCTGCTTAGCTTACTGCAATCCCTTGAGCCACTGCGAGAACTGCTCCAATACATTCGTATACAGCACATCGTCCGAAACGTTGTCAAGCGACTCCATCTTCGAAAAGCCCGTATTGTCCCTCACACGTCCCGGCAGATCGTCAAGCCTCATAAGATATTCAAATTGGTTCTCACCGATACCGATGAACTGTATGAATACGTTCATCGACGACGAACGCTTGATTATCGCATTTGTGTCGGCTCGGTCTGCATTTGCGCCGTCCGTTATGAACAGAATAAACGTCGGATCGCTGCCGCCTACGATCGGCTCTGTCACCTTGACTTTTCCGAAGCTGAAAAGCCCTCCCGTCTTCTTGATGTCACCTTCTATTATCGCCTTCAGGACCGGCGCATAGTTCGTTCCGCCCATTCGGTAGCCCGAGCTAAGAACTACGGTATTGATATAGTACTCATAATTTCTCAGATTAAGATCGTCCATCTTCATGTATTCATGGTGGAACAGATAGACATCTATCGATCCGTTATCATCAAACGTAAGCCCCAGCGGAACAAGCTTGTTTATCGTCCGCTGAACAGTTCCGTCCTTGTACAGACGATTCATAGAACCGCTGAAATCCAGCGCAACGACGACCTTCGCTCTCGTTGAGCCGAGATCAACTCCGCTCTTTTTGCTGAGATCGACAACGCATTTCGAAAGGCTTACAACGTGCTTTTCAAGCTTCACCTTGTCCTTCGAAAGGCTGATCTTCCCCATAAGTTCCTGTGTAAGCTCCTCCTCATTCTTCCTCAGAACTACCCCTTTACTGCGTGCCGCCTGCGGCTGCGGTACAGGATTTGTGTTTATGTGTGCCTGCGGCTGCGGTGCGGGATTTGTGTTTATGTGCACCTGCGGCTGCGGCGCGGGATTTGTGTTTATGTTAAACTGCGGCTGCGGTGTGGGATTCGTGTTTATGTTAAACTGCGGCTGCGGTGCGGGATTTGTGTTTATGTTAAACTGCGGCTGCGGCGCGGGATTTGTGTTTATGTTAAACTGCGGCTGCGGCGCGGGATTTGTGTTTATGTTAAACTGCGGCTGCGGCGCGGGAT
>CACZCM010000172.1 GCA_902779615.1 uncultured Ruminococcus sp. | reverse complement strand
TGCCTCGAATTCTTCTACAGACACGATCGGTTCATGCGTTCCCTGCACAACAGTGTATTCGATTTCGCCGTGATTGCGGATCATTTTCTGTTCCAAATAATCCGGCGTCCATTGCTTGTGATAGGTGATGATACCGCAGTAAAATGTATTTTTCAAGATAGCTGAAATAGAGTGCGTTTTCCAACTTGTTTTTCCTGTAGCAGTCAATCGACCTGCCTGCTCCAACTTGGAATGAATCGTGCGGACTCCGTCTCCTGACAAATACCAGTCAAAGATCATTCTAACGGTTTTTGCCTGTTCGGGGTTGATAACCATTTCCTTCCCGACTTTGTCATAGCCCAGAATGTTGCCGTTACCGTAGATAACGCCGTTTTCCATGGAGGTCTGCTGTCCTGCCTTAACACGGATAGAAGTCTTGCGGCTTTCATCCTGGGCGAGTGTTGCCATAATCGTCAGCCGCAGCTCGCCGTCACCATCAAAGGTTCTGATGTTGTCATTGATGAAATAGACTTCAACGCCCTTTGCTTTCAGGCTGCGGGTGTATTGTAAGGTATCTACGGTGTTTCTGGCAAATCTCGACACCTCACGGGTCAGGATCAGATCGAATTTTCCTTTCTCGGCATCTGAGATCATCTTCATGAACTGTTTTCTCTTTTTCGCCGATGTTCCGGTGATACCTTCGTCGACATACATCTTCACAACCTCCCATTCGGGATGCTGCGCTAAGATCGGCTTGTACCAGTCCTTCTGATTCTCCAGAGCAGATAGCTGTTCTTCATGCTCCGTAGACACGCGTGCATAGATCACGGCTTTTCTGTTTTCGTTTAATCTGTTGGTATAGTATCCGTACATATTCTTCCTCCTTGCGGTTTGATTTCGTTATATAACAAAACCGAGAATCCATCAATGATGCGATTTCGTTAATCGCACACTGGATTCTCGGTCACCTTATTCTCATATTTGTTGTGTATCTATTCAGATATATACAGTCGCTTTGATATCGCTCCATTTCAGCACACGGCGTTGAGGCGAAAATGAGTAGAGATACTTTTTCGCATCTTCCTTAGTAAACGTATACTCAGCAACCTTTTGCGGTTCAGCTGCCGATCCATTGTCGGAACGAAAACGAAGATACCAGTCAAAGGAATCCTCATGCACGACTATCTTTGAAACAAATGCATGTAACAGCCCATCAGGGACATCCCCATCGTCGCTCAGACAAACCATCTGATTGATCTGTTGTTTCAACAGCGCTGTCTTGCCCTCGGGAGAGGTATTGTTGGTTTCTGCTGCTTGTTCGAGTTTTTTCATATTTTCTTCAAGCTCTTTCAATCCGATTTTGATCTCAGACGCTTTTGCTTGAAACATTTCTTTTGTGATCTCACCGTCAGCGCGCATTTCTATGAGATTGTCCAGCCGCTTTTGCAATCTTGCGCGTTCATCCTCATACTGCCGAAGCATATCGGTATTATCGATCTGTTTTTTCTTATCATGTTTATGCTTATCTATAATAGAAAGAGCGAGATCGACGATCGGTGGGATATCCTTTGAAAACTCCTTAAATATACGTTTTGCCATCATCGCCAATTTCCAACTCGGGATCATCGGAACCGGGCAAATTCCCTCGATTGAAATTCCTTTGTTCAGGCGTGTTCTCACAGTTCCGGTCTTGATCGAACTGTAACACTGATAGCTATATAAGTTATGACCGCTTTCTCGATGCCATAACCGTCGGTTAAAATGATGACCGCACTCACATATGAGCAGCTCCGTCCAGATATCGATCGGTTTCCTGTTCCCGAAAGCTCTTTTTTGATCGGCACCCGATTCAGGGTGTTCCCTTTGGTGGCTTTTGATGATATTTTGAACTTTTTCAAATTCTTCAACGGTAACGATCGGTTCATGTGTACCATGAACAAGGGTGTGTTCGATCTCGCCGTGATTGTTGATCTTCTTCTGCTCCAGATAGTCGGGCGTCCACTGCTTATGATAGGTAATGATACCGCAATAGAACGTGTTCTTCAGTATTTTTGATATATTGGTCATATGCCATGTGGTTTTGCCCATGGCGGTCAGCCGACCTGCCTGCTCCAGTTTGAACTGGATTGATCGGATCCCCTCACCGGCGAGATACCAATCATAGATCATTCTGACTGTCTCAGCCTGTTCGGGATTGATGATCATTTCCTTCCCGACTCTGTCATATCCCAGAATGTTACCGTTGCCATAGATAACGCCGTTTTCCATCGAGGTCTGCTGCCCGGCTTTCACACGAACGGAAGTCTTTCGGCTTTCGTCCTGAGCGAGCGTTGCCATGATCGTCAGCCGCAGCTCACCGTCACCGTCAAAGGTTTTGATGTTATCGTTAATGAAATACACTTCGACGCCCTTTGCTTTCAAGCTGCGGGTATACTGCAAAGTGTCGACTGTATTTCTGGCAAATCTGGATACCTCACGAGTCAGTATCAGATCAAACTTACCGCGCTCCGCGTCAGCAATCATCCTCAAAAAGTTTTTCCTCTTTTTTGCTGAGGTGCCGGTTACACCTTCGTCAACGTACATCTCCACAATGTCCCATTCAGGGTGTTGTTCAAGGATTGGCTTATACCAGTCCTTTTGGTTCTCCAAAGCCGATAACTGTTCCTCATGCTCCGTTGATACACGCGCATAGATCGCGGCTTTTCTGTACTCATTCAACCTGTTGGTATAATACCCGTACATCATCTTCACTCCTTCGACGGTGGAATTATTCACTGCTGAAACTGACTGATATCAACACGGTCGGCGTACTCGTTCTGGATGTTCCGAAAAACATATTTCTCAATCATACCGCAGTGGTATATGTACTCAATCAGCTTCAACGCTGCAAATAATCTGTTGTTGTCATTTGAATAATCAATATTGGCTTTCATATCAAGCTCTCCTTTGTTATATATAAATAACGATGATCTGACAATGATGCGATTATTTTATTCGCACACTTGATCATCGATAATTATCTTTTTTCTCTATTAGAATAAAATCTAATCCCAAGCGATCACATTTATCACACTTATCAAGTGTAGTTCGTTCATAGTTTAGTCGTTTTAATATGTAGCTTCCTGAGTTGATATACTCGGCAGCGTGTTTTTTGCAAAAGCAGCGAATATCCGCTGAATTGGTTCCAATACTGCGTTCTGTATTGTTTTTCATGTTATTAATGGGTGATTGTTTCAAAGCTGCACTATTTTGTAAAACCACCTCCTCTTCACTCCTTCTTTATATTAGTGGTGATTATGTTTGTCTGAATCACCGGCGACCGCCATAAGGCACATCACGGTAACACCTACAAAGCCTCCAACTAAGAGACCAATAAAAAATCCTAGCATATGAACCTCCTGTGATAGTAATAGCTGCGTTATACCACTTACAAGTGGTATAACGGTGGTATAACTAATGTATAAACTGAATAGTTAATGAATTGAGGTGCTGATGATTAAGTCAGCACCCCCATTTTTATACTCTCTCGCATGTTACCTGATAGCGTGTTTTGCCCATGCTTGCACAGGTGAGCAGTGTGAGCAGGTCTTTGCCTTTAACAACATAAATATCGTTGGTTTCGGTTGATGATATTTCTTTTTTAGAAATAACGTGATAATTCAGTGTACCGAAATATGTCGTGATACTTACGCTGTCACCCTTATCGAGATAAGGGATATTGTCAAATACTACTCTGCCGAAATAACCGGTGTGACCGGCTAACGCTACATTCGTGCTCTCACCGCCTGTCGGGAGCGAGGTGTTCATCAAATGCGCCGCTCCCCAAGCCATATTGTCCTCACTTGCGCCTAAGTAAATCGGCGCGTTTAGATCAATCGACGGAGCGGTGATATAGCCGTAAATGCCGTCATATATTCCGTAATCAGCCAGATCCAGCGCTTCATCGGCAAAGTCGGTATGATCCATATCCTGATGCTCTTTCAGCCGTTCGTTATAGGCTATGCTGTCGGTATAGAGCCTGTCAATATCCGCCTGATACACCACGGGATACTCGGAGATAATAACGCCGTTGTCGTCGATCAGATAACCGTCCTCATTGACTTCACCATTATCTTCCGCCTCTTCACGGCTGCCATCCTGCACACCATCAGCAACATGATCGAACCGTTCCGTGATCTCATCGTTTTTCTTCTGATTCTCTGTTTTACTGATATCGGGATAAGCAAATACAACGAGGCTCGCTATGATCAGGATG
>CACZCM010000171.1 GCA_902779615.1 uncultured Ruminococcus sp. | reverse complement strand
AGTAGGTCGCCTCGCGGCGATAGAGCGGTTGGTAAAAGAAATAGACGAATCATCTGCATAACGGTAATTTGCCTATTTCTTTTTTGCCTAGGTCAAGACCACCGACTAAATAGGATATTTCAAATGTCGTTCTCTATAAGTTTATCGGCAAACTAACTTTTGAGCATGCGTGCCACGGGGCTCGCTCTCTCAACTCTCAACTCTGCACTCTGTACGGGGTTTGTCACCTATTCGCCGCTGCCCACTTTGTGCCAACTTTTGAAACAGAAAGTGGGCAGTAAAAAAATGGCTTAACCATGCGGTAAATTGAATCTTGTGCCCACTTTCCCACTTTTTTCCCTATTCTTATATATATATTTATTTTTTATTTTTCCCTAAATTAATAGGGGGAAAAAGTGGTCATCTGGTCAGAAGACCCCAAAAATGGCTTTGTAGAGCCAAAAACCACTGACCACTTTTGCAAAAAAAGTGGTCAGAAAGTGGGCAAAGTGGTCAGTAAAAAGTCGGGAAATTACAACCTTGTCATATTTTGTTTTTGTTTTGTAATAATTGCATATTTATACTCAACAGGACGTTGTCAAGGGGTTTTCAAAATAAACTATAAGTGAGCAATTATTGATTTACCCCTCCGGCACGTCTGCGGCTTGCCACCGTCTCCGCTGCCGCAGGCAACAGCACCGACCGAGCCGGTTGGGAACCGTCCCCGACGGCAGGCGAGAACGACCGGAAAGCCCCCGCAATCGGGTTGCAATAGGGTAAAGAGAAAAATCAAATGTCGTTTACCATAAACCGCTATTATTTTTGGGAAAACGGAAAGTTGAGATTTGGTTAACATAAAAGAAGGCATGTCGGGTGAATATTTGTTAGCCGTGGCAAGAAATCAGCAGCAAATAGTCGAAAGGATTAATTATGATAAGACGAAATTATTTTGAAATGCTTGGGCTGGACTTTGATCCCCCCGAGAAAAATCAAAGGCGTATTGATAAGGCTGTCGCCGAGTGGAAAAGCCGAACGGAGGATATGCTTGCAAACGAAACGGTTGAGTCTTATCGCCAGTCGCTCAGTGAGGAGCTGTCGCAGCTTGACAACGTGATCAGCGTCATGAACGACAATAAACAGCGTAACGCTGAGGCACGAGAGCTAAAACAAATCAAGGTGCGCCAGCTTGAGCAGATCCTTGATATTCTGCTGTTCGGAAACGGCGGCGCGCCCGGCGTTACTATGGCGCAGATCAGAAGCGTTTGCGCTAAACTCAGACTTTCGCTCAAAACCGTTCAGGATATCTATACCTCTAAGGGCTTTACCGTGCAAAAGCCCGCCGCGCAGCTTAATCTTGACGATTACTTTTTGTCGTCCGTCATCTACGGCAATATCTCTGCGAACCTTCGCCGCCTGAAAGGCATGAACTCCGTGAAGTATCCGTGGACGTCTAAAATTGACGATATGTACGACCTCGCTTGCTTTTTCGGCGGCGGCACCGATCGTGACAGGGTCAGCTATCGCAAGCGGCGCGCAAGCGAGCTTTGTGAGGTCATGGAAACGTGGGCTTCTCGTCTTGCGAGCGATATGAGCGAGGAGGGGCATCTGCTGGGCGACCTCTTCACCGCGGGTATGACGCAGGTGTTCGACTGCGAGAGCAGTCGTTCAAAATATGATTCGTCGCTGAAGCGAGAGCGGCTCGGCGAGCTGTTTTCGCTTATTAAAGCCGCTCCCGAGGAGTTCAAAAAAGACAGGTATTTCGCCGAGGGCTGCATCGAGAAGATCAGGCGCAGCTTTCCCGAATACGAGCTTGCGCTTGCTTTGTATAATCGTGAGGGCGGGCTGCTCAAAGACCCTTACGAGCCGTTTGATGCCTCAATATATGTGATTTGTCCGTCGTGCGAGGCTCCGTATCAGTTCCGTGACGCTGAAACTGCTCAGAATGCCGCTTGTACAGTCTGCGGCGCGAAGCTGTATGTAAAATGTCCCAAATGCTCAAAATATGCACCCGCTGCCGCAAGACGCTGCAGATGCGGCTTTGCCGTCAGAGAGATGATGTATTTTGACGATTATATTGCCCACGCTCAGTCCGCGCTTTCAAATAACGACATTGCGGCGGCGCGTCGATTTTTCAAGATGGCGCAGGCGGCGTATCCCGGAAATCCGAAGCTTGATTTTCTTAACGGCGAGATCGACGAAAAGGCGGAGAAATACCAAAAGCCGATCGACGAGCTGAAGGCGCTTATTGATTCAAGAAGGTTTTGCAAGGCTAGAGAGCAGGCTGAGAAGCTTGCGGCGTCAATGCCGGATCTGAATATAGAAAAAGAGAAGCAGCTTATCGAAAGCCGCCTCAGGAAAGCCGACGAGCTGATGCCTACCTCACAGATGAGCCTTGAGGAGCGGGCAAATGCCTGTATCAACGTCCTTGAGGTGGCGGCAGATCACTACTCGGCAGCTCAGATCCTCAGCACGATACCGATATCGCCGCCCCGCTCCCTGAGCGCCTCTGCGGGAGGAGAAAAGAGCGTTCGCTGCACTCTTTCGTGGCTGCCTTCGATCGACAGAGGCGTTACATACAGAATCGTTCGCAAGAAAAACTCGCTCCCCTCGGGAATTGCCGACGGAGAGGTCATTGCCTCCGAAATATCGGAATGCGAATACTGCGATACGACGCTTTTGTCGGGTATACGCTACGGGTACGCTGTTTTTGCTCATCGCGCAAATGCGTTTTCAAAGCCCGCTTTGTGTGAGGCGGCTGTATTCAGCGACCTTAACCGCAAACATCTCAGCGCTGCTGCCGACAACAATTCCTGTAAATTCAGCTGGGTCCTTCCTTCTAACAGTATCGGGGTGCGTGTTCTTCGAAGCGAAGGAACGATCCCGCCGGCTGTGCCTGATTCGGGCTGTACTGTTGCGTCGGCAAAATCATTCGCATTTTTCAATGACGTGAATCTCCGCAACAACATTACATACGGCTACCGCCTTCAATGCATTTATCCGTGTGACAGCGGTTTTGCCTTCAGCGACGGCGTAACGCTTATGCTCACGCCCGAGTATCCTCCCGAGGTGCTTCGTGACGTGTCGGCGGGAACATCGGGAAAAACCGTGACGGTGCAGTGGAGTATGCCCGCAAATGTCAAGACGACCGTCATCATCAAGGAAGTCACCGACGCTGCGTTCTCATGGATCGATCACAAGGTCATGGATATTTCCGATATAACGAAGGCGGTCGGCGGCGGAAATATTTTTGCAAACGTTGCGGGAACGGACTGCTCGGTTCGGTTTGATATTCGTGAGAATTCGCAGCATACATTAGCCGTTCTTTCACTGTCGGGGTCGAAGGGCATCATTTCGGACGTTGTGAGGGTATCAAGCGTATCAAAATGCGAGATCGACCGAAAAACGACCGCTGCTGTATCGGGAAAACTTCGTCTGCACCTCATAAAGATCCCGGATATGCTCGAAAGCGTCTATTATCGAGCTGCTGTGAAGAACGGCGACGTTGTCCCGTGGGCTTCGGTCGACGACGTAAAGAAGGGCGCAATGCTGCAAACCTCAGCCTCGGATTATCTTCGTGACGGAATGATCCTGATAGATAAGCTGCCTGCGAAGGAGCTTTATATCACGGTTATCGGAAAATACAGAATGAACGACGGCTCGGTCGTGTATTCGGAGCCTTCAAAAATGAGGATCAACAATACGCCGAAACGTAAGCTTTCCTACAAATTCTCGTGGACGGGAACCGGTCTGCTTAACCGCATAATGGAAAAAAATTGTCGTCTGACAATAACGTCGAGCGGCGGCGATCTGCCCGAGATATATGTGGTCTACAGAACTGACGGACATATTCCCATGAGCTTTGACGACCCGAAAACGATCGTTCTTTATAAGATCGACGAAAAGGAAAAGGCCTTAGAGAACGGAGAGTTTATTTGCCGGCTGCCCGAGGACGCCCTGAAAAAGCTCAGACCGGGCATGAATATTCGCTGCTTTACATCTGCCGAGGATAAAGACGAATACGAGCTTGTTCCGTCTGATGCGGCAAGCTGCGTTGTAAAATAACCGCAGAGGGGGATGTCCCCCGGGTCTCGCCTGCCGTCGGGGACGGTTCCCAACCGGCTCGGTCGGTGATCACGTGCGCAGAGGTCTCCACCGTCGGGACGGCTCCCAGCCGGAGACCCGCACCCTCTATAGGCGGCGGGTTCCATCCCCACGTTCAGTAGGGGTATAAATCCCCTACTGAACGCACAAAGCCT
>CACZCM010000170.1 GCA_902779615.1 uncultured Ruminococcus sp. | reverse complement strand
CCGTCCTTAGGGATACAGTTTGGCGCGGGCACAAAAATGTAGCTTTCGTAAAACTATGTGCGCGTATTGCCCGTCGCCGCTTGGCGACCGGAGACCCGCGCCCCTTTGCGAGGGGTGAATTCCAAAACGATCCAGTGGATTGTTTTGGTAGAGGGACGCTTTGGCAGAAAGCGTCCCTTATCAGTGTCATTCATTAACTTCCCTCGCCGCTCCAAGGCGACGCCGGTAGTATATTTTCTCAAAATTGGTTTTCTTCTGTTGGATCACGGGGCTTTTGAATAAGTTAAAAAACTTTCAATTAATAGTTTTAACTCGTTCAGCAGATGCATCTTCAAATACAAAATCCAAAGGCGTGGGATATCGAATTCCCACGCCTTTTTTACTTTTCTTAGTATGTTAATATTTACTCTGCAAACATTGCGGTCGATAAATATCTTTCGCCTGTATCGGGGAGAAGTGCTACTATTACCTTTCCTTTGTTTTCAGGACGAAGCGCGAGCTTCTTTGCTGCTGTTGCCGCAGCGCCTGATGAAATTCCGACAAGCAGACCTTCGGTGCGTGCAAGCTCTCTGCCTGTTTCAAAAGCTTCTTCGTTCTCGATCGTAATAATCTCATCGTATACCTTTGTGTCCAATGTGTCGGGAACAAATCCTGCGCCAATACCCTGGATCTTGTGAGGACCGCCCTTTCCGGTCGAGAGAACAGGGGAGGAGGCAGGCTCTACAGCTACGATCTTTATATCCGGGTTCTTTGATTTCAGATAATTGCCAACGCCGCTGACAGTACCGCCCGTTCCAACACCTGCAACAAAAATATCGACCTTGCCGTCGGTGTCGTTCCAGATCTCGGGTCCTGTTGTGTCAACGTGCGCCTGCGGGTTGGCGGGATTTACAAATTGACCAGGAATAAAGCTGTTGGGGATCTCCTCTTTCAGCTCGTCGGCCTTTGCAATTGCGCCCTTCATACCCTTTGTGCCGTCTGTTAATACTACCTCTGCACCGTATGCTTTGAGTAAGTTGCGGCGTTCTACGCTCATCGTTTCCGGCATTGTAAGTATAACTCTGTATCCTCTTGCAGCCGCTGCAGCTGCAAGACCGATGCCCGTATTTCCCGAGGTCGGCTCAATTATTACAGAACCCGGTTTAAGCGCGCCCTTTGCCTCTGCATCATCAAGCATAGCCTTAGCTATTCTGTCCTTTACGCTTCCGGCAGGATTAAAAAACTCCACCTTCGCAATTACCGAAGCTTCAAGACCATTGTTTTTTTCAAAGTTTGAAAGCTCTACCAAAGGCGTATTTCCTACGAGATCAAGTACTGTTTTGTAAACCTTCATAATATTATCTCCTCATTCGCCTTCCTTTAAGAAGGTGTATTTATCAAATCACCAAAAACATATCGATTTGATAGGTTTATTATAACACCGACTTATCCGGTTGTCAAGCATTTTTTAAAATATTTATCAATAATTATGTTTAGATCGATCCGGTCTGCCGTAAAATCAGGTGCGGCAAACAATTATGAATATTTTTCCGCTGATCGGAATATATTTCATGTGTACGTGCAAAACGGGCGACAAACAGGAGATGCAGTATGAAAAACGAAAACAAACGGCAGCATTCGTTTCTGCCCGCTGAGATCTCGGGCGAGGCAGTTGTCCAGCTTCTTGGCAACAGTGAGATCACGGTTGATGGGTTTAAGGGCATTGAGGATTACACCGAAAATGAGGTCGTTTTTCGTGCCGGCAGCTTTGTTCTGGCAGTGTCGGGCGATGCGTTGGTGATAAAATTTCTCAGTATTCATACTATAGTCATAGGCGGACATATCAGATCGGTGGAGTATCGGTGAGGGGGAATTATGAACGGTTTGCTGAAATTTCTGAGGGGCAGCGTGCGATTTAAGATCAGCGGCAGCCGCCCGGGGACGTTTGTGAATAAGCTGATAAAAAACGGCATAAGCGTTAACGGGATAAAAAGCCGTGGAGGCGAGATCTTTGTCACCTGCGGTCTGAGTGACTACAGAGATGTCATGAGACTTGCGAGAGGTTCTTCGTGCCGTGTGCATTCCGTAAAAAAACAGGGAGTTCCGATACTTCTTGAACGCAACAAGCGTCGGTTTGGGCTTCTTTGGGGCGGAGTATGCTTTCTGTTGATATTCAAATTGCTTTCGATGTACATATGGACAGTCGATATATGCAGATTTGATACGATAAGCCAGACTGCTGCGCGGGATATTCTCCAAAGAGTGGGAATGTATGAGGGCGTTAGGGGCGAATTTGAGAGCCTGAAGAGAATGCAGACTACGGCAATGATCGAATTTGGAAATCTATCGTGGATCACGATAAATGCCGATGGAAGCAGAGGAGAGGTCAACGCGACCGAAAAGCTGCCGCCTGCCACGTTTGACAATGCGCCCCGCAATTTAAAGGCACGTACAGGCGGACAGATAATCCGTGTTGACGCATACAACGGCACTGCAGCTGTATCACAGGGAGATGGAACGGCTGCGGGGGATCTGCTTATCTCGGGGATCGTTGAGAATGCCGACGGTACGGTCAAAATAACCCGGGCGGAAGGAAGAGTTACTGCCGCAACACAGTATAACGAAGTATTTCGTATCCCAAAATCAATTAAATGTGCAAAAATAACCGACACTCCGATCTCACGAAAAGCGATACGCTTATTTAATGTAACGATCCCGCTGACGTTTAAAGACGTACCCAAGGATTCGGCGGTTTTACACCGGTTTGACAGAGTGTGCTGCGCGGGAGAATATATCAGCGCAGATATAATTACCGAGAATAGCTATGAATACAGAGTGGATACTGTAGAAATTAAAGCTGATTCTGCCGAACAGTTGATGAAAAAAAGACTTCTCCTCAGAGAACTTTTTAAGTACAGCGGTAAGCAGATCGATAAACGAGAAACAGCAGCTTCCGAAACCGATGACTGCTATATCTATACGGTTCATTATGACTGCACCGAGGATATTTGTACACCTCAGCCGATATTGGTCAATACGGACGTATTGTCGGAGGTGAATTCAAATGAATAAGAAAGCAGAAAGTAAAAGAAGTTTGTTTTCGCTTGCTGCGTCCACTGTATTTTTGATCGCTGCGGCAGTCGGAGTTTTGTGTTTGCCTCATGAAGCATCAGCGGGAATATCAAAGGGAATAGATTATTCGCTTTCCATTCTGCTGCCGTCGCTTTTTCCGTTCATGTTTCTTGTGTCATTTGCATCACGGTCGGGGATAACGGACGCTATTGGAGGTGCACTTTCGGGAGTGACAAAGCGTATTCTGGCGCTGCCGGGCGCTGCGGGAGTAACTGCGCTGCTCAGTCTGGTCGGAGGCTATCCCGTGGGTGCGGCAGGGATCGGAGAACTGCTCAGAAATAAACAGATCACTCCCGGGCAGGCTCGGCGAATGCTTTTATTTTGTGTAAATCCCGGGCCTGCATTTTTGATAAATACTATAGGAGTGTCGCTGCTTAATATTCCGAAAGCGGGAGTAGTGCTGCTGTGTGCAAACTCGGCGTCGGCGCTGATCGTTGGGATCGTAACGGGTTTGTTTTCCGGAAAAGAGGCTGTGACTTCGGAGGAGAAACAGATCAAAGCTCCCCGCCCCGATCTTCCTGCGGCAATTATATCCTCGGTCAGATCGTCTTGCGGTAACTGCGTGTCATTATGCTCGCTTGTGGTTCTGTTTTCGGCATTTTCTCAGGTGCTGCTCGCAGTGCTGCCGCTTAAAAGCGAAATGTCAGCTGCGATCGTCCAATCATTTTTAGAGGTGACCGACGCTGTTTCGGCATTGTGCAGACTTCATGTACCGATCTATTTTACCGCAGCTGCGGTAGGGTGGGGAGGGCTATGCGTGCATCTTCAGGTTTTCTCGGCTGTGCCCGAGCTGAAGGCGGAGCTGCCGCAGTTCTTTCTTGGACGGGCGGCAATGGCTGCGCTGTCGGCGGGGATAACATATCTTATATGTCGGTTTATATGTACGGATATAGAGGTATTTTCAAATGTCAGCGAAACATCGGCTCTTCCGTCGTCACTTCCCCCAAACGGCAGTATTATGCTGATGATATGCTGCGTAATGTTTCTGATATTCATCAAGCCCTCACGCTCCGCTGATGATATTTCTGTAGTTCTGTGATTAAAAGCTCTGCTTTAAACAAGCAGAGACAAAGCCAAAGGCTTTGTGCGTTCAGTAGGGGATTTATACCCCTACTGAACGTGGGGATGGAACCCGCC
>CACZCM010000169.1 GCA_902779615.1 uncultured Ruminococcus sp. | reverse complement strand
TACGGGATTTCAAGATTACTAACTTGCTCTAATGATAAATTCGGTTGTGCGCCGACAGTAGGATTTTTCTTTATAAAATCACTTACCGCACGACCGCTAAGCACTGTAACAAGGTATGAAATATCCCCCTCAGACACTCTAAGGATAGCAAGTGCCTGATTTGTATTAGCAGGCAAAATCGCCTTATTTACGACACTTGTACGTCCTAATGTACCAGCGATGGAGAACAATATGTCGTTCTCTTTTAGTTGGGATCGCTTTAGGTATCCTTCATGCTCCTCAAGGGAAATACGAGAACAAGAACTGATTATTCCTGATGATGGGTCAATGTTTTCTACCTTGATGAAATTAACTTCGCCATTACCTGATTTATCTTTTGGAGTAGTTCCTTTTGTGATGAGTGAAGTGATGTTTTCCAACTTACGCTGTTCCCAGGAAATAACGTAAGTAAGCATAAAAAAACAGGGAGCTAAGAAAAACTTAGCTCCCAAATAGGCGATTTTTCGTGATTTTATGATGTTTTTGGTGTTAGGACTTGTTAAGTAATGCTGTATCATCAATTCTATAATCATCGTCCCGAAGTGGTATTACATCTTCATTCAGCAAGGTCAGCAGTGCCTTTTTGACCGACTGATGATATTTGAACTTGGAAATGCCTTCATGCTTTGCGGAATAGCTGTCGAAATCGGCGGATTTTTTCAGGTTGTTTAGTCCCGGCAAGTCCGTATCTCCGATCTGATAGCGGTCTGCTGCGTAGGAAACAGCATCGAGCGATACGCACCATTCCTCGGCAAAACCACGAAGAACGCTGTCAATCGCTTCTTTTCGCATTTCAGCAAGCACATAAGATACTCGTTTACCCTTGAATTCATCGGGATTTTCCTGTACCTTCTCCCACAACTGCTGCATAAGCGCTCCGAGTTTCGGATTGGAGGACAGCAATTCTTCGATATACTTAGTGATCTCGATAACAAGATTCTGATAGTGCTGTTCCTGACGCTCCTCGTCGGTAGCAGACACAACGGACTGAATCAGGCTGACAATATAATCGTAGTCGATCTTTTCCTTGCTGTATGCTTTCAGTTCGTATTCAAAGTCGATAGGCGGTTCAGGTCCAGGCTCCGGACCGGGATCAGGACCGGGATCAGGTTTTAATTCTTGGATTACATTTAAGTAATGCGCTGCATAATCGTCATATTCTGCCTGCGTTATTCCGTAGAATTCCGGAGGGTTATCAGCATACCTGATAAATGATTTCAGACTTGTGTAGACCTTATCAAACTCCTGAAATGCCTTAGCAAAGCGTTTCTTGCCCTCTTTTGATAGAGTTGGAACAACAGAAGGCGTTTCCGCAGTAACACGCAGATAAGCAAGTGCTTTCGTAAAGTCTGCATATACTGTATCCCAATCGGGAGCCAGTACGGAGGCTTTTCCGCCTGCGGAATAAAGGATAAGAGCTTCGTCAACTGCATCTTTGAAGATGTGCGGTGACTGGAAAGTCACTATCTGACCACAAGTCTTGCTCTTATCGAACAGACGGTTTGTTCTTGAAAACGCCTGAATAATATCGTGGGGGTGCATCGGCTGCCTGTCCATAAAGACAGTGGAAAGGCACGGTGCATCAAATCCCGTCAGCAGTCTGTTTACTACGATAACCAGGTCAAGCTGTTCATCACGGCTCTTGAATTTGGATTTCTTTCTTGCAAGGCGGTCATTCAGGTTTGTATTATAGCCTTTGATCTCGCCAATACCAAAAGAAGTGCCGAACATAGCGTTATAATCATCAAGCGATTCCTTCATCTTAGGCACATTCAGATCTGCGCTTTCATTATCTTCATCATTAGAAACGGAGTATGTGATTGCAAATTTCGGGAAATCGGGCAATACTCGCCTTGTTTCCTCGCTGATCGTGACAGAAGTTTCCCCATTTACAACTCGTTTCAGGAGGTCATAATACGCCTGCGCTCTCTTGATAGAGTTGACCGTCAGTATCGCTTCATAAGTCTTGCCTCTGCCATGCTTAAAGCCGAGTTTCTCCTGAGACTTATTGATGATAGTATCGAGAACTTTCAGCATATGTGCTTCTGTCTCATAAACGGACAAGTCCTCGTTGCTGTCATCGTCTTTCAGCTTCTGTGCGCCGAGATGCTCGGTCTGGAAGCCCAAAACAGCTTCATCACGGATAGCTTCTTTTACAGTATAGCGATGTAAGCAGAACGGCAGTTCACGGCGTTCCACCTTAGCCTGATAATCAGGATCACGGCGGAATTCCTCGTTGCTGTACAGCTCGTCGGTAGTTCTCGGAAGATCGCCCTCAGCAGGATAAGCGTTTACAGAAAAACGGGGTGTTCCCGTAAAGCCGTACCAAAGGGAGTTTACAAAGAACTGTGCCAGAAGGCGCTGTGTTCTCGGTGTTACTGCTCTGTGGCACTCGTCCACAATGAAGGCAACACGGAGATTTTTGATGCGGTTATATGCAGGAGTGCCTTCTTTCAGACGCTTTTTCACGGCAATGGACAGCTTTTGAATTGTGGTAACGACAACTTGCTGATTATTATTTTTCAGCTTGTCGATCAGATCGCCTACATTGTCGGTTTCATCAACGTCCACCACATCGTTATTTGCATAGGACTGGAATGCCTGTGTAGTCTGCGTGTCGAGGTCTTTACGGTCGATAAGGAAGATGGTCTTTTCGATGCTCGGAATGTCGATCAGCAGATTTCTCGCAGCCTTATAGCTCGTCATGGTCTTGCCTGAGCCTGTTGTATGCCAGATATAGCCCGATTTGCCCTGTCTTGATGCCGTTCTGACTGCTTCGATAGCGTGTATCTGATACGGACGGAGCAGAAGTATCTTTCTTGCTTCTTGGTCGAGAACAGCATACTTCATTACCATTTGGTGTGCTTCGGGTATTTTCAGCACATTCTCGGCAAATTTCAGATAGTCGGTAACAGGGTTGTTTGCAAAGTCCTCCCAGCCGGAAAGGAACTTCTCGTTGAGTTCTTCTTCCTCGGCAGCGGCGAAATATTTTGTATCGACCGCATTGGAAACTACAAACATCTGAACTGCGGAGAAAATGCCCGTAAACTTGCCCTCACGGATATACTTGCGTATCTGACGGAAACCGTCAAGATAGGAATGCTGACGGTTTTTCAGTTCGATATGGATAAGCGGAATACCGTTTATCAGCAGAGATACATCAAAACGGCGGTTTTGGCTGTGAATATCCTCCTCGTCGTCCTTTAAGGCTCTGTACTGATTTATCACTTCATAAACGCTTGAACCGCCTGCAATATCGTCACGTTTCAGGGCTGTGAGCTGCACTGTCTCCGTGTCCCTTTGAACATAAACATGAGCGATACCGTTTTCTCCTGCGATCCATTTAGCGGCATCGTAGAATGTCGCAAAGGAAAGCTGGTTCTTGACCTGTTCAAATTCCTGATCGGTCAGGGGCTTGCCGTCAAGTACGGCTTTATTGCCACGCTCAAGGATAGAGCGCAGATTTGCCCATAATTCCTCCTCGGTGTGCAGGTCGGGGCGGTAAGTCCACTGGCTTTTGCCCTCTGTAAGCTGTTCTATCAGCTTATCTTCTATTGTCTTTTCAAGTTCTGCCATAGGTATTCACCGCCTTTATACAAACATCTTTTGGAGCAGAGATTTCTTCATTTTTTGGAGCGTTTCTAACTTACGCTGATGAAGGGTGATAAGGGAATCAAGCTGGGTAAAATAGCTCGCTACCTTCTTTTGTTCTTCTATTGACGGTAAATCTAAAGGCATATCCAAAAATGTTTCAACGTGTATTCTCTTGGCTTTTCTGCTACCGTCGGCAATCATTCCATTCGTAAGATAAAAGCTCGGTTGTATTGCTCTGTAAAACATGAAATAGGGATCAACAGCAATACAATCAAAAGCAGGCAAATCTGCCGTACTTTCGTAACTTTCAAGCTCTTGAGGTACAACACCAAATGCTGAATTTAAGAAGTCAAGTTTGCTGTATATGAATTGCCCAGCGTGACGAGTAAAGTATTGTGTTGCAGCACTACCTTTATCATTTTTCGCATATACTCCTTTACCCCATAACTTAACCGTCAGCTTCTTTGCAATGTCGCCTGAATGACCTGCGTCACGGCTTTCTGAAAGCACATCGCTAACCTTACGCTGTTCCCAAGAAAGTGTTTTTTGAACATTTTTAGCACTTCCGCCACCAAAATCGAACGAAAAATACTCACGCTGATGAAGGGTGATAAGACTGTCGA
>CACZCM010000168.1 GCA_902779615.1 uncultured Ruminococcus sp. | reverse complement strand
ATAAGGAGAATCGCTATGAAGAAAATCACATTGATCACCGTCTGCCTTGCGCTTGTATTAACGCTCACAGCCTGCACAACACGCTCCGAGCTTGCCGAGAGTGAGGACACGGCGGAGCGGGAAATATCCACCGATTCACTCTTTGATTACTCGGAAGTCGAAAAGACAATAACAGAGTATGCACAGTCACACGAAATGTATGAAAAGAACACTCTCTGCTACAAATCCGGCAGCTATTACAAGCTCGACACGACGCGCTTTTCCTCACAGTTTGAACTGCAGTCGGCTTATGAGGACGCGGTTCGCGACATCGTTGCTCAGGGCAATACAATGAAAGCGAAGTCGATTTATTTTTTTGTGGAGCCGGTGCTTACGAACGAAAACGGTAATTTCATAATCTATATAGATTATGAATTTGAGAAGGGAGTATAAAGCGAGCTTTTTAAAACATCTTGATATTCTCTTTCCGGTATGATAGAATTAGAATATAAGAATAAGCGAAAGGAGAGTTTATGATGAATAGTAGTTTTTCGTTACCTGTTGGCAAGGACGATTTTACAAAGCTCCGCGAAGGAAGTTTTTACTATGTTGATAAAACCATGCTTATCAAGCGCATTGTCAACAAAAAGGCAGAAGTAACTCTGATCACCCGCCCCCGCCGTTTCGGGAAGTCGCTCAATATGAGTATGCTCGATTGTTTCTTTGACATTACGAGAAACGACACAGACAAACTGTTTGACGGCTTGGCAATATCCAATGACAAGGATATTTGCGATGAGTGGCAAGGTCAATATCCGACGATATTTATTTCACTGAAAGATGTAGGCGGCAACACATTTGCTTATACATTGGAACAATTAAAATCACTTGTTTCAAATACATTCAAAAAATATACCTACCTATTAGATGATGACACGATTGACGATGACGACAGATCCGAATTCAAGAGGATCAAAAGCAAAAGCGAAAGTGACGTTGAATTAACAGACTCTCTGCTGCTTTTATCAAGAATGCTGCAAATACACCATAATAAAGAGGTCATTATCCTTATAGATGAATATGATGTGCCGTTGTCTAAAGGCAATACCTTTGGTTATTATAGCGACATTGTTACAATAATCCGCGACCTTTTCAGCAAAGCCCTAAAAGGTAATTCACATCTCGCGTTTGCAGTCATCACAGGCTGTTTGCGCATTGCAAAGGAAAGCATTTTTACAGGTCTTAACAATCCCGATATTGACTCTATATCCGACGAACGCGGCAGCTTAGATGAATTCTTCGGCTTTACCGATAAAGAGATCGACAAGCTGCTCTCTGACACAGGACTTTCCGAGAAAAAGCAGCTTATCAAAGAATGGTACGACGGTTATCGTTTCGGTAATGCAGATGTATATTGTCCGTGGGACGTCGTGTGTTATGTGTCGCGGCTGCTGGAAAATCCGAACGCTGCTCCCAAAACATTTTGGGCAAACACGACCGGCAGCGATGTCATCAGACCGTTTCTTTCTAAAAATCGCCGTATGATCTCCGGTACGCTCGATACGCTCATCAGCGGCGGTACTGTTACCGCAAAGATCAACGAAAAGATGACATACGGAGATCTTAACATCAAAGATACCAACAGCCTATGGAGCCTATTGTATCTTACCGGTTATCTCACGCCCGTGAACATCAACACAGACACAAACGAGTTCACCCTGAAGATACCTAACAAAGAGCTTAAGATCATTTTCAAAGACAGCGTTTCCGGTTGGTTTGAGAGTGAGATCATACCGCACTCTCTCGATGAGATCACAAAGCAGATGTGGGCATGTGACGCGGCAGGACTCACAAAAACGATAACCGATCTGCTCACTAAGTCGATCAGCGGATATGATTACAGTGAGGCGTTTTATCACGCTTTTATTCTCGGAATCATGACGCTCACGCCCTATTACGTCAAATCAAACCGTGAGACCGGCGAAGGACGCACCGATATTTATCTGGTTGACGACGACCGTGTTGTTATCATAGAATTCAAGACGGCAAAGACAGTCGATACAATGGGCGAACGAGCCGACGACGCTCTTGCACAGATCAAGGACAGACGATACGCGGAGGAATTCATCGCGGACGGATATCCCGAGATCATCAAAATGGGCGTTGGTTTCTTCAAAAAGCGCTGCGTTGTTAAAATGGAGCGAGTAGAGTAAACCATTCAAAATAATAAAATCATGTAAAAACCGTAGTCGAAAGATTACGGTTTTTCTTTGATCAAAATGGAGATTCACTCATCATGCCGATCATTCGTGCTCATTTGTGTAATATTTCTTAATATTTACATTGATTTTTACACGAATATTTGCTATAATATTACTATCAAGTGCACGGGAGTGATGTTATATGTACAGAAAGATCAGCGGATTTCTTGAGGAATGGAAAAAAGGCAGTCACCGCAAACCGCTTATATTACAAGGCGCACGTCAAGTAGGCAAAACATACTCTGTTCTGGAGTTCGGACGAACGCACTACGAGAATGTTGCGTATTTCAATTTTGAGACAAACCCTAATCTGAACAAGACATTCGAGGAAAACATCAGTCCCGATTATCTTATCCCGATATTGTCGCACATTGCGGGAACTACGATCGTCCGGGAGAAAACGCTGATCGTATTTGACGAGGTTCAGCTTTGCGAGCGCGCCTTAACATCGCTCAAATACTTTTGCGAAAGCGCTCCCGAGTATCACATTATCGCTTTAGGCAGTCTGCTCGGAGTTGCCGTTAATCGGGCGCAATTCTCATTCCCCGTCGGCAAGGTCGATATAAAGACTCTCTACCCTATGGATATGGAAGAATATCTGATAGCTATGGGCGAAAACGATCTTGCAGATAAGATCAGAGAATGCTTTGAGAATGACACACCTATGCCGGCTGCGCTTCACGACGCAGCGATGAAACTCTACCGTCAGTACCTTGTAATCGGCGGTATGCCGGAGTGCGTATCGCAGTTTGCAGAAACAAATGACTATATCCTCATTCGTCATACCCAGGACACGATCCTTGCAAGCTATCTCAACGATATGAGCAAATACAACAGTACGAATGAGATAAAGAAAACACGGCTTACCTACGACAACATTACCGTGCAGCTTTCCAAGCGAAACACACGCTTTCAGTATAAGCTGATAAAGAAAGGCGGACGAGCGTCGGAGTTTGAGAATGCGATAGAATGGTTGTGCTTGTCGGGTATCGTTTCACAGGTCTACAAAGCGGAGCAAATCAAGAAGCCGCTCGAAAACTATCGTGATATCGATGCGTTCAAGATATACGTTTCCGATCTCGGATTGCTTTGTGCCAAGAAAGACCTTGCGGCAAACGATATTCTATATATGGTCGAGGAGCTTAACGACTTCAAGGGCGGTATGGTAGAAAACTACGTCAATGTTCAGCTTACGATTAACGGATATAAAACGTATTATTGGGAATCGGAGCGAGGTGCAGAAGTCGATTTTGTCATTCAGCGCGACGGAAAGATAATCCCGATAGAAGTCAAGTCAGCCGATAACACAAAAGCAAAGAGCTTGAAGGTATATATGGACACTTACAAGCCGGAATATGCGATAAAGCTGTCTGCTAAAAATTTTGGTTTTGAGGGCAATATCAAAACCGTGCCTCTTTACGCGGCGTTTTGTGTTTAAGATAACGCGTTGCAACCTCTCTATAAATATCTCGTTATTTCAGTTTGCGGCGGTAAATTGAAATAAGACCGTGATTCTTTACTTGTTATTTCAAGTTAAGCCCTTAAACTGAAATAAGCGCACTGTTTTTTCGCCTTTATTTCAACAAAACGAAAAACCAATCTAACAATACACACCCGTAAAACCGCAGTCGCAAAGACTGCGGTTTTTCTTTATCCCGAAATGTACACCATTGGTGTCCATTTCACGAAAATCAAGGAGGTAAATATGGAACAGGATACAAAGGAACTCAAATTCAAGCTGAAGGTGCTTGAGGAACTTCTCGTATTGGGCGTTGACGAAAAGGAACTCTCGAATATGGGAGCGTTGGACTTTTGGGCGATATATCGCACGAGCAAGTTTTCGGAACGTGAAGGCGATATGCTCATCGAGCTTGCGGAAGCTATCGGCAGGAAGCAGCTGTACTCTTTTCTCTTGAAGTCTGCCGAAACAGCACCAAGCGGAGGTGATATGAGTGAATGATACTGCAACAAGGAAACCGAGATCACCAAAATCGGAGATACTGAAAATAATCGGAAACAATATCAGACAGCTGCGCTGCCATCATGATATGAAGTCAAGTGAGCTTGCAAACGCAATAGGCTTTCATCCGGTCTCGATATCGAAGTATGAAAACGGGCATATCAATATGACCGTTACTGCGCTTGAGCGTTTTGCGATATTCTTCGCCGTGCCGATTGAAGAATTCTTTAAGAAGTAAAATTCAAGAAGACCAAAAAGAAAGAAAAATATCGTTAATTTCAAATATTTTACTTGACAAGCATAGTTTTTTGGTCTAATATAAAGGAGGAAGTTAAATTGCCCGATAACAAAAGTCTCGCAGAGCTGATCGAGGAGCTGCACCAAAGATATGAGGATACCGTCTCACAGCTATCGTCCGATCCGGAGAAGTGGGCGCATTTTCTCTCAAAGAGCAGCTACAATTTCAGACTTCGCTTCGACCAACAGGTGCTTCTCTACGCACAGG
>CACZCM010000167.1 GCA_902779615.1 uncultured Ruminococcus sp. | reverse complement strand
CTTCAAGAAGCACACGTCAAGCGACTGGGTCCGCAAGGGAGAGCTTAATGTAACGGATACAACGATGGAGATCACACCGAGCGCGCCTGTGGATTATGACGTAAGAGTTCTTGTGAAGGACGCAAACGGAAATCTCGACGAGAAGATATTCAATATCACGGTGAACGAAGCTCCCGAGCTTATCAACAAATCGGTCGTTGCTTCCGATGCCGTTAAACTCGGCGATAAGATCAAGGTAACGGCAGACGCAGAGGGCGGTACAGGCAGCTACAAGTATGTTGTTTATTACAGACACGAGAGCAAGGATACATTTTCAACAAAAGGTACAGACCCACAGTGCGAGATAGCTCCCTCACAGGAAGGTACATATTACATCAAGATCAAAGTTACCGACAAGATGGGAACGATCAGCGAGAAGATCATTCCCGTTACCGTGTATGATCTCAGCAAATTCAAGAATACCTCGACCATTGACGCAACCGAGATCGCAGCCGGCGAAAGCGTTACGATAAGCGCGTCCGCAGAGGGCGGCGCAGGCGGCTACACCTATATGTTCTACAAAACCTTTGGAGGCAGAACCGGTGTGCTTCAGCGTGAAAGCAGCAATTCACAGTGTACAGCTGTGTTCAGCGAGCCGGGCAGCTACAGCGTGATCGTTTTAGTGCGTGACAGAGCAGGAAACGATGTGAACCAAATGTTTAATATCACAGTGGTATGATATTATTCCGAATGAAGGACTGAATACAAATGGATTTTTTAACTTTGGCAACAGAACGTTACTCGTGCAAGAAATACAGCGGCAGACAGGTCGATCAGCCTGTTCTTGACGAGATACTCGAAGCGGGAAGAGTCGCTCCGACGGCGAAAAATTTGCAGGAGCACAAGGTGTATGTGCTGCGTTCGCAGGAAGCGCTGTCGAAATTCGACAGTATATGTCCGTGCCGTTACGGCGCACAGACCGTATTGGTCGTAACGTTTGACAAGACGAATGTTTTTGTGTATCCCGGCGGAAAGCGTGATTCGGGCGTTGAGGATGCCACAATAGCGGCAGCGCACATTATGCTTGCTGCTGCGTCAAAGGGCGTTGACAGCTGCTGGATAAATAATCTTGATCCGGACAAGCTCTCAAATGCGCTGGGACTACCCGAAAACGAAGAGATCCTTATGGCGCTTGATCTCGGATATGCAGCCGAGGGCGCAGGTCCTATGCCAAACCACACCAAGCGCAGGACGCTTGAAGAAATGACTGTGTATATGTAACGAAAGCGCTGTTTTTAGTGTGGAGTTTGGAGAGTTGAGAGCTGGAAACTGTTTTTACTGCTTGCATCTCTACGCAGATTTACATTAAAAGCTCTGCTTTAAACAAGCAGAGACAAAGCCAAAGGCTTTGTGCGTTCAGTAGGGAATTTATCCCCCTACTGAACGTGGGGATGGAACCCGCCGCCTATAGAGGGTGCGGGTCTCCTGTGGAGACCTCTGCGCACGTGATCACCGACCGAGCCGGTTGGGAACCGTCCCCGACGGCAGGCGAGACCCGGGGGACATTCCCCTCTGCGGTTATATCCGATTTGGCGTCGAGTACTTCTCCGCTAAACAACTTAACACTCAACTCTATTATTCAATAGGACTATTTTCAATTACGTTTATTATATGACAATGACCCTCAAAGGCGAAATTGCTTTTGAGGGTCGTTTTTGTTTTGCCCAAACGCACATAATGCAGCATTGACGGCAAGGCAGATCACAGGTGATCATGACATTTACCTCAGATAGAAGACGCAGAACTTTGAAAAAGCTTGAGCGAAACTTTAAACAACGCAGCAAGCTAAGGTAATATTTTTCAGGCGTTGTGAATATACTCATATAAAGGACGTCCGTAAACCATGTGTTAATGAGGAGGAGATATGCTGAGAAGATCCATTGCGCTGGCAGGGGCGCTGGCGTGCGCTTTTGTGTTTTTCGGATTTTCCGCACAAGCTGCCGCCGTCGAAGACGAATCTTCAAAGATCATTGAAGATATGTACAAGGAGTCGGGCGCAGACAAGCTGTTCTATGCGCTGCCCGAAAGCTCTCGGGATTTTTTGAGTGAGATAGGATTGTCGGATTTCAGACCGTTTGCGGCCGACAGTATTACTCCGAATCGTCTTGAGGGTGCGATCAAAAAAGCTGTCATCGACAACTTTGACGAGCCGCTTCGGGTATTTTTGTTTATCATAGCCGCTGTTGTGATCGCAGGCGCGCTCGATACCGTCAAGGGCGGACTTGCCGAGCAGAAGCTGCTTTCGCTTGCAGCGTCGCTGTGCGTGGTGTCGGCAGTGTCGCCTCCGCTGATCTCGCTGATAAATTACCTGGGAGAAACGATCTCTGCCGCGGGGAATTTCATGCTGCTGTATGTTCCCGTGATGGCAGGACTTATGGCGGCGGGCGGCGGAACTGCTTCGTCAACTGCCTACTGCGGCGTAATGATCTATACCTCCAATCTTGTTGTGCAGGTGTGTACCCGGCTCGTAATACCGCTGATGAAGTGTATTATGGCGCTTTCGATCACATCGTCTGCGTGCGAAAGCATGAAGCTTGACGGCGTGATAGAGATGTTCCGAAAAGTATCGCGGATCATACTTACTTTTTGTATGTCGCTGTTCGTTGCGTTTCTGACAATGCGCTCGATCGTAGCAGCTGCAGCGGACAATCTTGCGAACCGCGCCGTAAAGTTTGCGGTCAGTTCCTTTGTGCCGCTGGTCGGAGGCGCACTCAGCGATGCATATCAAACTATGATAAGCTGTGTTTCCGTTTTGAAGTCGGGGGTCGGCGCAGCGGCGATCGCAGCGGTATTTGCGGTCTTTGCTTATCCCGTTGTCCGCTGCATGATATGGCAGATGACAGTATCGGCAGCAGCGGCGGTATGTGATCTGTTCGGTATAAGCCGGCTGTCGTCGCTTATGAGGTCGTGTTCGTCTGTAATATCCGTGATGTTCGCTGTAATGATGTGCACAATGGTCATATATATAATCGGCACTGCGGTAATTATCATTGTAGGGAAGGGGTGATTGGAAAATCGCATGAATGAAAGCTTGCGGTAGTGAAGATGACACGGCGCATAAAATCGGATAAGCAGCAGATCAAAAATGTTCTCCGTGGGTAAAGGAGGTGATATAGCTGGACGAGATCAAAAAGTGGACTATGTGTCTGTGTGCGTGCAGTGTACTCATCTCTGCGGCGGAAATGCTGCTGCCCGAAGGAGCGGTCAAGAAAAGCGTGTACGTTGTTTTGAGCCTGATCGCTGCGTCATGTCTGCTTCAGCCGCTTGAAAGCATTCGGGATTTTTCGGCAGAGAGATCGGTGCAGGACGATGAAGCGATCCCGAATACCGACTGGTTCAACAGGGCGGCGGAGCCGCAGTATGAGCAAACGATCGAAGCGCTGGTGCGCGAGGAATTGAAAAGCCACGGAGCGGAGGCGAAAAATATTTCTGTGGATATGTCTATTTTGGAAGACGGGAGCGTAAATATTAACAAGGTCAGGATAGTCGTAGGGGAGCAATACTCCCAAAAGCTCGACGAACTGGAAGCGGCGATAATGCAGGATCTGGGGCTTGACGCAGACATAGCTGTTAGGTGAAAAAATGGGTAAAGTGATAAATACACTGACCGGCAGACTGACTCCCGAGCTGCGGAGAAATATTGTTGTGGCTGCGGGAATATTGGGATTAATCATCATTTTTTTATCAAGCTTTATTCCCGGCGAAAAAACGACCGAGATCATCGAGCAGCCTTCCGAGAGTGTTAGCGTTGATTACAAACAGGCGCTGGAGAAGGAGCTTGAGGAGATCCTGGGAAATATCGAAGGCGCAGGGCGGGTGAAGGTCATGGTAACATTAGACGCAATGGGGGAGGACGTTTTTGCAGTGGACAAGAGCGAGAGCGCAAGCGCAGAAACGACCGACAGCAGCGGCGGCAGAACACAGCGAAGCGAGGAGAACGAATACGTAATAATTCGCAGCAAAGACGGCAGCGAGCAGGCTGTTTTGAAGAAGCAGCGGCTGCCGGAGGTAAGGGGCGTGCTGATCGTGTGCGAGGGCGGCGGCAGTGCAGTCGTGCGTGAAAGAGTAACGGCTGCGGCGGCAACTGCGCTTGGGACAGCGGTAAGCAATGTAGCGGTGGAGCAGATGCCTCGGGGGCAGCAGTGATAGGCAATGCGTAATGCGGGATTTGCTATTAGCAATTAAACATGGGAGCGGCAGTATGCCGCAGAAATCGTGAAGCTGTTATAGCAGTAAATTTACCGCGTGGGAGAGATCAGCCGAACGAATAAACTATGACGGAA
>CACZCM010000166.1 GCA_902779615.1 uncultured Ruminococcus sp. | reverse complement strand
TAATCCTTGATCGCAAATACCGATTTTGAATCGTTCATAATACCACTTCCTCTGACTTTATTCTATATTGATTGTTACCGCTTGACTATATACATATACGATGTTACTATCTATATAGTAATAAAGGAGGGCGCGTAGAATGGACATTTATACCGTAAGTTTTTTCGGACACAGACACATAGAACAGGGTTCATTAGTTGAGGAACGCCTTGAATCGCTGCTGTACGATCTGATAACAGGGAAGGAATATGTCGAGTTCCTTATCGGGCGTGACGGCGAATTTGATCTGCTGGCGTCTTCGGTAATAAAGCGATGCATAAAGAAATACGGCAGAGGCAACACCTCTTTGGTGCTTGTTCTGCCGTATATGCGAGCCGAGTATCGTGACAATGAGGCGGCGTTTCTTGACTATTATGATGAGGTCGAGATATGCGAAGAAGCCAGCTAAGTGTAAAAAATTGGGCAAACTATGAAATGCGGAAACCAAATATAGATCCGCTATGTTTTCGGCGGAACTGCCTGCGCACGCCTGTGCGCCGCCCGGGCGCATTTTAAGGCGGCAATACAGATACGCAACCGGTGTATGGTTGACCGCTCCGATCTTGTGGTGTGCTGTATTCAGCATCAAAGCGGAGGTGCGTATAGGACGGTGCAGTATGCACAGCGGCTGGGGAAGAGGGTGGTTGAGGTGGGGTAGGGAGAGAAGAATAACAAAATATAGTCTGCTGCTTATAAAGTGATTATTATACGGCAGATGAATTTGAGAATTTTTTGCCAAAAACAATAAAATGTATTCTATAATTTTGTTGATTTTAGGTGGATGATTTGCTATAATAATGTTGAATTGCATTATTAAAATCTTCGGAGTGGTTTAATTCCACGAGGTGCCCCATGAACAAAACCTACAACAAACTCGTCCGTGACAAGATACCCGCGATAATTGAATCTGCGGGAAAAGAGTGCACGACAGAGATCTTGTCTGACGTAGAATATCTGAAAATGCTCGATGCGAAGCTGAACGAAGAGTGTGCCGAGTATCAGGCGGATAAGAGTATAGAAGAGCTTGCGGATATCATGGAGGTCGTCTATGCTATTGCGAAAGTACGAGGCTGTTCTCTTGAAAAGCTTGAGAGTATAAGAAAACAGAAAGCGGAACAACGAGGCGGATTTGAGAAGAGGATACTTCTCAAGGAAGTGATCACAAAAGAGGGATGATCTATGTCGGAAGCTAATGCTACAAGCGTAAACAGTAAGGCGGAGGAGCTGTTTGTCGAGCTTTTCTGTGAAGCGTTCGGACCGGAAAAGGCAAATAATCTGTATGTTCAATATCCGTTCGTCGATATATACGGTAATAATCGTTTTATAGATTTCGCTCTTGAAAACCAAGAGATGAAAATCGCTATCGAGATCGACGGAGAGACATATCATAATCCGAAAAAAATCTCAGACAACAAATACTTTGATGATCTGCTGAAGCAGAACAGCATGGTCTATAACGATTGGCGTGTTTATAGGTGGGCTTACCATCAGCTTCTGAATCAGCCCGAAAAGGTAAAGGATGAGCTTGTTACATTTCTGGGTGAAACTCCGTTCTTCAAAGCTATTCAGGATTTCCTGCCCGAACAGCAGGGAAAGACATTTGAGCTTCGTGAATATCAGCAGGAAGCGATAGATAATCTGAGAATGATGCGGGAGAACGGAGAGACAATTGCTTTGCTGTATCATGCGACCGGTGTAGGTAAAACAGTTACTGCGGCAACCGACGCTAAAAGTGTGGGCGGCAGAACTCTGTTTCTGGTGAATGCTTTGCGTTTGGCATCACAGGCGGAAAAAACGTTTAATGATATCTGGCCGGAGGCATCATTGGGGAAGTATACGGGCACGTCAAAGGATCGTGATGCACATGTGATCTTTGCGACGGTTCAGACGATGTCTAAACATCTGCTTGACTTTTTACCGGATGCATTTGATTATATTGTAGTTGATGAGTATCATCATGCGGCCGCAGAAACATATAAAAAGATATTCAGTTATTTTACTCCGAAATTCATTCTTGGATTAACGGCTACTCCCGAACGTTCGGACGGCGAGGATATGCTTGCGCTGTTTAAAAATGTTGCCCATAAGATGGACTTGGAAACAGCGGTTAAAAAAGGTATATTAGCTCCGATAAGATGCATTCGTGTTAAGACGGATATTGATCTTACAGAGGTCAGAATAAACGGAATAAAATACAACTCGCAGGATCTGGAAAGCAAATTGTTCATCCCGGAAAGGAATCAATTGATCGCCGATACATATGTTAATTTCGTGAATGGAAAAAAGGCAGTTATCTTTTGTGCAAGCGTTGATCATGCAATTGAAATAGCAAGACTTCTGTCAGATCTCGGCGTGTGTGCCACTGCTGTTTACGCACGAGATAAGGTTAAGGATAGAGATAAGATACTCGATGAATACGAGAACGGTTCGATCAATGTGCTTTGTGCATGCGATCTTCTGAATGAAGGCTGGGACAGCCCGAAAACAGAAGTCCTTTTCATGGCGCGTCCTACCATGTCGAAAACGATCTATATGCAGCAGCTTGGCAGGGGCACAAGAAAGAGCGAAGGCAAAAAGGAATTGTTGGTTTTTGATTTTATTGACAATGCGAATATGTTTAATATGCCGTATTCACTGCATCGATTGTTGAATATATCGAAGTACCGCCCTCTCGAGTATGTCCTCGCTCCAGATAACAAGAAAAAGCTCGATTATGATCTGTACCGCCGTGGTGAAAAGCCGACAGAGTATCTTGATATTCCTATCAGCATCGATGACTATGAAACAATAGATCTGTTCAATTGGCAGAATGAAGTCAAGAATATGGTTTCGCAAATTGAATTTGTGAGGATGGTAGATGTCCAATCGGAGACCGTAGACAGATATATCTCCGAAGGAAAGATCATTCCTGATATGGCTGTACCAATAGGTGATAAACGTTTCTTGAATTATTTCAAAGAGGAAACGGTAAAGGAATATGCGAAAGAATTCGGATGGGATATTATTACCGCATCGAATATTAAGCAGAAGTTTATGGACTTTATCGAGAAGATGGATATGAGTTTTTCGTATAAGCCTGTCCTGCTAAAGGCAATATTCGAGTATATTGATGAGGACGGAAAGGTTAAGATCGCAGATGTCGTGAATTATTTTATCGAATTCTATGAAGACCGAAAAAGCAAAGGACTTGTAGCTGAAAAAGCGTCAAGTATTTACCAAAAAGGCGGGTATACAGAAAAGGATGTCGAACGAAATATTATGAGTAATCCGTTTAAAAGGTTTGCTGATATGCGTTTTTTACGACGCTGCAAAGATGTTTCGTACATAGAGATCAACCCGATTATTTTCAAGAAGCTGACGGACGAGGATATCAGCCATATTCTTGATATATGCGATGAGAAACTCGGAAATTATTATGATAGGATCGGTAAGTGAATGCAGAACATTGTGTTTGAATCAACGGAGGCCATATCATGCAAAATCACCCCCTCACCATCCATCAAAAACAATGCCGCATCTACACCTGTGAATCCCCGAAATATCTCCTGATCCAGCCCGTTGACGAGCACGACCTGGAAGTGCTTGATAACGAAGTTGCAGAGATCGAGCGCCGCACGACAGAGCCGTTTATTCTTGCGGCGTTTCGTATTCACGATTGGAACAACGAGCTGTCTCCGTGGGAAGCGCCGCCCGTATTCGGCAAGCAGAGCTTTGGCAGCGGTGCAGCGGATACGCTCGGCTTTATCGAAACGAAGTTGATACCCGAGATCATCTCACGGTTTGATCTTCCCGAGAATATTTCTATTGTGATCGGCGGCTATTCGCTTGCGGGACTGTTTGCGCTTTGGAGCGTGTACAATTCCGAGCGCTTTTCGGCAGCGGCAGCGGCGTCGCCGTCGGTGTGGTTTCCTAAGTGGGACAGCTATATGAGAACGCATACGCCGAAAGCAGACTGTGTTTACCTCAGCCTCGGCAACAAGGAAGAGAAGACGAAAAACAAGGTAATGGCAGCTGTCGGTGAGCGTATTCGAGAGCAGTACGAGCTGCTTAAAGACAGGGCTTGCACCTTGGAGTGGAACGAGGGCAGCCATTTTAAACAGCCCGATATCCGCACGGCTAAGGCGTTTGCGTGGTGTATGGATCAACTTGAAAAAACGAAGTAACTGAGGTGCGTTTATGCGTAAAATAGAAATAAAAATGACCGGTATAACTGACTTAAAAACCGATGCTATCGTCAACGCCGCAAACAGCGGTTTGTGGGCGGGCAGCGGTGTATGCGGCGCGATATTCAAGGCTGCCGGCTATGATGAC
>CACZCM010000165.1 GCA_902779615.1 uncultured Ruminococcus sp. | reverse complement strand
TGCCAAACGTTGAGGCCCTTTACGAAAGCTCTTGCGAAAGAAACGGCTCCTTCGGGCATTACCGTCAATGCAGTTGCGCCGGGCTGTATTCTCACCGATATGCTAAAAGCCGAATGCACACCCGAAACGTTAAAGGAACTTGCCGATGACACTCCCGTCGGAAGATTGGGCACTCCCGAGGACGTTGCCCGCGCCGTTTCATTTTTCGTGTCGGAAAAGTCTGATTTCATCACGGGTCAGATACTTGGAACAGACGGAGGATTCTCATAATGGATAATAACTGCATACTGATATGTCCTGTCTGCGGCAAACGGCTTGTGCGGCTTGACAATACATACCGCTGCGAGAATCGCCACAGCTACGACATTTCGAGGAAAGGCTACGTTAACCTTATCATGTCCCAAAAATCCTCCAAAAAGCGGCACGGCGATGATAAATTAATGATCGCCGCCCGCCGCAGCTTTCTTCGCAAGCAGTATTATCGTCCGATCGCAGATGCCGCTGTCAGCGTAATAAAAAAATCGGGAACGATCATGAATACGGCAGTTGACATCGGCTGCGGCGAAGGTTACTACACAGCCCTTCTGCACGAAGCATTTCCCGAGTGCAGCTTTTACGGTATCGACATTTCAAAGGACGCTCTGAATTATGCCGCTGCAGCCGACAAAACGCTCACTCTTGCGGCAGCGAGCGCAGCTGCACTTCCGATCGAAAGCTGCTGCGCCGACTGCGCTGTCAACATATTTGCGCCGATCTTTCCGAATGGAGTCAAGAGGATACTGAAACCCAACGGTATTCTGATACGCGCCGTTCCGCTTGAAGACCACCTTTACGGACTGAAAAAAGCGATCTATAAAAAAGCATACAAAAACCCCTCCGAAGAGTGGCTTCTCGAAGGGTTGAACATCGCAGACACATACGATGTTGAGTACAACATAACATTGAGCGATCACAAGGACATAGAGGATCTGTTTATGATGACGCCGTACTACTACAAAACATCGAGAGAAGATCAGCAGCGGCTCAGCGCTGTAAGCGAACTTCAAACAGAGATCAGAGTAAGAATAATCGCGTACAAAGCTATATAATTCTATCCGAATATTTCGAATCAACACACCGCAAGACAAACCCCCGCAGGGATCGCCGTTCCTGCGGGGGTTAACGTTCTTTAAAAGCTCTGCTTTCAACAAGCGGACACAAGCCGTAGGCCTGCGCTGTAGCAGCGGAGGCGCAAACTAAAGTATCATCAATAATGTTCAGCCGATTTGTCAAGCTTTCGTCATTTAGGGCAGCGACTCAAATTCGGTTATGCTAATGTTAAGCTGCTTTGCCCCCTCGGCTGCGGACAGTTTTCCGCCTTTCACAGGATCAATGAGGAGTTCGATCTTTCCTTCCGGCAACCCTTCGGCTCTTCCCTCTTCTCTGCCTTCTGCTCGAATTTCTCTTTTCATGGTTTCGTCATACAGGCTTCGCTGTACTTCTTCATCGAATAAATAAGGCAACCTTGTAATCCCCCTCTTCGTGCTTCGTTAAGGAACTATCAAGGCAGCCCTGTTCTTTGCAGGATCTGATCGTTTCTATATATACAGTCAAGCTTGTTTTTGTGTATTGCCCGCTGATAGTTGATTTTCAGGACTGACGCAGGAACTTTACTTTAACGTCAACCTGAGAATCTCCGCCAAGATATACCTCACTGAATGACACCTCGTCGGGAACCTCCTTGCGTCCAATGTATATTACATACAGATCCGACTTAGAGTGAATACTGTGTATAGAAAAAAGAGGCCCGACATGATCGAGCCTCCTGTTAGTTGATGTATTGTATTACTCCTCAACAGGAGCGCCCACGGGACAGACATTTGCACAGTTGCCGCATGAAATGCATGCATCTGCTGCAATCTCGAACTTGCCCTCGCCCTCGGAGATAGCCTCTACAGGGCACTCAGCTGCGCAAGCACCACAAGAAATACAATCGTCAGTAATTTTATAAGCCATAATAGAACCTCCCTTTAGCTTAAACAAGCTTTAAATGTTATTAGTATTATAGCATATCGGGGGAAAAAAATCAAGCTTTTTTGATTAATTCTTATAAAAAAATTGCGTTAGTCACCACTAATTCGTCAATTGTTACAAATCGCTGTATTATTGGGATGTCATACCGTTTTTTCGCAGCAAGAGTTTGTCAGGTATTACTCAAGCTTCTTCAGCTCCTCAAGTTCCTTTTTGTTGACCTTGATCTGGGCATCCTTCAGGACCTTCACATCGCCGGCTTTGAACGTTGTCGGAGCTGCGTCGGGCGATTTTTTCAGGCGAACCTTCAGCACCTTGCTGATAAGATTGGCTTCAACAACGATACCCTCGCCATTCGGCGTCATGACGGTTGCGCCCTCCTTCGGAACGGTCTTGAGCAGGTCGGTGTATGCAGCCTGTTCGTATTTCAGGCAGCACATCAGCCTGCCGCACGTACCCGATATTTTAACGGGATTCAGCGACAGCCCCTGTTCCTTCGCCATTTTTATCGACACGGGGTGAAACTCTCCCATATAGGAATTGCAGCAGAACGGGCGGCCGCAGATGCCGATACCGCCAAGCATTTTTGCTTCGTCACGCACACCGATCTGTCGCAGCTCGATCCTGGTGTGGAATACCGAAGCAAGCTCCTTTACAAGGCCTCTGAAATCCACTCTGCCGTCTGCCGTAAAGTAGAAAAGTATCTTTTTGTTGTCGAAGGTGTACTCAACATTCACAAGCTTCATGTCAAGCTTCTGTTCCTCGATCTTCTTAACACAGATCTTGAATGCGCGTTCTTCCTTCGCCCTGTTGTCCTCGCTGCGTTTAATATCGGCAGCGGTAGCGGGGCGAATGATCTTTTTAAGCGGGTGAGTAATGCTTTTATCGTCAACGATCCTGTTTTCGATCGCAACGCAGCCGCACTCAACGCCGCGCGCAGTTTCGACGATCACCTTATCATTTAAATTAAGCGTATGTCCCGACGGGTCGAAGTAATAGACCTTCCCCACGTCCTTAAATCTCACGCCGATAATTTCAGCCATTTATCTATCCTCCCTAAAGGAAATATAACCGCAGAGGGGAATGTCCCCCGGGTCTCGCCTGCCATCGGGGACGGTTCCCAACCGGCTCGGTCGGTGATCACGTGCGCAGAGGTCTCCACAGGAGACCCGCACCCTCTATAGGCAGCGGGTTCCATCCCCACGTTCAGTAGGGATATAAATCCCCTACTGAACGCACAAAGCCTTTAGCTTTGTCTCTGCTTGTTTAAAGCAGAGCTTTTAATATTACTTTAATGCTTGCTTTCTCTGATATTTGCGCACAGCCACGTTGATAAGACCGCCATATTACAGTTGTGCGACAGCATATCGAGCGCAGTATTCGCAACATCATACAGTTTGACGATACTGTCGCGCCTAAGAACTCTGGCCATGCCGGTTATGTAGTCTTCATAGCCGCTTTCACCGAGGTATTTCTGCTCAAGAGCAAGCGTAAAAAACTCGGCAAGATACTCAAGCACCTGACGGGCAAACTCACGGCTTTTTGTAAGCGAGCTTGCTGCGCCGATAAGCGGCAGCTCAATATTCTGAGGTATCGCCCTTGCGATCTCGATCGCAGCTTCCAGCGCCTCGCCGCTGTCGGCTTGTGCTGCGGAGGGAGAAAGCTTGAACACGGTCGTTCGAGAAATAACGGTTTTCAGCAGCTGTGAAGACTGCTCGGCAGTTATAATAAAACTGACGCTTCCGGGCGGCTCCTCCAGAATTTTCAGAAGGGCATTCTGCGCCTCGGGAGTCATCTTATCAAATATCATATAAACCTTGCCCGCTGCCTCATTCGGCATGATATAGCAGTCGGCGATCATCTCACGGATCTCGCCAACGCCAATACTCTGCTTGCCCACGGCTCTCAGAACGGTGACATCGGGGTGAATGTTATCGTATATCTTACGGCAGTTTCTGCAAACGCCGCACGGTCTTTCGCCGTCATTCGTACACAGATGCGCCGCCGCAAGCTCCTTCGCAGCCGCCTGCGCCAAAGCGGTATCTTCCGATTCAAAAGCCGCCGCATGAGGAAGCCTGCGGCTTTCGCTGAGCGAAACAAGCTGCCTGCTTACCTCACTCCGACCGAGAACGGATTCAAAGCTCAAAACACCACCCCCGAAGGTTCTCTCAAGTTTTATACATTTTTATTGTAACACATTTTTCGCAAAACTGCAATAGCGATATTTATGGGAAGCACGGTTTTTGAACGAGTGAATAATTTTTGAACAACACTTCTTTTTTGGGGACATTCTCTGCCAGAATGTCCCCTCTTTCAAAACAGTCCACCGGACTGTTTTGAAATTCACCCCTTA
>CACZCM010000164.1 GCA_902779615.1 uncultured Ruminococcus sp. | reverse complement strand
CTCCAGATCGCCTATCATATGCGGCGGCACTCGGAAAATACGAGCTATTTCGTTAAGCTGAAACTTTCTTGTTTCGAGAAACTGTGCTTGGTCGGGAGCGATTGATATCGGTGTAAATCTAAGCCCCTCTTCCAAAACCGCTACCTTGTTGGCATTGGTGCTGCCGCCGAAAGCCTGATTCCAGCTTTCTCTTACCCTTGCAGGATTTTTGAGCGTTCCCGGATGTTCGAGAACGCCGCCCGGAGTAGCACCGTTGGCGAAGAATTTACTACCGTATTCTTCCGTTGCAATAGAAAGACCTATCGCATTTTTCGCCATAGCTATCGGAGAATATCCGACCAATCCGTCAAACCCCAATCCGGGAATATGCAGGACATCCGACTGTTTCAGAATAACCGATGAGCCTTTCATTGTCTGTGCTTCGTCACGACTAAGCTGATACTGATAATACAGCTCTCCACGCTCGTTGCGGTCAACCGTCATTCGGCTCGGCATAAGCGGATAGATTGCCATTACCTCGCCTTTACCGTTGCGTATGATATGTGCGTAGGCATTGCCCCACAATAACAAATGCGTCATCATCGTTTCTCTGAAAACGAATGAACACATTTCGGGATTCGGCTCGTCGTGCAATAGAAAGTATAACGGGTGATCTATTGCTTTTTCTTTACTGCCTTTGTCCGTGTATTTATACAGATGTAAAGGCAGTCCTGCGACGGCTTCCGACAAAACTCTAACGCAGGCATACACGGCAGTCATCTGCATAGCAGAGCGTTCACTTACATTCTTTCCGGCTGTACTATTTCCGAGATAGAAGCGGAATGCACTGCCCGATGTTGCGTTCTTCGGTCTGTCTCTCGACTTAAAAAGCCCTGATAAAATGTTCATAGCAGTAAAATCCCCCTTTCGTCATACACGCTGCCGCCCTCGTCATTACCACGGCGAATAGCCCTGTCAAGTGCCATTATCGTTGCAATAGCACCGTCAATTTTCTCCGTTGATTTTTCCTTGTCGGCTTTGATGTTTCCGGCAGGATCGGTACGAATACTTATGTTATCAACATTCCATCGCAGGACGGGATGTCCGCCGTGTGCGATTTTCTTTTCGAGTACGAGTTTCATCAGTTCCTTTGTCGGTGGCGACATATCCTTGTAGCCCTGCCCAAACGGAACAACTGTAAATCCCATGCCCTCAAGGTTCTGAACCATCTGCGCACTACCCCAGCGGTCATAAGCGATTTCTCGTATGTTATATTTCGTTCCGAGTTCTTCGATGAATTTTTCAATGTAGCCGTAGTGTACGACATTGCCCTCGGTAGTTTGAATAAATCCTTGTCGCTCCCACAGATCATAGGGAACATGATCTCGGCGTACTCGCAAATTAAGCGTTTCTTCGGGTAACCAAAAGTACGGAAGCACAACGTATTTGTCGTCCTCATCTTCCGGTGGAAATACAAGCACAAAAGCCGTAAGGTCGGTTGTAGACGAAAGGTCGAGACCGCCGTAGCAGACCCGACCTTCAAGTGATTGTTCATTTACAGGAAAAGCACACAGATCCCACTTTTCCATCGGCATCCAGCGGACGGTCTGCTTTACCCATTGGTTAAGGCGCAGCTGTCGGAATGCATTTTCTTCACCAGGATTCTGCCTTGCAGATTCACAAGCGTCACGCACCTTATCGATACCGACCGTTATTCCGAGCGACGGATTTGCTTTCTCCCAGACCTTTTCATCAGTCCAGTCATCATTCTCGTCTATACCGTAAATAACGGGATAGAACGTCCTGTCAATTTTTCGCCCGTCAAGAATATCTTTTGCTTTCTGATGCACCTCATAACAGATCGAATGCGTATCATCACCGGCAGTGGTGATAAGGAAATACAGTGGCTGCATACGAGCGTCACCCGATCCCTTTGTCATGACGTCAAAGAGTTTTCTGTTTGGCTGGCTATGTAACTCATCAAAGACAACCCCGTGAATATTAAAGCCGTGTTTGGAATAGGCTTCTGCGGAAAGTACCTGATAGAAACTGTTTGTCGGTTGGTATATCAGCTTTTTCTGTGATGCGAGTATTTTTACACGCTTATTAAGAGCCGGACACATTCTGACCATATCGGCGGCGACATCGAAAACTATACTTGCTTGCTGTCTGTCACTCGCACAACCATATACTTCGGCTCGTTCCTCTCCGTCACCGCAAGTCAGGAGTAGTGCGATAGCTGCGGCAAGCTCACTATTGTGCGTGGGTAAAAAAGAACGCCCCACCAAATATTGATGAGACGGTGAATCGACCTGTATGCACTGCATACCACGATTTTCAATTTTTTCAATTTTATCGATATAGCGGTAATGACTTCTTGTGGCAGGATTCCTTGGTACTCTGTTTACAAGTTTTCGTTCAAGTCCTGCAACGGGCATATCGTCAAAAGCGGTAAACTTTACATAGTATAGTGTTTCGCCGGTTGCAATTCTTCCGCACTCTTTACTCGGCTTAGACCGATCAGCTCGTTGTGTTGATTCGTCTGTCGATATAGCATTTTTTATCCCAAGACTCCACAATAATTCGCTGACGCTTTCGGATAACGCTTTTTCTGTTGAAGCATAAATTGATTGACCTTTTCGGTTACTAACATGACCGTCTGAATCCATCAGCCCTTGCAATAAACGGTAACGTTGCTCTTTTGATGATTGCAAATATTCAGTCGGTATTACCTTATCGTGAAAGGATCGGAGAAGTATTTGTTTCAAATCATTTATTCTAAAAACAACGCTGTCGCCTGTATTCTGCCATGCATTTTCTACTATGTGATATGACAGAATATTTCCGAGAACGGTAGGAATATCACTTGTTTTTACTGTTATCTCCGGTTTTACTGCGTTGCCGTTTCCAAGCCAATACCCCATTAGATAAGCTTCTATTGGCAGTTTTGCTTCGGGATAATCAACGCATCTGGCAACGGGGATTCTGAATTTTATTGAATTTCCATCTTTAGGAATAGTTAATAGCTCTTCGGTTGTAAATATTCGGCTTTTTCTTTTACCGTGTGTATACTCTCCTGCCCATTGATGACGAGCTCCGGCTTCAACAACAGCCCCATCTTTGAAGGTTATTCTGTATGCTTGCTCATCATAATCGACTTCACTCTTAGCAACGACATGACATATATTGCCGTTATCATCAAATAGAGAGTCACCGATAACAATATCACCCATGGTCGTAAAGCCGTTAGGAGTAGGAATTAATGTGTCCAATGACAACTGTTTGCCCTGCTTTTTGGCTATCTCAATATACGTTGTGTTAAATTGCCTATAGCCGTTAGGCTTAAGGATTCCGAAAAGATCACGGACGATCTGCTCCTGCCAGTCAATCAGATCAAACGGCTTTCCTGCCCATGTCCCTTTGGTGTGACAAAGCTGTTCTATGAACATAACTGCAAAATCGGCAGCGTCTTTGTCATATTTTGAGTCTAACGCCATGAACTTTGTCGGCGTGTATTTCTTTAATTTTCTAATATTATCACCCCCACGAAAAAGGAGCAAGGCTGTTAAACCCTGCTCCAAAACTATCTACATGAACAAGCAAAAGCTCCCGAAGGAGCTACGCTTGGGATTTAGTTGTATTCCATCAAAAGGATTTCAAGTGCGTATTTCGTGTCATCATCGGCTGCCTCTACATCAAGCCCTCTGTCGTAGTTGTAAACTATCTCACCGTTGCGTTTGAGCATTGCCTTGCTAATCCTGCCCTCGGCAATGCCGTACTCGCTCGGCTCATCGTAGTGCTTTACCCAATAATGGAATGTGCTGTTTCCTATCTTAATGCTTCCCTCTGACCACATTCGGATCGCTCCTTGCTGTTTTTTCCCTTTCGGGTGAGTACATATTACCTCTTCACGTTGAGATTATCAACGATTATATTCTCATAATAAGCCCGAAGATTTCAAAGGAAATGCTCGGCAACTTTGTTTAAATTACAGCCTACTAAACAGCGGAGACCTTCTACACGCATTGTAATGGAATACGACATACGGCTATCCTCCTAATTCATCATAAACAATCCTGCCCGATTGCTCTTTCAATTCACCGTTTTTAAGAATAAACCTCCAAAGCTCGCTGTCCTCGCCCTGAAAATCGTATTCCGAACCGTCCTTAAGCGGCGCGCAATAGCCTTTAACTTTTCGAGCATTTCAACAGTATCTTCCGTTCTGTATCTGTCGTTGCCCCAAGCTCTTACTATGATCTCATCGTCGCCTATCTCAAACTCAAAATCATAGCCGAACAAGTATTCCTCAATGCAGTCCTTCACGGTATCGCAGATACCTTCGTCCGTTGTTGAAAAGACAAAAACCGCGTCTCCTTGTGCATAG
>CACZCM010000163.1 GCA_902779615.1 uncultured Ruminococcus sp. | reverse complement strand
GGGCATTGATAAAACTCAGCAGACTTCCATGTAGGGGAGGTTAAAACGCTGCAGCTCTTATGTCGTGAACAGTTATTTGTTAAACTCAAACTTCCCGCTTGCTTTTGGAGAAACGCTTTCTCCAAGCATTTTTGAAACGGTTTGCAAGCTACGCTGCGTGAGAAATTATCATGACTGCGGCAAGAGCGCCCGCTGCAGCCGATACAAGAAGAGAAGCTGCGCGCAAAAGGCGGCGCTTTGCGCGGCTTCGCCGTATCCCGAACGGAGCATCGAGCGAGGATAGGTAATCTTCAGCCATAGAGTTGATGTTTTCGGGTGAGGCGGTCGAGAACTCGGGGCTGACCATGAGCCATGCATGGTCGAAATATGCGCTGCCTGTATCGGATACTTCGAGGATCTGCCTGCTGATCGCTTTTATCATAATGTTGCTCCTTTGTAATATATTTGTATTAATTACAAATTCAGTATGACCCGAACAGGTTGTGGTTATACGCTGCGCAGACCACAAAATGTTGTGCCGAGGCACAGAAAATTGTTATTAAAACGACAATATAACACTATGTTGAAAACTTGGCAACTTGTCCACGATATTACAAACTGTAAAGTGGAAAACCGTGTCAACAATGTTGAAAACCATGTGGAAAGAGTTGATAACTACAAATAAAACCGTGATTAGACCGTATTGTTTACAAAGTTGTAACTGTTGATAAACTATTAATGCTATTGACATGTGGAAAACTCTGTTGAATGTTAGGAAAACACTATAACAGATAGTAATCAAAAGCCTGTCAATACGATTTTGAAATTTAATTAATTTCGGCATTTTATTGTAAAATTTTAATTTTTTTTGTCGAAAAAGAAACAGAGTTACAAAAACGAAGGATTTGTTACACAATAGTAATATATTTGTGGGCTTAGCTGTAATTTCTTATACTTTGTTCTCCTCACGCTCGGCGCTTCTGCTGCGCAGAGGTCTCCCCGGGAGCAATGTCATTAACTTAAGACTTTAGCGTCGCCTTGGGGCAGCAAGGATACTTTATTCTTGCCGTTAGTTAGGGGCATTTTCTGCTAAAATGCCCCTCTTCCGAAAACAGTCCGCCGGACTATTTTCGAAATTCACCCACGGCGTCGCAGAAGCGCCGACCGAGCCGGCAGGCGAGACATGGAGTATGCCTTCGGCGACCCAAGGTGCGGGTCTCCGGGGGAGACCACGGCGTCGCAGAAGCACCGACCGACGCGGCAGCGAAGACCTCTGCCTTTGGAAACCGCAAGCCTTTTGAAAAAGGCTTGGCGAAAACTTTATGCTGTGATCTATCGAACCTTAAGTTAATGACATTGCCGTCGGAGACGGATCCCAGCCGGAGACCCGCACCCCCACACCTTTGGCAGCTTTTTTGAAAAAAAGCTGCGCAAAAAACTTTTCATTAATAGTTATTTTTACTCGTTCAAAAGCCGTGGGCGGCCTTCTTGCCTCGGTTGTTTTTCTGTGGTATAATATTAATATGAAAATTAACGGAGGCGCAGACCTTGAGCAATAAAACATCTTCAATATTAAAAAATAAAACGGTGGCTGCGCTGCTTGCGCTTTCAACATCAGTCGTTTGGGCTTTCGCCTTTCCGCTGATAAAGCTCGGTATTCGTGAATTCCAAATTGCGCCCGACGATATCGGCAGCAAGACGCTGTTTGCGGGAGTTCGTTTTTTTGCGGCGGGGGTCGTCGTGTCGATCGCTGCGCGAATGATGAACGCAGCGAAAAAACAGCCTCGCTTTCGGCGATCCGGAGTGAGGCTTTCGCTGCTGCTGGGGCTTGTCAATACGGCGCTGCATTATTTTTTCTATTATATAGGGCTGTCGAATCAGAGCGGCTCCCGTTCGGCCGTCATCGATTCTATGAGCAGCTTTTTGTTGATACCTGCGGCGTGCATTGTGTTTGAAGACGAGCACTTTACACGCAGAAAAGCGGCGGGGTGTCTGCTGGGGCTTGCGGGAATATTAACGGTGAACGCGGGCGGCGGGCTGCTCGGCGAATTCACCTTGGCGGGCGACGGAATGCTTATTCTGAGCGCAGTCTTCTCGGCAGCGGGAGGTGTGCTGACGAGGATCGTATCGCAGCGGGCGGACATATTCTCGGCAACGGGCGTCAGCCTGTGGTTCGGCGGGCTGCTGATGATGCTTGGAGGGCTGCTGACGGGCGGCCGGCTCAGCGTCTTTACGCCGTTCGGGGTATTTGTGCTGTGCTGTTTGGCTGCTATTTCGGTGTACGGATTTTCAGTCTACAATATGCTGCTTGCGTGCAATCCCGTCGGGCAAACGGCAATATTCAATTCCCTGATACCGATCTTCGGGGTAACATTTTCGTGCATTATACTTCACGAGCCGTATAAGCCGCAGTATATTGCAGCGTGCATATTGGCGGCGAGCGGTATTTATGTAATAAATTCGGAGAAGGATAAAGCGCGAAACGGCGGAAATAAAGCACAAACACAAGGGTGATCCGAAGGAGTAATATCGATGAAAAAACAGGTCTTGACATATAATATTGAAAGCGAAAAAATATCGGCGCTAAGACAGGAGCTGAAGGGGCTTGGCTGCGCCGTCAGAGAGGTATCGCCGAAGGAATACGGAGTCTTGCTGGGGGCGCTGGCGGGGCTTGACGGATATGTATACAAAAAAAACGCAAAGCCCGAGGGGAACGTAGGCTCCGGCTTTGCGGTTATATGCGGATTTTCGGGAGTAGGGATAGACGCAGTTCTGGCTGCGTTTCGCCGCAGCAAATTGGGCGGCGAGGTCTTGAAGGCGGTTCTGACCGACACGAATGCTCGGTGGAACAGCGTTGAACTGTATAATGAGGTGAAGAGGGAACACGAATATATGACTAAGCGATAAATCTTGAAAGCATCATCATCACGGGGATCGTTATGATCGAGGTGAATGTTCCGAAAAGCACGAGGTTGGCGGCGGTATCCTGTCCCTCTCCGATCATCTCGGAGTAATTCAGAACAACGCTGGCGATGGGGCAGCAGCAAATTATGTAGAACGTCAGCTTCATGCTTCGATCGAGAGGAAGTACGTTCACAATCGTAAGCCCGATCACAGGCATGACGATCTGCTTCATAAAGAGCACGAAGTAGTTGAGCTTTTGGGTGATGACGGTTTTCAGCGGAACGCACGCAAGGCGCATTCCCATTATCAGCATACACATCGGGGTGGTCATTTTTGCAAGCAAAAAAACAGCGTCGCCGAAGACGTTTCCGCCAATATCGGTGTGGGTGAAGAAAAGCGGCAGAGCAATATACAGAGCGATCATCGACGGATTCAGAAAGAAGTTTTTCGGCTTGATGTACTTTTTATCGTTGGCGATTATCGCAGACGCAACTGTCCAGCCGAGAAGGTTCATCGAAATACTGTAGACTGCCGAGAAAACAACGGCGTTCGGGTAGTGCGGAAGAAGGTGCTCGAGTATCGGAACGCCCATGAAGGCGCAGTTTCCGAAAGCGCCTGCGATCGTGGCAATGCGCCAGCGGACGCTTCCGTATTTTTTGCGAAACAAAAGATAATACACGAGCAGCAGCAGCGCCTGGATCCCGGCGGCAAGTACGAAAAATATCAGCATATTGCGAAAAAGGGCAGGTGTGTACTTCACTTTCTGGAATGAATAGACAACAAGGCACGACTGGCAGACGTACATCAGAACGGTTGCGAAAGCAGATATACTTTCGGGGCGGATCTTTCCGCATTTAACAAGCCCGAACCCGGGCGCGCTGTAGAGCAGCATTACGCCAACGGTTGTGGCGGTTATAATAATTTCCATTTGCATTACCTCCGGTGGGAGTATTTCACACAAAAAAACCGCCCTGTTAGGGGCGGTAATTCTTGATGCGTTATCAGCCTGCTGCGTTAAGCTTCTTAACAAGAGCAGACTTCTTTCTTGCTGCATTGTTCTTGTGGATAAGACCCTTTGCTGCAGCCTGGTCGATCTTCTTGATAGCAACCTTAACTGCGTCAGACTTTTCTGCTGCATTGCCTTCAACAGCTATGTTTGCCTTTTTGATGGCAGTCCTCAAAGCGGACTTTGCAGCCTTGTTTCTGGCTGTCTTAGCTGCGATAACCTTAACACGCTTTTTCGCAGATTTGATGTTCGGCACTGCAAACACCTCCTTTAATAATCTCATTCGTTAATATAATATCATTAATCGAATGAAAAATCAAGAGATTTTCTTAATTTATTTTAAATGAGGTGAAATTTTGCAAGGTTAACCATGCTTTTGATAATTTTAAGTGAAAAATTATACAAATTTTATGCCTTGAGCCTCCAGCTTTTCTTTGATCTCGGCGTGTTTTCCTCTGGAGAGCGGAATTTCCTCGTAGCACTCCCTGAGCATGATGGAATATGTTTTGCCGAATTCATTGTTTTTAACATATCTGATCTTGGAAACCGGAACAATAAACGACTGGTGGCAGCGGAAGAAATTGTGGGGAGAAAGAATTTCCTCAAGCTGGGTGAGGTTGTATTTTGCAACGAAAGACTTGCCGGAGTTGGTGTGGATATATATCTTGCGGGCTTTTTTCTCGATATAGAGAATGCTGTTGACGTCGATGATCTTGTAGCCGCCTTCGATGCTGAGTCCGATCTTTTTGGTTTTCGTTCCGGTTTTTTTGTCGCCCAGAAGCTCCATTACGTTGTTGCGCAGCTTTCGCTGAGCGCGTTCGATCGCGCGGGTGATGCGGGCTTCGTTGATGGGCTTTGTAATAAAATCGACGGGTTCAAAATCGTAGCAGTCGGCAGCGAAGTAGGCGTGACCCGTACAAAAAATGATTTCTATTTTTGGATATTTCTTTTTTATGATCGAAGCGACATTCATACCGTTATTGTAGGGCATTTCGATATCAAGAAACAGAAGCTCCACGTCAAGCTCGGGCAGCTTTGACATCAGCTCGGGGCTATTGTCGATATATCCTGTTACCTCGATAGACGGGAATTTTTTGAGGACGGCGATAGTTGCGTTTCCTGAAATATGGTCATCGTCCACAACGATAGTTCTTATTGGCTCCATTGCCATAATATCACCTCCGCTGACAATAATTTTAGCACATCTCGGACAAAGAATAATTCCAAATAAGAAAATAAAATCGCAGAATATGTTCCTGCATTTATAGGCTGCAAATCAGCGATCACGATAAACTAACGGATAAGTACTCGAAAAAGTCCGACCCTTTGGTGCGCAGCACCAACGATCTCGAAAGTTCGACCATGCGAGATCCGGCGGCTGTAAAGTTCCCGACCACGATAAACTAACGGATAAGCCACTCGAAATAGTCCGACCCTTTGGTGCGCAGCACCAACGACTCTAAGAGCATGACCATGAGAAATCTTGCGGATTCAAAGTTCCCAATCAGAATAAAGTAACGGCGTGGTCGTAGAGTAGGCGGGGTTGGGATTCTCAAGGGAGGGGCAGCGCCCCTGCCCTTGAGTGCGTTTTTGGGTACTTTTGCCGCATAGCAAAAGT
>CACZCM010000162.1 GCA_902779615.1 uncultured Ruminococcus sp. | reverse complement strand
GGCGGGTTCCATCCCCACGTTCAGTAGGGGTATAAATCCCCTACTGAACGCACAAAGCCTTTGGCTTTGTCTCTGCTTGTTTAAAGCAGAGCTTTTAACGCTGACTGATTACGTTATTGAGAGATACTTTTGGGCGGTGTGCTGCCGAAAAAGCGGGGCACGCCGCCTTTTATGAAGTATAAATATTTACAAAAGTACAAGTGCGGGGGTAAATCGATGGTATTCATGCGGTTTGGCTGAATATGTCAGCGGTGATTATATATATCGTTGAATATCATAAATTCTATATTTAGAGATCAATTCAGCACATAATTCGGGGTTTTTGTTCGTACAATTTATTGGGAATGAACTTGTCAGCGGGCACTGCCCGCCATTCTCGAAAATATAAGTATTCACAAATAATGAACGCGGGAGTAAACCAATGGTATTCACGCAGTTGGACGGAATATGTAAGCGGCGACCCGCCGCCGGAGGATTTTTATGAAGGAATTTACTTTAGGAGAGATCGCTGCAGCTTGCGGCGGAAAATATGTCGGAGATAAGTCAAAGCTGCTTACGTGTGTAACAAGCGTTGTAATCGACAGCCGAAAAGTGACGGAAGGCTCGCTGTTTGTTGCGATAAAGGGCGAGCGCACCGACGGTCACAATTATATCGTCAGCTCATACGATTCGGGAGCAGTGTGCGCTTTGAGCGAAAAGGAGATCGATTACGGCGAGCTGTATATCCTTGTTGATTCAACGGCACAGGCTATTAAAGACATTGCAGAGGCCTACAGAGCAAAATTTCCGAATATCGAGGTTATCGGTATAACGGGCAGCGTCGGAAAAACAAGCACAAAAGAAATGATATCGGCAGTTCTTCAGAAAAAATATGTCGTACATAAAACTCAGGGAAATTTCAATAATGAGCTTGGCGTTCCGCTGACTCTTCTCTCAATGCCGGAGGACACAGAGGCGGCGGTCGTTGAGATGGGTATCAACCATTTCGGCGAAATGACGCGATTGTCTAAGATGGTTCGTCCGACAGTGTGTGTTCTGACAAATATCGGAACGTGCCATCTTGAAAATCTAATCGACCGCGACGGCGTTTTGAAGGCAAAGACCGAAATGTTCAAGTATAAAGCCGAGGGCGCCGAGATCATTGTGAACGGTGACGACGATAAGCTTCAGACGGTCGATAACGTTACATACCGCTTCGGAATGGGCAGCGGCAATGATTTTTATGCAGAGGATATTCGTACAAACGTCAGCAGCATGACATTTACTTTGTGTTTCGGCGAAAAAAAGTATCCCGCGGAAATACCCGCTCTGGGCGCTCATATGGTGACGAATGCGCTCGCTGCGGCTGCGGTAGGCACTGCGCTCAACATGGAGATCGAAGAGATCATAGAGGGCTTTAAGGACTACACTGCGGTTGGCAGCAGGGCAAGGCTTGTTGAAACGCCGCTTCTGAGGGTGATAGACGATTGCTATAATGCCAACCCAAATTCGGTAAGAGCGGCGCTGGATACGCTTGTATCGCTCAAGGCAAAAAGAAAGGTCGCAGTGCTCGGCGACATGAAGGAGCTGGGTGTAAACGAGGCTGCGCTGCATCGTGAAGTCGGTCAGTACGCTGCAAAAATCGGTATAGATGTGCTGATAACGATCGGCGAGCTTGCGAAAAATATCGCAGACGCTGCCGCAGATATTGAGGTCTATTCGTTCGATACGGTAGACGATGCGCTCGACGAAATAGATACCGTAATCCACAAGGACGATGTTGTCCTTGTAAAAGCGTCTCACTCAATGCACTTTGAGGAGATCGTCCGTTATTTCGAGCAGCTATAAAAAATTATAAGTCCGCAAGCGAAAAGCTTGAGTAATTTATTAATTGTTAAAGGAGAATTAAACGTGAAAGACGAAACAAAATGCCTCCATGCAGGCTATCACCCGAAAAATTCCGAACCGAGAGTTGTACCCATCGTACAGAGCACTACTTATGTATATGATTCTACCGCCGAGGTGGCGTCCGTTTTCGACGAACCGACAAAGTCGCTGATCTACTCTCGTTTTGCAAACCCGACCGTTATGGCTGTCGAGCAGAAGATCGCAGAGCTTGAGGGCGGTGTTGCCGCTATGTGTACTTCGTCGGGTCAGGCTGCAAACCTGATGGCGATCCTCAATATCTGCAAGGCAGGCGACAGCTTCATCAGCACTTCCGAAGTCTACGGCGGTACGATCAATCTGTTTTCGTTTACTCTTAAAAAGCTGGGTATCGAGTGCATATTTGTTTCGACCGATGACGATGAAGAAACGATCGAAAAAGCGTTCAAGCCGAACACCAAGGCTGTTTTCGGCGAAACGATCGCAAATCCCGCTCTGACGGTATTGGATTTTGAGAAGTTTGCGCGTTTGGCTCATAAGCATAACGTACCGCTGATAGTTGATAATACATTCGCAACTCCGATACTCTGCAAGCCTATCGATTTCGGCGCAGATATCGTGACGCATTCCACCTCAAAATACATGGACGGACACGCTGTTCAGTGCGGCGGCGTCATCGTTGACAGCGGTAAGTTCGACTGGACAAAGGGCAATTTCCCCGATCTGACCGAGCCTGACGAGTCGTACCACGGTATCGTATATACCGAGGTATACGGCAAGGCTGCATATATAATCAAGGCGAGAATGCAGCTTATGCGTGATTTTGGGTCGTATCCTGCGGCGCATTCCGCGTTCCTGCTGAATCTGGGCTTGGAAACTCTTGCGGTGCGTATGAAGGCGTATTGTGAAAACGCTGCTGCTGTTGCAAATTATCTCAAGAATAACGATATGGTAGAGAGCGTATCGTACCCGGGACTTGAAGGCGATAAATACTATGAATTGTCGAATAAGTACCTGAAGGGCGCAAGCGGCGTTATCTCGTTCGTTATAAAGGGCGGCAGAGAGATGGCGATGAAGTTTATGGATTCGCTGGAGCTTGCTTCTAATGAGGTGCACGTAGCAGATATTCGCACCTGCGTTCTGCACCCTGCAAGCGAAACTCACCGCCAGCTTAGCGACGAACAGCTTGCTGCCGCAGGCATTGACGCGGGCATGGTAAGATTCTCTGTAGGACTTGAGAACATAGACGACATTATTGCCGATCTTGACAAGGCATTTGCTGCGGCAAAGGCTTGATTATCGTCGGATTATAAAATAATAAAAAACGCTGCGTACACAAAATATGTGCGCAGCATTTTTGTTTACAAAAAATCAGATCACCAAAGTTCATCACTCTCAAACCAACAGGTTTATTCTTATCAATTATACATCTTTAAACTCAAACTCAAGGATCTCGCAGTTGCCTATTCCGAAGGCTGCATATTCCTCATTCGTCATATCGCAAAAATACGATCTTACTACCCTTGAAATACCGTTGTGCGCTGCCAGTAAATATATTTTGTCGTCACGTTTAAGCTCGTCAAGCAGTCCGTATATGCGCGCTGCAAGCCTCAGCATACTCTCCCCTCCTCCGTAGCTGTCAATAAAGCTTTCCTTTGCCCGCATGAACTCCTCACCGTTTCGCGCCGTACCCTCGAATCGTCCGAAGCACTGTTCCGTAAGCCTCGGCTGGATCCTCAACGGCAGCGAGGTTTTTGCGGCGATCCTTTCGGCAGTTTCTCTTGCGCGAATAAGCGGCGAGCAGATTATCTCGTCGATCTGTATATTTGAATTTGCTATATATTCGCCGAGTTCGTCAGCCTGACGCTTCCCAAGCTCGGTCAGTTCGATATCGGTCGCGCCGCATATCTTGTTTTGAACATTCCAGACAGTCTGACCGTGACGTGTAAAATATATCTTTTTCATAATGTTTAAAAGCTCCTTTTCAACAAGCAGATACAAGCCGTCAGCTTGTGTTCGGCAGGGGATTTAACCTAACTTAGGTTCGATAGGGCAACAGCATAAAGTTTTTGCCCCGCCTTTTTCAAAAAGCGGGCAGGATCCAAGGACAGCGGTCTCGCCTTACGGCTCGGTCGGTGATTTGTCTTCGACGAGATCTCCACCGGAGCAATGTCATCAACTTAAGACTTTAGCATCGCCTTGGGGCGGCGATGTGAACTTGGTTAAGTCCACAGCTTAGGGGCATTTTCTGCCAAAATGCCCCTCTTTCCAAAACAGTCCACAGGACTATTTTGGAAATTCACCCCTAAAAGGGGCGCGGGTCTCCGGGGGAGACCTCTGCGAAGCAGAAGCGCCGACCGAGCCGGCAGGCGAGACATGAAGAATGTCTCCGACGGGCAAGGGCGCTGCCCTTGCAACCTGCCCGCTTTTTTGAAAAAAAGCGGGGTAAAAAACTTTATGCTGTGCTTTATCGGACTTAAGTTAGTGCATATTGGGAACATTCCCTATGCGGTTATATTCTCCTA
>CACZCM010000161.1 GCA_902779615.1 uncultured Ruminococcus sp. | reverse complement strand
GTACAAGGTACAGAATGGAAGTGAAAATATGTTAGAAAAAGACATTGTTCAAGCAATACTTAAATATCTGAAAACTGTGCCTGAATGCTTCGCTTGGAAGGAGCATGGCGGTATGTACGGCACAGCAGGAATTCCCGATATTATCTGCTGCTATCACGGCTTGTTTATCGCATTTGAGGTCAAGACCGAGAAAGGAAAGCTCACCAAGCTGCAGGAGGCTACGATCAGAAAGATCAAGGCGGCAAAGGGCATGGCTTTCAAGGTGACAAGCGTTGACGAGGTCAAGCAGATTATCGAACTGACGGAGGTGTGGCATGATTAACAAGGTACACATCAAGAAGGATATTACCTTCGACAGCCCCGAATATGAATGCTACGAGCGACTTGCATACGCCATTGTAGCACAAGCGGTGAGAGATTATCGTACAGCGAAGCACATGCTCAAGCTGAATCCGCATGACGATAAGTCGCTTTATACGGTGAAAGAGGTCAAGAGATTTTTCCGCTCAAGCTGGTTCGGAGTGCTGACAGGCGTAGACCCGACTGCCCTGATTGAGAAGCTGGAAGAGATGGAGGACGAGGAATGACTGTAAAGGAATACTTTAATCAAGCGTATCAGCTTGATGCAAGAATAAACAGTAAGATTGAACAGGTATCACGTTTGCATGAGCTTGCTACTAAAGCTACATCAACGCTATCCGATATGCCGGGCAGTGCGACAAGAAACATACATCGTATGGAAGATACAATTATTAAAATAATTGATCTGGAGAATGAGATCAACAAAGAAATCGATAGACTTGTTGATTTAAAAACCGAGATGACAAGAATTATCGGTAGTGTTCAAAATATTGAGTATCAGCGATTGCTTGAATTGAGATATCTGTGTTTTCGTTCTTGGAAACAGATAGCAGACGAGATGGGTTACAGTAAGCAGCACATTTTTCGACTCCATAATGATGCATTAGAGAAAGTTGATATTCCGGGAATAACCGACTAAGAGCATTGGAGCTCTGTGGATCACAGTATCTGCAGAGCTCAAAGTTTTTTCAAATTTTGAAAAGATGAGAGTAAATGTGATTGAATGTTACTCCTACCTTATGGTATAATTATAATGGTTCTAAATGGAGAAAACAAAAGAATATTTTATAGCCTTTGCAGAAGAAACCTTCTGTGAGGGCATTTTTTATGCCTAAAAACGGAAGGAGTGCAAAGTAGTATGAACAATTATCAAGTAATGCCCGATTTGACAGAGGACGAATATGCAGAACTGAAAGCCGACATCAAAGCTCGCGGTGTCATGGTGCCGATAGAGTTTGACGAGCAGGGCAATCCGCTTGATGGTCATCATAGGCTCAGAATATGCGAAGAGCTCGGCATCACCGATTATCCGAAAGTAATCCGAGCCGGTATGACCGAGGAAGAAAAGCGAACACACGCCCGAAAGCTCAATATGGCGAGACGACATCTATCAAGAGAACAAAAGCGAGATTTGATTCGAGAGCAGCTTATAGAAACACCCGAAAAAAGTGACAGACAAATAGCAACCGCACTTGGTGTTAGTCATACAACGGTAAACACAACAAGAAATGCTCTTGAATCAGGTGGCCAAATTGGCCACCTGAAAGCCAGAGTGGGTGCAGACGGTAAAGCGTATCCAAAAACGTCATCCAAAAAGCCGGTTACAGTTTTTAATCCTACGCCCGCTGAAGAAAAGGCAATCAAACAGCCCGAAATAATCGAGCGTATGGCTCAAAGCGGCAAAAGCGCCGTTGAAGTCAAGCGTGAGATCAAGGCGGAGGAGCAGGAAGAAAGACGGCGTGAAAATGCCGAGAAAATAAAAACCTTGTCTACTCCGCTTGCTGCACAAGGTCTGTTTCAGACGATAGTTATCGACCCGCCGTGGGATCACGGAGACGAAGGCGATATAAATCAATTCGGACGAACAAAGCCCGAATATGCAACAATGCCGATAGAAGAAATAGCGAAACTGCCAATAGATAAAATAAGCGACGATAATTGTCATTTGTATTTGTGGGTGACAAACCGCAGCTTGCCGAAGGCTTTCTCGCTGATAGAAAAATGGGGATTCAGATACATAACCTGCCTGACATGGGTAAAGCCTTCATTCGGTATCGGCAATTATTTCAGGGGCAGTACGGAACAGGTGCTTTTTGCGATAAAGGGCAGCCAGCCGTTAAAACGCAAGGATGCTTGTACTCACTTCTGTGCCGACAGAGGCAAAGGACACAGTGCAAAGCCCGATAAGTTTTACACACTTGTCGAGTCGTGCAGCTACGCTCCCTTCATCGATGTTTTCGGCAGAAAAGAGCGTGACGGCTGGAGCGTGTGGGGAGAAAACGGTTGAACAACTTTTACGAAAAACTCAGCTACAGCTTAGGTCATCAGCAGACCATTGACTGCAATATCCTGCGGTCGCATATACCCAAGTGTATCGGCGTAGAAAAAACGAGCATTGAAATTGACAGAACAGGCGTTGATTATATTGCAACGCTGCAAGGCGGCACGAAGATATTTATTGACGCAAAAACGAGAACGCCCAGCTGTTCACGATACTGGAAAGGCGAGCCGGAGCTTGCTATCGAAACATGGAGCGTGGTCGAGAAGAAAATACCCGGCTGGACGTTTAACGAAAGATCCGATGTTGATTATATCCTGTACACTTTCCCGAAGGAAGATTACGCAGGGTATTTTTTTATACCCTTTCAGCTTTTGCGGTCGGCATCTATTCGCTGCTATCCCGATTGGAAAAAGTGTTTTCCGAAGTATTATCAGCGGAATAACGGGTATACATCGGAAGCAATGTTTATTCCTGCCGATGTTATATTGGCAGAAGTCAGAAACGAAATGACAGGAGGATTTTTCTATGGAAATGAAAACCTATGAACACGAAACATTCGGTAAGCTGCGAACATTCATTAAGGACGGCTCGTTTTGGTTTGTCGGAAAGGACGCTGCCGTAATGCTCAGTTACAAGAATCCGAGCGACGCATTGTCGAAGTATGTTGACTATGCAGAAAAAGGTATCGTCCGAATCGACAGGCACAATATGACGATCATCGATGAAGGCGGCTTATTCTCGCTTCTGCTTTCGAGCAAAGCGAAAAACGCAAAGGAAATCAAGATGTGGATCACGAAGGAGGTTATCACCGATATGACAAAGGCTTTAATCTACGGCGAAAGATCCGAAACCGAGACAACAGAGCTTGTGGCTGTTGCCGACGCTAAGACCGAACTGTATCTGCTGACCGTGAAGTACAAGATCGCTAAGCAGATGACGAAGCTCTGGGATAGAGCCGGTGTTGCACCGAAGTATCAGGCGATGGGACTTAACCATCATTACGATACAATCACTATCCCCGAAGATGTTCTCGACAATCTGCCGACAGGGGAGTGAGCCGGTATGCCCAGACGACCCAAGAAACCATGTGCTTACCCCGGCTGCCCTCGGCTTACTGAAAACCGTTATTGTGAGGAGCACCAACGAACCGAGAACAAGCGTTACGAACGCTACTGCCGACAGCCCGAAACGAAACGGCGATACGGAACAAAGTGGCAGCGTATCCGAAAACAATACGCACAGGCACACCCGTTCTGTGAGCAGTGCTTTGACAATGGGATCTACGTTCCTGTTGAGGAAGTACATCATATCAAGCCTTTGTCGGAAGGTGGAACGCACGATGCAGAGAACCTCATCTCCTTGTGCAAGTCATGCCATGCAAGGCTTCACGCACAGCGTGGCGACCGTTGGCACAGACGCAGGAAAGGTAATGTTGAGAAGAAAGATTAGTATTGTTGTTGAGACGGAACATATACCGTGTAGGTCGAGAAAAATAATGAAAAGCCGTCATTAACAACAAATTGATAGTCACCTACTTGTGCAAGTGTCACAAAAAGGAAGGGGTGGTCTCGATATCTACGGCGGGTCCCCAAGGGAACGGGCGAAGGGTCTCGTGTGCAAAAACCGCGATTTAAAACGCATATCCACTATATCTTAATTCTTGTAATGAATATAGCGCAATGTATAACAAAAAAAGCATAATTCTGGTGGGGTCCCCCGAAGGAACGCGCAGTTTAGGCGAAAAGTTGGGGATCCGTCATTCGGACACGTTTGATTTTTTTCAAACATTTTTCAAAGAATTCAAAAGATAATTTTTATTGAATGGAAGTGATTACATGGCTAAGGACGGTACAAGTCGTGGCGGAGCAAGACCGGGAGCCGGGCGAAAACCGAAGTCTCTTTCAGAGAAACTCGCAGCCGGAAATCCCGGACACAGACCGCTCAAAATGTTAGACCCTGTGGCGATAGACACCGTTGATATGCCGCCGCCTGCGGAATATTTATCCGCAGAGCAGCGAGACGGCAGACCTCTCGGTGCGGATAAAATTTACATCAAAATCTGCACATGGCTTAAGAGCGTTAATTGCGACAAGCTCGTAAATCCAAACCTTGTAGAGCAATATGCTATTTGCGTTGCA
>CACZCM010000160.1 GCA_902779615.1 uncultured Ruminococcus sp. | reverse complement strand
CCCTATGCGGTTATATTCTCCTAAAAAATATTGTTCACCGCAAACACAGAGATCACTGCATTTGTGATGAACAATGGTGTTATCTTAATGCGCCGCGCTGCTTACGGCGTTCTGCTTCAGCTCGTTGTTGAGATTTTCCCTTGCAACGGCAAGCATAAGCTTTATGCGGTTTTCCTGATTAACTCTCGGAGCGCCGGGGTCGTAGTCGATCGCAACGATATTTGCTCTGCTGTCAACCGCTTTGATACGGCGTATCATACCCTTTCCGTTGATATGGTTCGGCAGACACCCAAAGGGCTGCGTGCAGACGATGTTGCCGTAACCCGCCTCTGTAAGCTCCAGCATCTCGGCGGTAAGCAGCCAGCCTTCGCCCATCTTGCTGCCGTATCCGATAACGCCGTCAACGAGAGATTTCGTGTGCGCATAAGAGGACGGAGCCTGAAAACCGTGGCGGCTGACATTTTCGATCAGGCTTGCCTCAAGTTTGGTGAAATACTGCATCAGCATATTGACAATGTTATATTTTATCTTGCTGCCGCCGTAGAGCTTGATGTCCTCAAGGCGGTTGTCAACTTTAAAGAGCATAAAGCCCATGATACCGGGGAGATTTACCTCGCAGCCCTGAGAAGCGAGGAACGCCTCAAGGTCGTTATTGCCCAAAGCGGCATATTTAACGTAGATCTCGCCGACAACGCCGACCTTGACCTTCGGTATCTTATTTATCCTGATCTCGGAAAACGACTCGGCGATCTCGTCCATGTTTTTATCTATCTCTTTTGCGGTAAAGCCCTTGCCGTCGGCAAACTGGCGGGAAAGCTCGGATATCCATTTCTCGACAAGACGCTGAGTTTCGCCCATAGCCGCTTCATACGGCTGTATCTGATTGCGGAGCAGCATAAGCTCGTCGCCGTATACAAGACCTGCCGCGAAACGCCTTATCATAGGGATAGTGAGATTAAATCCGGGGTTGCTTTCAAGACCCGAAAGATTTAGCGAAATAACCGGAACACGCTCAAAACCCGCTTTGACCAAAGCCTTTCTGAGCAAATGGATATAGTTTGACGCGCGGCAGCCGCCGCCTGTCTGAGTTATCATCAAAGCGACCTTGTTCGTGTCGTACTTGCCGCTTTGAAGCGCATGGATAAACTGACCGATAACAAGGAGAGCGGGGTAGCAGGTGTCGTTGTGTACATATTTCAGACCGACCTGAGCTATCTCGGGGCCTTTTGTATCGAGCAGCACAGTTTTGTATCCGTAGTGAGTGAAAACGTTGCGCAAAATATTAAAATGTATCGGCGCCATCATAGGAAGCAGGATCGTATACTCCTCCTTCATCTCTTTTGTGAAGAGCAGGCGGCCTGTTTTATCATATTCAAGTTTAGCCATAATTTCTCCCTTCCGGCAGCGCGCCGACTTATCTGTTCTCACCAAGCGCAGCAAGCAGCGAACGGATCCTGATCTTCACTGCGCCGAGGTTTGTGATCTCATCTATTTTGATCTGAGTATAGATCTTGCCTTCGCGCTCCAGAATGTCACGCACCTCATCTGTCGTGATCGCGTCAACTCCGCAGCCGAACGACACCAGCTGTACGAGGTTCATGTTCTTTTTGTCGGCAATATAGCGCGCCGCAGCATAAAGCCTTGCGTGATATGTCCACTGATTAAGAACGCCGGTGCTGAATCTGTCAACATTGCAGCTGATCGAATCCTCCGATACTACCGCCACGCCGAAGCTTGTTATCATTCTGTCGATGCCGTGGTTGATCTCCGGGTCTACGTGGTAAGGTCTGCCCGAAAGCACAAATATCGGCTTGCCTTCCTCTTCAGCCTTTGAGAATATCTCCGCGCCCTTCTCTCTTATCCTTCTCAGATGCTCGTCATATTCCTTATACGCTGCGTTCGCCGCCGCCTTCACTTCTCTGAGCGTGATGTCGGGATAATGCTTATTCAGTATCTCCGTAAGCTTCTTCGGGAAATCCTTTCGGCGGTGTATTCCGACATAATCCTTTATCAAAGTGATTTTCTGCACGCTGTTCATGTTTGCGCCGATCACCTCGGGATAATATGCCACAACAGGACAGTTGTAATGATTATCGGATATCCCCTCGTCAAAATTATATGACATACACGGGTAGAATATCGTTTCTATCCCCTCGTCGATAAGCTTCTGAATATGACCGTGAACCAGCTTTGCGGGGAAGCATATCGTGTCTGACGGGATCGTTTTGTTTCCCTTGGCGTAAACCTTTTTGTCGGATATGCCCGACGTCACCGCCTCGAAGCCCAATGATGTAAACAATGTGTGCCAGAACGGAAGCAATTCGTACATATTAAGTCCCATCGGCAGTCCGATCTTGCCCCGCTTTCCCTCCTGCGGCTTGTAGGAGCGAAGCAATTCCAGCTTATATTCGTAAATATTCGAATCTTTGTCGGGCGATTTCTTTGTGATAGGTCTTTCGCAGCGGTTGCCTGCGATAAATCTGCGTCCGTCCGCAAAGGTATTGATCGTAAGACGGCAGTTATTCTGACACAGCCCGCAGTTTGCAACTTTGATATCGTGCTTGAATTCCGAAAGCGCCTTCATGTCAAGGATCGCGCTTTTCTCTCCGCCTTGGCTCATTGCGTACAGCGCAGCGCCGTATGCGCCCATCAGACCGGATATCACGGGGCGCACGACCTGAGTTCCCATCTCCATTTCGAATGCGCGAAGCACCGCATTGTTAAGGAACGTACCGCCCTGAACCACGATCTTCCTGCCCAGGCTGTCGGGACCGGACGCGCGGATAACCTTATACAGCGCATTTTTGACGACGCTCAGCGAAAGTCCCGCAGAAATATCCTCGATCGTTGCGCCGTCCTTCTGAGCCTGCTTAACGGAGCTGTTCATAAATACGGTGCAGCGGGAACCGAGATCGACGGGGTGCTTTGCAAAAAGACCCTTGTTTGCAAAGTCCTCAATAGAATATCCGAGGGCATTCGCAAATGTCTGAAGGAACGAGCCGCAGCCCGAGGAGCAGGCTTCGTTGAGGAAAATGTTATCGATAGCGCCGTTGTGGATCTTAAAGCACTTTATGTCCTGACCGCCAATATCGATTATAAACTCAACGTCGGGCATGAAATCCTTTGCGGCGGTAAAGTGGGCGACAGTTTCAACAATACCGTGATCAACGCAGAAAGCGTTCTTTACGATCTCCTCGCCGTATCCCGTCACGGCGCTTCCGACAATATTGATATCGGGACATTCTTTATACACGTCCTCAAGAAAGCTCTTGATGATCGGAACGGGATTTCCGCTGTTTGAAAGATACTTGCTGTAAAGCAGCTCCTTGTTTTCGCTGATAACTACTCCCTTGACGGTAGTCGAGCCGGCGTCTATGCCTATGTACGCCTTGCCCTTGTAGCCCTTGATGGTCTTGCCCTTGATATCGGCGCGGCTGTGGCGTGAAACGAACTCGCTGTACTCCTTTTTGTCACGGAAAAGCGGCTGATTAAAAGCGAAGTTGCCCTCGCCGGTATATTTTGTTACCTTTTTGATGACCTCGCCGAAATCGATAGTATTATCGGCGCAAAGCGCAGCCCCCGCCGCCACAAAGTACAGTGAATTTTCGGGACAGGTGCCCGTTGTTTCCAGCACCTTGTCGAATCTGCGGCGAAGCTCAGACATAAACGTAAGCGGGCCGCCAAGGTAAACTACATTGCCCTCGATCTCGTGACCCTGAGCCAGACCCGAAACGGTCTGATTCACAACGGCGGCGAAAATACTCTGTGCAATATCGCTTTTTCTTGCGCCTTGATTCAGAAGCGGCTGTATATCGGTTTTTGCGAACACGCCGCAGCGGGAAGCGATGGTGTAAGTTTTCTCGTACTGTTTTGCAAGCAAATTGAATTCCTCAATATCGACGTTCAGGAGCGTAGCCATCTGATCGATAAATGCGCCGGTACCGCCTGCGCACGTACCGTTCATGCGAACCTCCATACTGCCCGACAGGAAGAGGATCTTTGCGTCCTCGCCGCCGAGTTCGATAACGACGTCTGTGCCGGGAATAAATGTATTAACGGCAACTCTTGTAGCGTATACCTCCTGAACAAAATCAAGCCCGCAGCTTTCGGCAACGCCCATGCCTGCAGAACCCGATATAGCCACGCACGCTTTATCTGCTCCTTTGATATTCAGCCGCAGCTTTTGAAGTATTTCGCCGATTTTCTGAGTTATCTGGGAATAATGGCGTTCGTAGCTGGAATATATAAATTTATTATTATCATCTAACACAACACATTTTATAGTTGTAGAACCGATATCAAGCCCGATTTTCATGTTGTTCCTCCATTGCGGATCATAGGTTAATTGACCTAAACATACATAATTAATATTATTTTGAAAGTTTTATCATTATTACATATAATTATTGTATCGCATTCTGCCTATATCGACAAAATGCGCAAATATAATACTCCTTATGTATTATACTAACAAGAATCGATTTTTTAATTCTAAAAAAGAACTAAAAAACCCTGTCCAAAAATTCTCACGTTTAAATAAGAAAAAGGTCGAATCAAGTCACATTTATGTTAATCTTTAGCGGCGAGTCGCCGCTGACAAGTTCCGGCAAGGCGAATGAGTAATGATAGTTTGCTCCCGCGTTCAAACTTCGGAGAATGATAATACTTTTGAGAAGGC
>CACZCM010000159.1 GCA_902779615.1 uncultured Ruminococcus sp. | reverse complement strand
ATTCTCTCAAACATAGAAATAGTCCGTAAGACACTCTGCGATACATCAGAGCTTACTGCCGAGAGAGAACGGTTACATGCTGAGCTTGCTATGCTTGCCAAAATGACAAGAGCGTGCGTAGAAGAAAAGCAATCAGCACCGGTCGATCAAGATGAGTATCAAGCAAGGTACAACGGTCTTGTTGAGAAATACAACACATCTCGTCAGCGGCTTGAAGAAGTCGATTACATGATAGACCAAAAGCAAGCTCAGTCGGAAAAGATAAACATATTTGTGAAAGCCTTGAAAGAGCAGGGGAGAGCGATAACCGAATTTGACGATGCTCTTTGGTGCAGTATGGTTGATTTCGTGACAATAGGCAGAGATTATCGGAGTGTGACGTTTAAGAACGGAACGGAAATAAAAGTATAGATAGATTAAAAGGATTAACGGCACTTGGACTTGACGGTCTGGGTGCCGATTTTTGCTTTCAAATATTATAATCCAAGCAAAAAATTGATAATAGTCTGTTGACATTTCGCATTTTATCAGGTATAATGTATATATCGTATATACACATCATCAAGGTGAATGCAATGGACATTATCATTTCAAACGCTTCGGGCAAGCCGATCTACGAGCAGATAACGGAGCAGATCAAGGAGCAGATCATGAGCGGCGAGCTTAACGAGGGCGATCCGCTGCCGTCGATGAGAGCGCTCGCGCAGCAGCTTCGCATAAGCATTATCACGACTAAACGCGCTTACGAGGAACTGGAGCGTGACGGCTTTATCGAATCTTTCACGGGGAAAGGTTCGTTCGTGGCAGCGCGGAACAAGGAGCTTTTTCGCGAGGAGAATCTCAGGCAGATCGAGCAGAGCCTTACATTTGCTGTCGAGAAAGCAAAGCTGTGCGGAGTTTCGTATGAGGAGCTGTCGGAAATTATAAAAATGTTATTTGAAGGAGATGAATGACTATGAACGCAATTGAGATCAGCAGTCTTACAAAATCATACGATGGCTTTAAGCTCGATAATATCAGTTTTAACGTGCCGCAGGGCAGCATTATGGGCTTTATCGGTCAGAACGGAGCAGGAAAAACAACTACGATAAAACTGCTTCTCGGGCTTATCAAGCGCGACAGCGGCAGCATAAAAATGCTCGGGCTTGACAACATCGAGCATGAGCAGGAGGTGAAATCACAGATCGCCGCAGTGTTTGACGACATTCCGTTTCACGATCAGCTCAACGCTGCGCAGCTCTCGACAGTGCTTGCCGACGTTTTCTTACAGTGGGATAAAGCCGTGTATTCCGAGTATCTTGACCGCTTCAACCTTCCGAAAAAAAAGAAGATAGGTCAGCTTTCAAAGGGTATGCGAATGAAGCTCCAAATTGCCGCCGCGCTGTCTCATCACGCAAAGCTGCTTATCATGGACGAAGCGACCACAGGTCTCGACCCCGTCGTGAGAAACGAGATACTTGACATTTTCCTTGAATACTTGCAGGACGATCAAAACTCTATCCTGCTTTCCTCGCACATCACCTCCGACCTTGAAAAGATCGCCGACAGCGTGACGTTTATCGACAAGGGCAAGATCCTTCTTACGGGCGTAAAGGACGATATAGTCGGATCTTACGGCGTAATAAAATGCAAAAAGTCGGAGCTTAAAGACATCGACAAAAAAGATATCATAAGCACCCGCATCAGCGACTTCGGAGCGGAAACGCTTGTTGCCGACAGAAAGCTCTGCGAGAAAAAGTATTCGGGTATTACGATCGACGGTACGACGTTGGAGGAGATAATGCTCTTTTATGTTCGCAGGGATAAAGGAGAGTGGACGTCTTGAAGGGAATGATAAAAAAGGAGATCACGCTCTCGAAAAAACAGATGTTATTAACAGTCAGTATGTTTGCTGTTTTTACCGCACTATGTATCCTTGTGCGTCTGAGCATGGAATGTGGGAATATCGCAGATGACGCGGAACTGCGGGATCATCTCATGGATAATCTGTGGGTGCTTCGTTATCTGCCGTTCGTTGTCCTCGCATTTTCCTATAACCCGTCTTTGACTTTGTATGGCGATATCGAATCGGGCTTTCTGCGCCTTTGCAAAACGACTTCATACAGTATAAGATCGCTGATCGGCACAAAGGTGATAATGCTGCTGATATTTGAAACATGCGTGTTTGCCGTCAATGCGGTCTACATAGTGATATTGAGCCTGATCGGCGGCGATGAGGGTATATTTTCATCAATGGCGGTCTTGCTTAAAATGACGCTGTTTTTTTGCGCCGTTCTGCTGCTGATTCTGTTCTTTTCGACCGTTACCGAAAAAAAGAAAACCTTTGAGGTGGCGCTTACTGCTGTCGTCACACTTTCAGGTATGGCTTTTGAGCCTTTTCTTATAAATAAAATGGAGAAATACAGCGGCAGAACGGATATCGACGTGCTTGATTTACTTAGGCTGGAGCTTGCGCCCGCACTGAAATATATTCTTCCGTTATGCGTTTTGTTATTTATTTCGGGCGTGCTGCTCAACATATTTGTCGGCGCCAGGCTGCTCGAAAGGAGGGACGGGTGATGTTCGGTCTTGTCTATAAGGAGCTTGTCACGCGAAAAAAGCAGCTGCTGATATTGCTGCCGATCGCCGCTCTTTTTACGATCATGGTGATCGCAGATGCCGCGACGAAGGACGAGTATGTCGGCGTAATGATGATGCTCGCAGCGGTGTGCATAATACTCATCTCGGGTATGTTCGAGCAGGGCAGCTTTGAAAACGACGAAACAAAGAAGTGGCTCTCGTTCATAGCGTCCTCCGAGGACGGCATAAGAAAGCAGATCGGCTCGAAATATCTGTTCAACCTGCTTTTGATGATATCAGTCTTTACGTATCTTGAGCTGCTCTTTGAGCTTTCGGCGGCTATAACTGAAAAAGACTTAGATATGTTCTTTATGGCGCTGCAGCTTATGATGTTTTTTCAAATGATATACCGCGCCGTTGAGTCGCCGTTTCTGGTGGCGTTCGGCAGCAAGTACGGAAATAACATACGAATGATCGTTATGCTCGTTCTTGTTTTCGGATTCATCGTGTACGCTCTGTTCGGCGACCTGTCGATATTCGGCTCGACAGAGGAGCTGCTTCTGAGGGCGCAGAAAATTCTGACCGACAAGGGCTCGTACTTTATCCTGCTGACGCCCGCCTGCGCGTTCGCGCTCTACTATATTTCGTTCGGGATATCATGCCGACTTTATCTTCACGGAGGCGAGTATTATGAAAAGTGATAAGATCAGCACTCGCCGTATTCTGATATTTCTTGCATTATCGTTTATTCCCACGTGGGCGCTTGCGTTCCTGTATATGGCAAAATACGGCAAAAATATGGACGGGGCGTATTACGGTATGCTCTGCTCGATCGCAATGCTTATTCCCGCAGCCGCAAATATCCTGACGCGCGTTATAACGAAAGAGGGCTTTGACGGCAGCAAGCTTCCCTTGAAATTCAAGGGCAATGTGCGATATTTATTCATCGCACTCTGCTTCCCCGTTGTCTGCGGATACATAACGGCTCTTGCTTCCGCGGCGGCGTTTATCCCGGACTGCTCGCCGCTTGATATTATCATAAAGACCGACTATATGAACGTCGCGGCAATGGCTCTATACTGCGCGGGCGTGAGCGTGATGGGAATAATTCCGGGCTTTGGCGAGGAGTTCGGCTGGAGAGCGTATCTCACCCCGAAGCTCGAGGAGAAAATGCCGTTTCCTGCCGCGATAACCGTGAGCGGCATTATCTGGGGCTTGTGGCACGCGCCGCTGATCGTCTGCGGGCACAATTTCGGCAGCAATTACAGAGGATATCCGTATGTCGGCATTGCCCTGATGTGCGTTTTTTGTATATTTATGGGGCTGTTTCTGACAGTGCTTGTGAAAGCCACAAATTCCGTTATCCCCGCCGCGCTTGGACACATTGCGTTTAATAATACTGTTGGTACCGTTCCCGGAATAATGTTCACATATGTTGTGTCGGAGGATTACGCGCCGGGCAATTCGCTTGTCTACCCCGCCGTTATAATGGGCGTGACGGCGGCTGCAGCTTTGGCGGTAGGGGTGATGATAATAAGATTCAGTCGTAGATAGGCTTTTTTGACAGTTCTTTTGTGTTCTGAAAATACTCCGCATCCCTAACGCTAAAATATTGAAAAAACTTTTTTCTACATTTGACGAATGCCAAAACGCCATTGCAGATACTATCTGAAGAAGCAATTATAAAAAATAGTTACAACTTGTAACTATTTCCCCGGCTTTGTAACCTTTGCACCCGATGTACAATTAAACGATGCACCCAAAATGCACCCGATTTGCACCTCAAAAAATCAAATCGTTTAATTTTATTCTTTTTAGCTCTGGGGTAGATATAACCGAGCAGAAAAGGATACAATGTATAATTCGTACTTCACAGAACTCAATAACGCACATACGGAGCGAAAATATGAGTTAGCGATACAAAAATAATACAATCTTGTATTACACATAAAACATCAAAACGATAATGCCCTGTTCAATGATAAAAAATTGATACAGGGCATTTTTTCGTTGATTTGAGAAAAACGGCTTTAAACCGGAGTATTACAATACTTTTTTATTTCTAAGCTCTTTTACAGTTAAACGAAATGACTGTACAATTCAACGATATGATAATAACAATTAAACGA
>CACZCM010000158.1 GCA_902779615.1 uncultured Ruminococcus sp. | reverse complement strand
CTATAGCAGCTTAATAAACACACACGGCGAGTGGGTTCGTCCTGCTCGTCGTGTCAACACACCATGTTTACGCATAGATGTATAATGTATAGAGACAAAACTGCCCGAATAATACCCATATGCACTAATTTAGTCAGAAATCGTTATTATATACAAATACTCGATTAATTATTCTTGGAGTTATGGCTATTGTTGCCTTCCCTTTAGGGGAGGTGCCGAACAAAGTGAGGCGGAGGGGTTTTAAAATAAGTCAAAAATCCGCAGTATAACCCCTCCGTCACGCCTACGGCGTGCCACCTCCCCTACAGGGGAGGCTTTACCGACTCATCGACCTAACCCAATGTGTCATTAACGTAAAAATAAGTTAGTGCATATGCGAATAATACCCGGGCAAGCAACATACGAAAGGAGCTTTGATCTGAATAATGAAAAAACAAAAATCGCTGCTCGTTCTACTCTTAGCGGTAACTATGACGGTTTCATCGGCAGGCTGTGCCGGTGATACAATTGAAATAGGTGAAACGGTCACAGTTCCCGGTAACGGAATGTGGGTCGATTCAAGCATCAGGGGCGAAGTGACTGCCGAGTCGGAGATCCGGCTTCAGGACGATTTTGCAGCGGCAGCAAATAAGGATTATCTTTTAGAACTTGCAGAATCGACCGATGAGGACGTAGCAACAGGCTCTTTTGAGAGAATGCAGTGGGAGGTCAATAACCAAACCTCGGATGTGCCGATCGGGCGGCTCGATAGCATGGAGTATTCGCTCGGCGAGGCGAACGAGTATTTCAATATAACTAACGCAGGACTTCAAAAAAAGGCTGTCACCGATGACAGAACGGAATATCTTCTCACCCGTCTGGGCTTCGAAAAAAAGGAGATAAAGAAAATACTCAAGGGCTGCTATCATATCGAAACGCTTCTTGCAGGCACGGATATGCAGGTGCGTGACGGTGCATATTCAACTCAAAAGTACACCAAAGAGGATATCGAAAATATCAGTAAAAACTATCCATGTATCGATATTCTGAAAAGCAGGGGAGTAAGCTACGAGAGATTTCAAGTGGATATAACGAAGCTTGCAGGCATAAACGCCGTTTACATGGCTCAGAATCTCGACGATATAAAGAGCTACTACATCGTTCATCTTCTTGCAGTTACAGAGGATCTTCTTGATCTTGAAGCAGTGAAGGAGATGTATAACAGGACAAATGCTTTGTATGGCAGCGACAGCTTTGACGATGATTTCTTTAACGAGCAAAAGAATGAGCTTGTGCTCACCTACATTGATAAAGCATACATGACGCCCGCACTTTATCAGACCTGGTTTGATAAGCATTACGATCAGAAAACAGCAGATGATATTACGGAGATAGTCAATGATTACCGAGATTATTACATAGATCTGCTGAATAATACCGATTGGCTCTCTGCAGAAACTCGTGAAGCGGCGGTCAAAAAGGTCGAAAACCTCGTCGTTCATGTCGGTAAACCAAGCATAGAGGTCGATTTCGGCGGCTGCAATATCAAAACGGCAGAGGAAGGCGGCAGCTTTCTCGAAGCCTGCGCGGAAGCACTCCGCTGCCACAGCTTATTCAAGCAGAAGGTGCTCGATCTCGGAAATTTAAATGATATCTGGGATCCATACGGCACAAACGCATTGGAGAGCAACGCATTCTATGAACCCTCACAAAATGCCATCTACGTTCTTTGGGGATTCATTCAGGATCCGCTTTATTCAAGCGATATGTCTTATGAGCAGAAGCTCGGCGGAATCGGCGTATTTATCGGTCACGAGATCACTCACGCATTCGATGTAAACGGTTCACAGAGCGACTATGAGGGTAACATGAACTCATGGATGACGCCTGAGGATAACAGTGCGTTCCGTGAGAAAACATCAAAGGTCGCAGCGTATTACCGTATGATAACTCCGTTCAAAGGCGCGATGCCGGTAAACGGCGACAATGTCGCAGATGAGGAGATCGCCGATCTTGGCGGTATCAAGGGCGCGCTCGCTATAGCAAAGAAACACGACGGATTCGATTATGACAAATTCTTCCGCCAGTATGCGAAGAATTTCGCTCGTCAGGCAAGTGAGAGCATGGAAAAATACTATGCGACATCCGACGTGCATCCGCTCAATCACCTGCGCATAAACGTAGGCCTGCAGCAGTTTGACGAGTTTATCGAAACATACGACATAAAGCCCGGCGACGGTATGTACTTAGCACCCGAAAACAGGATATGCGTATGGTAAAAGAAAGGAGAGTTTTACAATGAGTGAAGCAGTGATAAAACTGGATAATATATTAAAAAGCTACGGCAAGCACGATGTCCTCAAGGGCGTTACCATGCAGGTCAACAAGGGCGATATCTATGGTCTTGTCGGCAAGAACGGCGCAGGCAAGACGACAATATTCAAAATGATACTCGGCTTGTCCGAGTACACCTCGGGTACTGTTTCGATAGCAGGCTCGGAAAACAAAAAGGAGCTTTTTGCAAACAGGCGCAAGGTAGGATTCTTTGTAGGTTCGAACTTCTACGGCTACCTCTCCGCAAGAGATAATCTACAGTATTACGCAAGGGCAAAGGGGATCCCGCACAAGCAGATCAAGGACGAGATCACGAGAGTTCTTGAGATCGTCGGTCTTGAAGACAGCAAAAAGCCGTACAAGGGCTTTTCCCTCGGTATGAAACAGCGTCTGGGTATCGGAAACGCCATTCTCGGAAATCCCGAAATACTGATCCTTGACGAGCCAACGAACGGACTTGATCCGCAGGGTATCGCAGACGTGCGCCATATGATACGCAGACTTCGTGACGAGTACAACATGACTGTTATAGTATCTTCACATATCCTCGGAGAGCTGGAGCATACGGCAGACCGTTTCGGGATCGTTCACGGAGGTGTGGTCGCAAAGGAGATCACTCAGGACGACCTGAAATCGAAAAAGCCCGAGGTCAACATCGCTCTTTCGGTCAATGATATCGAGCGTGCGCAGAAGCTGCTTTCGGACAACGGCATCAATATCCTCCACGAAGTCGAAGACAAGATGACTCTTGAAGACTTCTATTTTGATCTGATAGGCGGTGGTGCGGATTGATCAGACTAATTTATGCGGATCTTCACAGGATCTTCCGAAAAAAATCGTTTGTCGGTATACTTATCGCCTTCCTAATTATCAGCCATCTTTCATGTGTTTTCGGGTCGATGACTGGCGAGCTGACCGCCGCGTCATTTCTTGACGCGCTGCGCAAATACACAGAGAGAGGCTTTATGCTGCTTTTGATGGCAGTGCCGGTATTCCTCGCCGTTTATTCCGATGAGGTATCTTCACATTCAATGCAGTGCATTGTCGGCAGGGGAGTTTCAAGGAGCAAGATACTTTGGGCGAAGCTGATAGACTGCATACTGCTGACGATCTTCATTTTTACAGCTTTCATGCTTCTGCAGTACATGATGATCGGCGGTTTCGGCTTTTCTCAGAGCCAAAAGAAGGTTTACGCCGCATACGGGCTTATTTGCGTGCTGAAGATCATAGCGGCGGCATCGTTTTCGATGATGGCACTGTTTATCACAAATTCCACACCGCTTGGCGTATTCTGTATGATACTGTTCACGACGATCTCACCCAATATTTTCAGAATACTTTATTTACAAGGTATCAAAGCTATGAACTACTCCTACGACATGATACTGCTGCGCAGTATGGACAAGCTCGCCGCAGGTGTCGCGACATGGGAGCTTATTCATTGGTCTGTGGTATATATCTTCGGCGCATGGCTCATAACTTATCTTTTCTTCCGCAGAAAGGAGTTTGAATTCTGATATGAGGAACTTAATTGTTTCAGACATACTGAGAATACTCAAAAAGAAGACGTATTGGATCATAATGGGTATCGTATTTGTGCTCTCGCTGACCTCAATGTTCTCGTCGAATAAATCGGGCTTTACGAGCATGGTATCCCAGCGCGCCAATATTCAGAATACCGGCAGCATCATTCTCGGTATTTGTATTTTTCTCTCGGTTTACGCCGATGAGTTCAGCTCCCGCTCGATGCAGTGCATTATCGGCAGAGGACTGTCGAGATCGAAGCTCCAGATAGCAAAGTTCCTTGACTGCGTTTTGCTCACGCTGAACAGTTATTGTTTATGGGCGCTCTGGGTATTTATCCTCAACCTTATCTTCCGTACAAATATGCAGCCGCTCGAAATGACGGCTCTGTATGCCGCATTTTTCACAAGTGCCATTCAGGCGATAGGTTATGCTACGATCAGTGCGATATTCCTCTACAAATCATCGAATGTAGCTGCGGCGACGGTCGTTGATATACTGTTTTATATAGTGCTTTATACTTTCTTAAATCTTACGGCAACAAGCGCACCTTTAGCTCCGATCATCGCAGTCAACCGCAGCTGCTTTACGGGCAGGATCAATCAGATCTACACAGGCATCGTTCTTGGGCAGGACTGCGGCGGTCTTATTGTTGGCACGGTTATCACATTTATTATCGGTGCTTTGGTCATATCTGTGCTTGTGTTCAGAAAGAGAGAATTGGAGTTCTGAAACGCAGTTATCTTACGTTTATACGCATTATTACATCATTCGGAAAAACTGCCGTTGTTTATATCAGCCATTGTGATATACAGCGGTTAGTTATAAACCATATTCACATTAACAAAGGAGAAAAAGATTATGAACAAG
>CACZCM010000157.1 GCA_902779615.1 uncultured Ruminococcus sp. | reverse complement strand
CAGAAGCGCGGAGAACGACGGTGCGATCACACCAAAAAATCCGAGTGCCATAAGCGCAGAATTAAACACAAGTATGAACCGGTAATTATCATTGATACGCTTCATCAGCCGTCGGCTAAGAATTCTCAGCCGCACAAGCTCATAAAGATCGCAGCTTCTGAGCGTGATATCGGCGGTTTCCTTGGCGATATCGGACGCGTCGCTCATAGCTGCCGAAACATTTGCTTCGGCAAGAGCGGGAGAATCGTTGATTCCGTCGCCTACCATAACTACACGCCGCCCTTTTTCTCTGAGCTTTGTTATGTAGTTGTGCTTGTTTTCGGGCAGCACCTGATAATAGTAATCGTGGATATCGAGAAGCTGCGCCGTATGCCCCGCCGCGCCTTTACTGTCCCCTGTCAGCATTACAACGCTTTCAAAGCCCTGCTTTCTCAGCTGCACTATAACATTTTTAGCTTCGGCTCTCGGCGGATCGCTGATACAAAGTGCGCCGGCAAGTTCGCCGCCTATCGCTAAGAATATTACCGAACTCCCCTTTGCCGTTTCGTCAATTATATGCTGCTGTTCTTGCGAAACGACAACTCCCTCGTCCTCCGCAACGAAATGACGGCTTCCGATGACGGTTCTTTTGCCGTAGAGATTTGTCGCTATTCCGTGAGCCACAATGTATATGACCTCGGTATGCTCCTCTGCGTGTGTTATCCCTCTTTCCGCCGCAGCATTAACGATTGCACGCGCGACGCTGTGTGGGAAATGCTCCTCAATACAAGCAGCGATCTTCAGAACCTCATTTTCTTTGTAATCTCCGAATGGAACTACCGCGGTAAGCTTGGGCTCGGCATTTGTCAGAGTGCCGGTTTTGTCGAAAACTATCGTATCGGCCGCAGCGTATTCCTCAAGATACTTTCCGCCTTTAACGGTAATGTCATGGTCGGCGGCTTCACGGATCGCAGAGATAACGGAAATCGGAACCGACAGCTTTATCGCGCAGGAAAAATCGACCATAAGCAGCGATACGGCTCTGTTGACATTCCCGGTCAGAACCAGCGCGGCAAAGAAGCCCATAAAGCTATAAGGAACAATGCTGTCCGCAAGCACCTCGGCTCTGCTTTGAAGCTGCGATTTGAGCGATTCCGAACGGCTGATCAGCTCGGCGATCTGACTTATGCGAGTGTCCGATGATAGCGCTCTGATACGTACTACTATGCTGCCGTTTTCAATGACTGTTCCTGCAAAAACAGAACTGCCCTCCATTTTGGAAACAGGCACAGCCTCGCCGGTCATAGACGCTTCGTTGACCTCTGCCTGACCGTCGGTGACTTCGCCGTCAACCGGAATAATGCTGCCTGTCCTTATGCGAACGCAGTCCCCCGCTTTCAGCTCAGACATTGGCACTAGACGTTCACCGCTTTCGTCAACGAGCCACAGCTTGTCCGTCTTTATCATCAGGCTCTCTGTAAGAGCTGCCTTCGCCTTTTCCTTTGTGTAGCTTTCAAGAAGTGATGATACGGAAAGCATGAACATGACAGAACCTGCTGTTTTGTAGTCCTTTTGCGCAAGGCAGGCTGTAATAGACGCGCCGTCGAGCACATCGACATTGATGTTCATTGTAAGCAGCTCACCCAAAGCGTTCAGAATGTACTTCGCCCCTTGTATCACGGTAATTATAGGGCGCAGAGAGGACGGTATCAGGAACTTGTGAATGACTCTTTTTACAATAAGCTTTGCAAGATCGTCCTTGAATTTTTCGTCGATCTCGCCGGCAAGAGAAACCTCACCATCGGCAGCTGTCAAGCTTTTCGTATCAAGCTTACGGATAATATCGATGATCATACTCCGGTTATCGCCCTTGTACATTACAAGGATACCGCCGTTTGCCGACGCAGCTTTAACTGAGGTTATGTAGTCATAACTCAAAAGCTCTTGTTCTATCCGTTTTTCATCGCGCTTTTCAAATGCAAGCTGACCGCAGCGAAAACGAATTCTGCCCTGGGAATCGTATACTATATCAGCCTTCATTGTCCTTCACAGCACTTTCATCAGCAGCATCAGAAGCAGCCTCGTCCTCCTGAGCCGCTTTCTTTCGTGCGTCGTAGCACACGTCCTCCGCCTCGTCCTTGATACTCTGGAAGGCTTCTTCCGCATCGTACTTGAGCTTCATGCCCTTAGCAAGACCGTTTACTGCGACTTCTCTCGCCTTTTTTGACTTCACGAGCTTTTCTCCTGCAATAACGCCTGCAGCTCCTGCTACAACGCACCAGAACTTCTGATTTTTAAAGATACCTAACATAATTATCGTCCTTTCTTTTTCTATCATAGTCAAACGGTTATATGTATATAACTAATTATAGTTTAATACTTCTAACCGTGATTTGTCAAGTGGTATAATAAGTTTTGCTTCATCATTTTTCATCACTCTCTGTGATCTTTCAGACTCTCTACCATGTCGATCTTTTCGATCTTTCTTCTCACCATAGTGAGCGACACAAAATAGCAAAGCGTAACTATCCCGACTGTCAGAACTATGTGCGGTATCGTGAATGCGACCGGGATTATCAGTCCCTCCGTTTCAACGAAGCTTGCGGAGTACCACGCCATCATACCGTAGGCGGTGAGAATTCCGATGATAATACCCGGTATGAGCAGGAGATGATTGCCATTGAGTATCATATTGTCGATTTTTCTTCGGTCATAACCGAGAACTTTCAGCATGGAGATATTATTCGCATTCTCCGATACAAGCATATCGACCGAAACGTAAAGCGAGGCAATGCAGATCACAGCGCCTATTATTATCATAGCGTAAACCAAGCCGCTCATTTCCTTAAGCATGGTTTCCATTTGATTTTTAAAGGTGTCGGCTGTAATGATCTCGCGAACGATGTCGCCGTCAAAGCTGCGTTTTTTGTCTGTGAGAACGCAGTTGTAAAGCGAAGCTTCAAGCCCGGTTATTTCCGATGCGTTTTCACGAGTGGAAACAATGTAATTCTGATATCCGTTTTTGATGATACCGTCGATCTTTACGGTCTTTTCTTCAAGGCTTGCTATGCTTCGGAAGGTGAATTCATCGCCTACATCAAGATCAAACATTGCGGCGCAAAGCGAACTGATATACCAGCCGTTTTCGATATCGGCGCGATTTCCCGTATCGCGATCAATAAGATTCCAACGCTCGCAGTCTGTATCAACGCCCATAAGCGAAAATCTTGTACCGCTGTCATTTTCAAACGGCACTATCATGACCGGATCGGCGTTGTCGGGAGTATAGGTCAGAGTTGTATCGAGAATGTATTCATACTTAAACGTACCGAACTCATTCATCGCCTGAGAACCGACCGCCCTCACCGAATCAATAAAGATGTAGCCGAACGCCACGATCATAGCGCCGAGAAAAATTCCGAGAAATACAACGAAGCTGCGCCCGGGGCTGCCGAGAACGGAGCGCACCGCGAACTTGTTCTTTACTTTCATTTTGGTGTTCACAAACATTCTGTGCGTTCTCGACTGCGTGCCGACTGCACCGCTGAGAAGCTCGACCGTGTCGTTTTTCAAAAGCTTTCTGACCTTCATTAATGCTGCGATAAAGTAGATGATAGTCGGCACCACTATTCCGGCAATCGCGATCATGACAGGCAGCTTAAACTCAGGCTGCATCGGCTCGTAATCGGCAAGTCCGAGACCGCCGAACCAGTCGGACAAGCACAGCGCGGTTATCGTCATAGATAAGCCACCAAATAATCCCGGGATCACCGCAAGCAAGCTATAGTGCAGCATAAGCGAGCCTTGCTTGTAGCCGAGTGCCGAAAGCGTGCCGATGATCTTCTGCTCGCTGCGTATTTTTCTCCCTATAATAATGCTGATGAGCGCGACCGTTATAAACGGCAGCATTACGAGCATGAACCAAGCCGACAGAATAAACATATCGGCCTGCTCATGAACAAAGCTGATTCTTGCGTTTTCCTCGGCGGACAGATACAAAAGCGTATAGTGATCGTCATTGACCGCAAGGCGAAAATCCTTCTCCTTCGATAGGTCGTTGTATATGACCTTATACGAAGCGGAGGGCTGCCCAAACGAATCATCAAACTCGTTATCGGTCAGAATGGCAAGGAAAAATGTCGTGATGTTCTTGTAATCATCTGTAACGTTTTCGAGCATATACAGATAATCGGGGCGAAGGAAAAAGCCCGTGACCGTATATTTTTTGCCGTTTATCGTGACTTTATCGCCGATCTCGACCTCGTTTTCAACGGCATAGCCTGCGGAGATCATCGTTTCGTTATCGGACTTTGGTGCTGTTCCCTTAATGATCTCGCAAAGATCGATCTTCTTGTTTGCGCGAAAAACACGGACGTGAGTGCCGTCGCTTTCCTCTGTATTTACATAAAGCTCTTTTTCGAGCTGCACGTCGTGATTCTTTTCGAGCGTTGCAATATCGTCCGATTCAATGGGAAGCATTGTCGTAAGGCTTGCGTCCTCACGGTGATTTCTCGCAAAGAACTTATCTCCGTAATCATTTATCCCCGTGCCGGCAATGTAGAAAAGATAGAACATCAGAAGCGCAACCATAGTCAGCAGCGACGCTGAAACGTAAAAGGAAAGATTTGAGCGGACGCTCCGCAGGTATCTTTTATTTATCGTCATGTTGCACCTCCGTTAAAGCTCCAGCTCGGCGGCGCGTTTTTTGCTTGCGTTGTCTTTGATCTTGGCGATCCTGCCGTCACGAATTTTGATGACGCTGTCTGCCATATCGGCTATCGCCTCGTTGTGCGTAATAAT
>CACZCM010000156.1 GCA_902779615.1 uncultured Ruminococcus sp. | reverse complement strand
GTATCATCAATATGCCCGATCCTTGTATATGTGTATGGAGTATCGAAGCTCTCATAGAACACCACGATACAGCTGTCACCGTAGAGCATAATATCGCCCTCATTGATATGACCGACTTTTTCGGGAGCAGACGGCAAAGCTGTATCGAGGTAATAATACTTCTCGTTGCCGTTCAGCTCGGTCATATCAAGTGTTAAGGGCAGCATTTCCGTCAAAGCCTTGACGGTATCGTTGATTTCCAATGTTACTAAGAATTGCTTATCTCCTATAACCATCTGCATACCGTCAGCCTTCTTTTCCTCTTGTTGTTCGGCAGTTATTACCTCCGACCGAGGAGACGGTTCGGAAGTATCGTCACTGTCACTTTGTATCATGACAGACGAGCTTTCACTTTGAGCCGTCACATCCGAGCCGTCCTCGGAGTAGCTGCCGCAGGCTGTCAGCATCAAAAATAAAGAAATTGCCGCAATAAATCTAAGTTTCATCATAGATACTCCTCACCACCCTCGCAGGGCTTCCGACCGCTATCATATTTTCGGGAATATCCTTCGTCACTACCGAACCTGCACCGATGACGGCATTGTCGCCGATTGTCACACCCGGGAGAAGCGTAGAATTTGAGCCTATCCAGACATTCTTGCCGATGTGAATGGGCTTCGGTATCAGATCATGGCGTTCTTCGGGCAAAAGTCCGTGGTTGAGCGTTGCAAGCACTGTGTTATGCCCGATCAGCGCACCTTCACCGATATAGATTCCGCCCTGATCCTGAAATTTACAGCCTGCATTGATGAACACACCCTTGCCGAGATGAATGTTCTTGCCGCAGTCCGTATAGAACGGAGGAAACAGCCCGACTTCAACAGATTCACCAACAAGCTCCGACATAAGAGCGTTTATCTCATCGGGTGTATGATAGCGGTTATTGATCTCCATTGTAATGCGTATTGCTTCTTGACTCAGCTTGTGCATCGTCTGATGCACACCACACTCTGCTGTGACCTGCTTACCGCTGTTCATGAAGTCAATAAAATCTGCTGTTGTCATCACTGTTTCCTCCATATAAGATTATTTCAAATACTCGTTGTAAAACGCTTCAAGTTTATCAAATGGGATAGCATTATTCTCACCGCCGTCATAAAGATCGGTATGAGAAGCACCCTCGATCACGAGAAGCTGCTTGTTCTCAGCATACGGATTGTCCTTTATCATCGCTTCATATGCATCTTTGCCAAAGTAGAAGGAATGCGCTTTATCGCCGTGCATGATCATAACGGCGGAGCGTATCTCGTTGCTGTATTTCAGGATAGGCATATTGATAAACGACAGCGACGAGGTGATGTTCCAGCCGCCGTTTGAGTTGAGTGAGCGGGCGTGATAGCCGCGAGGAGTTTTGTAATAGTCGTGGTAATCGACAACAAAATACGGAGCGTCATCGGGAAGCGGATCTACCACACCGCCGCCGAGCTCATATTCGCCCGACTTGTAATCCTTGATGCGCTGAGCATTCAAAGCGACTTTCTTTTCATTGCGCTTTTCTTCGCTGTCCTCACTGTCAAAGTAGCCATTTGCGTTCACTCTCGTCATGTCGTACATTGTCGAAGCGACTGTCGCTTTAATGCGTGTGTCAATAGCGGCGGCGTTAATCGCCATACCGCCCCAGCCGCAGATACCGAGAATACCGATTTTATCCGGATCAACATTCTCCTGTATGGAAAGAAAATCTACCGCGGCGCAGAAATCCTCCGTGTTGATATCGGGGGACGCAACATATCTCGGAGCGCCGCCGCTCTCTCCCGTAAAGGACGGGTCGAACGCTATCGTCAGAAAGCCTCTTTCCGCAAGCGTCTGAGCGTACAATCCGCTGCACTGCTCCTTGACCGCGCCGAACGGGCCGCAGACTGCTATAGCAGGAAGCTTGCCCTCTGCGTTTTTCGGCGTGTACATATCTGCCGCAAGCGTAATGCCGTAGCGATTGTGGAAAGTCACCTTCCTGTGATCGACCTTGTAGGACTTCGGGAAAGTCTTGTCCCATTCTTTCGTGAGTACCAATTCTTCGTTTTTCATTTTGCTTTACCTCCGTTGTTTTAATCTGTAGGTGAAATAATCAAGGCAGTCAATGCGTCTGTTGTATTCGTGAACACTGTCAAGAAGCTCTCTGCGGTAAATTGAAAGAAACTTCTCCAGATCTGAGTATATACCATTTTCGAGCATATCAATGCATCGTGAAATACTGCTGCCGTCAAGCCCTATATCTGTCAGATTCTCCGTTATCATCGCTTTTTCGTCCGCTGCATTCGCCATGATATCACCTCTGTTCTTTGTCTGATATAAGTATAACAGATAAATCTTAAAATGTAAAATACCTATTAATTATCGCTTGCCATTCTTTACAGGAATGGCAAAATGTGAGATAATAGATATAACGGAGGTGTCAATATGGAAATACGAATTTTACGATACTTTATGGAAATAGCAAGAGAAGAAAACATGACGAGAGCGGCGCAGCGCCTGCACATCTCGCAGCCATCGTTATCAAAGGAGATAAAGAAACTCGAGGAGGAGCTTGGTCACTCTCTGTTTGTGAGGACAAACAAGAGTATGCACCTCACAGATGAGGGTATGCTTTTGAGAAAACGAGCGGAGGATATTCTTACAATGGTGGACAAGACCGCCGAGGAGTTCAGCCAGCTTGACAATATTATCGGCGGAGAAATACGCATCGGGTGCGCCGAGAGCTATCTCATCAAGTACCTTGCACGGAGTATCAAATTATTTAAGGAGCAGTACCCGAATTTTGTCTTTCATGTTTTCAGCGGCGACACCGAGCCTGTTGCAGAACGGCTCGACAGGGGGCTTCTCGACCTTGCGGTGATCGTCGAGCCGCCAAATCTTTCAAAGTACAACTATCTCACTATCCCCGAAAGCGACGTGTGGGGGCTTGTCATGCGGCGTGACAGTCCGCTCTCGGGGAAAGCAGAGATTACTTTTGAGGACTTGTACGGTCTGCCGCTGTTCTGCTCCGAGCAATCTATACGTGTGGATTTTCCTCGCTGGTGCGGCGATAATATGGATAAGTTCAATTTCGCAGGAACAATTAATCTCGCTTACAACGGCTCTGTATTCGTGAGAGAAGGGCTGGGCTATCTTCTTACATTTGATCATCTCATCGACACAAGCGAAGAAAGCGGCTTATGCTTTCGACCGATCAGACCAACACTCGAGACAAATATGTACATCATCTGGAAGAAATACCAGATCTTCTCCCCTATCGCGGAGCTGTTTTTGAGAAGACTTAGAGAAGAGTTTTCTTAACATAAAAGTATTTAAAGAAGTTTAGCTTATAAAAAAACCTATAAAGCAAGTAAATGGTACGTTTACTCTTAGGGCTATTATTGCATTACAACCTACGAGGTGTAACTATCAGTATGAAACAGAAAACAACCGTAATCAAAAAAAAAATGGATAAAATACGAACACCAAAACAGTATTCTATTTAAAATGCCTTTATCAGCAGCGTGGCTGTTTTTGCAACAGTCGTAATACTCGTAATTCTCTCCAATGGCTTGATAACATTGCGCTTGACAGCACAATACTATGGCATAAAATAATCGAAAACCTCGATCTTGGCAATTTCTTTTTTGATATTGCAATCTGGCTGTTGATAGCATTAACAATAGCCGTTTTCAGTTATTCGTCTTTTCGAGCGGCGCTCAATGTGTTTGTCTTTTTCACAGGAATGTGTATCTCCTATCATATTTACATGATTATTATCAGCGGATTTAACCCCACATCATACATGATGATATGGTACGGTTTTACGTTGCTGTCACCTTTTCTCGCTGTATTATGCTGGTACGCAAAAGGCACAAGCAAGGTGTCTGTAATGTTGGATATATTGATAACAGCAGTATTCATTCTTTCTTGCTTTTCGATGGGGTTATTTTATATCTCTACAAAAGGTTTTCTATATGTGCTTGTATTTGCCATCTCAATTATCGTTCTATACAATAATCCAAAACAAATGTCTGTTTCTCTGATAGTTGGTTTTCTGTTGGCGTTATTTGTAAGTCCACTTTGGTTTCAGCTTTAAGAAGACTTCATTTAGCTTTATTTCTGAGATTCACACACACATGAATAGCCCGCAGACGAGCATTCCTTATGTCGTCTGCGGGCTTTATTTCAATTCTATAATACTATACAAGTATGGTGTCACTTTTTCGAGCAAATAGTTTAGGGTGTCAGATTATATCCATAGTAGAAAGAAGATTTGCATAAATTCGTTTCTAGAATATCTTGCAAGTATCTTCTTTACTCACCAAACCTTTCCGCCATATAACACTCTCGTGAGCAATATTTCCGATTAGCATTTCCGTAAGCTTCAAACTCATATTTGCAGTAAACGCAAATATGCGTGTACATTGCTTTTTTGTTGATCTTATCGGGATGAGCCGCCCACCACGCATTTCTGCACTTGTCGCAGCAGAATGTTTTCTTCTTTTTCTTAGGTGGCTGAACGATCACAGCACCACAGTTTTTGCAGTGTGGTGAATTTGTGTCAACGCTTTCTACATTAACTCCTATCCCGTACCTTCGGCAGTATGATTTGATTGTATCTCTGTTCAAGTTAAGCTGCTTTGCGATCTTGCTGAACGGTACTCCCTGTCCCCTGAGTTCTGCTATCTTGCTTTTCTGTTCTTCTGTCATCATAGTAATTCCACTCTCCTTGATTTTGCCTTTCGGCGTATAGTATTCCATTGTGAGCGTATCTTCGATATCGTCAA
>CACZCM010000155.1 GCA_902779615.1 uncultured Ruminococcus sp. | reverse complement strand
GCCCGGGTGTGACATTGGTTTTCCGCAGGTGCTGCAGTATGCAGTGCCGAAAGTGACCTCTGCACCGCAATTTGGGCATACCGATACACCGCGCTCTTTTCTCGCCTCGGCAGCGTAGGTTTCGTATTCTGCCTGCATTTTGAAAAGCTGCTCCACCGTTTCACGATCATCTGCGGAGGGATCGTCTTTTATCATCTGAAAATATTTGCGTCCAAGCTGCGTATAGAGGGCGTCCATTTTGCGCTCAAGCTCGTTAGCCTTAAATTTGGTTTTAGCCGAATCAGCAAAAGCTGCACCTTGGTTGAATGCATTCTGACCAAGGTCGGTAAGTTTGCGGCTTATGCTGTCTAAATTGTCAAAAAATCCCATTTCAATTACCTCCAATACACATTGATAAACATTACGATCTTGCAAGCCTGCTCGGCAGCTCGGTCGATATTCTGACAAGATCTTCATCCAGAACTACGTTATAAAGCAACGGGTCTGCAACGAAGCCGCTGCAGGACTCGTTGTCATGCAGCATATCTACGAGCTGCATATATGGCAGATTGATAAGCGACGCATCCTTTAGCTGTGAGGGCTTTGCATTTTCCTGCCTTGTATAGAACGGCATATATACGTTTCCGTTTGTTGCTTTGTAAAGCTGCGGTTTGATGGTCATTTTGTGGTGTACGGGGAACATCACGGGGTTATCGCCCCGACCGCCGATCTCAAGATCGCTGCCGTTCATATTTACCTCGCACGGCACAAAAACGTTTGAATCACGAAGACATGAAAGCAGCGAAAACATATTCTCCTGATTGCGATTGTTAATAAACCTTAGAACCAGTCCGCAGAGGACAGTTCCGTCCTTAAGCATTTCGGGAGTGATCTTGATTCGTTCGTTATTTGCGCTTTTCTTGGAAGTATTGTCGCTTCCGTCGCTGATCTTTGCTTTCATATTCATTCTCCGTTCATATTGATCTGTATTAATTATAAACAAAATATTGCTGTTTGTCAACACATTTTATATGTATGACCACAGCTTTTGAATGAGTTACGAATTTATCGGTATATTTGATATAATACGAAATCGTGTATCATGCTAAATACGAGCTTAAAAAAAGACCCCTCCGCTTCACTTAGTTTATAAGTGGCGGAGGAGTTAATGCGTAAATACTATTTAATGATAATTATTATTAAAATGAAATAACTTTTCGGGTGACTGAATCCTTCGATCATTTCTCCGGGGGAAGAATGTGCAGTGGGGGAGAGGATCGGTGTGAATAATGCTTCACGGAATCTATCTGCCGCTAATCCTCGTCTACTTCATCGTAGTAATCAACATAGTCAAAACGGCTCTCATAGTCCTCTGCGTCCGGCTCTGTTCCCTCTTGGTCGTGGTCTTCGTCCCAGAAGGGGTCTGATTCCCAACCGCCGTTGTTGTCGCCGTCTGTCGACCTTGAGGACGTTGGCGAACTGTCGGTCTCCGGATCATAATCATGGAATCCGCTGATAAGAAGCGATGAATTATCAAAACTCCAGTCAGCTCTCGCCGTTTGGGTAAGTGCATTCTGCACGTCCTTAGTTACATCGACTGTGACAATGAATCCGTCGATATTATTTCCCGAGATCGTATAGGGCGTTTTTGCGGTATCTGTCGGAACGGGAATATCGGTATTGTTGAACGCTTCCAGCTTCGGAATGTAGAACGCTACCCATTTTCCTTCTTTGCCGCCGTCGATAAGCAGTCCGCCTTTATCGAATGTATAGCTTTTTATTCCTTCGATATACTCCTCAAGACACAGCTTGTGCTGATTAATAAATATCGCATGAGGAATGCCTACATAGCGAAAGTGCCATGCCTCGTATCCGATCCCCGTAATATTTGTTTTGTCGCTCGGATAGCGAAGAATGAAGCCGTATTTGTCGCAGTTCTCGGAAAGCCACGAGAAATCGCCTTCGCCGTCAAGTTCGACCATGTCGCCCTCGTAATTGTATGCGGCTGTATCGAATGCATAGCCTGTCTGATGTTCCGAATAACCCGGAACAGAAACATAATAAGCAGTAGATTTCTCGCCTGTTTCCTTGATCGAATCGTTATATATTTTTGTCTGGGCTTCCTTGCTTCTGTATGAGCTTGAAATAAGAACAGACGTATTGCCTTTTTCCTTTTTAAATTCGTCAAAGAAGCTGTTTATTGGTTCGACGACTGCCTCGTTGATGAACATATCGTTGTCCTTAACGCCAACCGAGTCAGTCGCATTGTCATATATGTTGACAAGGTTTTCGCCATCTATCATTGACGGGTGCAGATAATTGACAAGGATCAGCTCACCCTTATATACATCTTCGTTCAGTACCGTGATCAGTCGATATCCCTCGGGCAAATTGCTTTTGTCTTCATATGCGTTCGGCGCAGCAGCCTGAGAGTTCAGCCCCGAGAGTGAATCACCCAAAGATGCGTCGGTGTTAGATTGGTTTGTGTCGTTTTGTGCCGGTACCGTTCCCGAATTCATTTTGTGCCCGGAAACAAGCATTGTCGCAATGCCCGATATGAATATAACAAGTACGATCAATGCCAGAAAACCGTTAGGTATCGACACTTTGTCTGTTTTGTTCATAGTCGTGCCTCCTTTTCGGCGTTTTGTAGTGTTGTTCGATCGCCAAGCCTAAAACATTATCCAAAATACTGCGGTATGGATATTATATAATGAAAAGCATTTTGACCTAACTTCACTCGAAATCGTTATTTAACTATTACTTTTTTGTACGCCTTTTTACCTCTTCTCACCATTACGCCGTCTGCTCTTTGTGCAAGCTCTATTTCCACGGCCGCATTCGGGTCGGTGATCTTTTCGCCGTCAACCGTAACGCCTCCTTGGGTCACGTTGCGTCTTGCTTCGCTTTTTGAGGGGGCAAGTCCTGCTTTAACTAAAAGCTCGAGAATACCGATCTTGCCGTCAGCAAAGTCGCCTACGCCAAGCTCCGCAGTCGGAACATTCTCAAGCTGTGCTCCGCCGCCAAACAGCGCCCTTGCAGACTGCTGCGCCTTCATCGCCTCTTCCTCGCCGTGTATAAGCTTCGTTGTTTCAAATGCCAAGACCTCTTTAGCTTTGTTGATTTCCGAGCCTTCGAGCTTTTCAAGCTCCGCTATTTCCTCAAGAGGCAGGAACGTCAGCATTTTCAGACATTTGATAACATCTGCGTCGCCGATGTTTCTCCAGTATTGATAGAACTCATAAGGGCTTGTCTTCTCGGCGTCAAGCCACAATGCGCCCTTCTGAGTCTTGCCCATTTTCTTGCCCTCGGAGGTAAGAAGAAGATTGATCGTCATTGCGTATGCGTTTTTGCCCAGCTTTCTTCTGATCAGTTCGGTGCCTCCAAGCATATTGCTCCACTGGTCGTCTCCGCCGAACTGCATATTGCAGCCGTAGTCGCAGAAAAGCTTATAGAAGTCGTAGCTCTGCATTATCATATAGTTGAACTCAAGAAAACTAAGCCCTTTCTCCATACGCTGCTTGTAGCATTCTGCTCTGAGCATATTGTTGACCGAAAAATGCGATCCGACCTCACGAAGCACCTCAATATAATTCAGCCCGAGCAGCCAGTCGGCGTTGTTCACCATCAGAGCCTTTCCTTCGGAGAAATCAATGAACCTGCTCATCTGCTTTTTGAAGCACTCGCAGTTGTGGTCGATCGTTTCTTTTGTCATCATTTGGCGCATATCTGTTCTTCCAGAGGGGTCACCGATCATTCCAGTTCCTCCGCCGACAAGGGCGATCGGCTTGTTGCCGCCCATCTGAAGACGCTTCATCAGACACAGCGCCATAAAATGACCAACGTGGAGGCTGTCTGCCGTCGGGTCAAATCCAATATAAAAAGTAGCCTTGCCTTTATTAACAAGCTCTCTGATCTCTTCCTCGTCAGTTACCTGAGCGATAAGCCCTCTTGCTTTCAGTTCTTCGTATAATTCCATCGATCTTATCCTTTCAAATTCCGTTTTACGGAAGTTATTTGCGCATAATATTGCGTATCCTGCGCTTTGTGTAATTACGTCCGCGCCGACGCATCAGCACGATAATTACAGTTGTATACACTAGTATTATAACAGACTATACTTGTAGAATTGTTACGAAATTGTTAAATTGTAATTTTTCTGTAATTTTTTAACGCTGTTAATAGATTTATTATCGATTTGTCGCCTGACCTACAATAATCCATTAAGCTTATATCCAATAATCGGCTGCTTAAAAGGTAAATTCCGGTAAGGCTTTTTTCGGAACTCCAGCCCTCTAATATTTGGAGTTGCTTTTATAACTCACTGGCTTGGTGTTTTGAGAATTAATGTTATGGAAAAAATTACTAACACCATAAATAGTTTTATTAAAGTTAACAAAATGTTAATTTACAAAATGAGATCTTTATGATACAATCGTATTATGGGTTTATATGCAGTAGAATTAATGAAAATATATGTAAATATGGAATTATTTTCGAAAATGAACAATTGTCCGCAATAGATGTTTATCTGAAAGGGCAGCTGCAGTAACCGAATAATCGAATAGGGAGCAGTGAGTATGAAAAAGCTTTTTTCATTGCTTCTGGCTGCTGCGATGCTGACAGCCGCGCCTGCCGCAGTTCGTGCGGGTGCGTATACATTGCCCGAAACAGCGCAGGTTTCAGCTGCGGGCGACGCCGTTAGTACGCCGACACAGCCGGATGAAAATGAAACGGAGATCCTAAAGGACACCGACAGCGAAGAGAACACGAAAAAGGACACCGACAGCGAAGAGAACACGAAAA
>CACZCM010000154.1 GCA_902779615.1 uncultured Ruminococcus sp. | reverse complement strand
AAAGCTATCTCGACAGTGACGGCAATGTAAAGAAGCTGGACAAGAAGGTCCTCGACAAGAAGATCGACGAGCTTGCAGACAAGGCAATGCGTGTGCTTGCATTCGGATACTCGGAATCTAAGCTTACCGAGAACAAGGTCAATGACGATATTGTTATTATCGGTCTTGTAGGCATTCGAGATGAAGTTCGCCCCGAGGCTAAGGACGCTATCAGCGAGGTACAGAACGCCGGCATACAGGTAGTCATGATTACGGGCGACCGTCTTGAAACTGCCGTTGCGATCGCTAAGGACGCAGGTCTTTTGAAGGAAAAAACAGACGTTGCGCTTTCGAGTGCGCAGCTTAATTCGATGAGCGACGAAGAAGTCAAGAAGCAGATCCCGAATATCAGAGTTATCGCAAGAGCGCTTCCTACCGATAAGTCAAGAATGGTTCGTCTTTGCCAGGAGATGAACCTCGTTGTCGGAATGACAGGCGACGGCGTAAACGACTCCCCCGCACTAAAGCGTGCAGACGTAGGATTTGCGATGGGCAGCGGTACCGAGGCAGCAAAAGAAGCCGGCAAGATCGTTATTCTCGACGACAACTTCAGGTCGATCAAGGACGCTATCTGGTATGGCAGAACTATCTATCACAACATCTTGAAATTCTGCCGCTTCCAGCTTGTTATCAACGTAGCTGCGGTAGTTGTCAGCGCGATCGCACCGTTCTTCGGCATTGAAGAGCCGCTGAAGGTAACACACCTTCTCTTTGTAAACCTCGTTATGGACTCCCTCGGAGCTATCATGCTCGGCAACGAGCCTGCGCTTGAAAAGTACATGAACGAGAAGCCCCGCCGCAGAGACGAGAGCATCATCAGCAAGCAGATGTTCGCTCAGATCGGCGTTATGGGCTGCTGGCTGACGATCATCAGCTTCCTGTTCCTCAAGCTGCCCGCATTTGAATCGTTCTTCGGAAACACTCCCGCAGTTTACAGCGCAGACGAGCTTGCGAAAATGAATATGCCTATGGATATTCGTCTGACGGGCTACTTTGTTCTGTTTATCCTCGCAGCGCTTGCAAACGGATTCAACGTTCGTGACGATGGATTTGGTGTTTTCAAGGGCTTAAAGGAGAACCCGAATTTTGTGCGTGTAATGCTGGCTATCATAGCTATTCAGGCTTTGATCGTGAACTGTGCGCTGATCCCGCTCGCTCCGTTCAAGTTTATTGGAAGTATGTTCAGCTGCGTACCGTTCGGAATCACCGGCTGGTGCGTTGTATTGATCCTTGCGTTGACAATGATACCTGTGGATCTTATCCGCAAGGCTATTGTCAAGGCTATTTCAAAGTAATATTGACTTTAGGCACTCCCTCACTGAATGACTCTGTGAGGGAGTTTTTTTGTCATATTGTTTGGATAAGTTAACGGCGGCGGGGTATCACGGCTTTTGAACGAGTAAAAAAATATTAATTAAAAGTTTTTTGCGCAGCTTTTTTCAAAAAAGCTGCCGAGGGTGTGGGGGTGCGGTCTGCCGGTTGCAGCTGTTGCCGCAGGCAACAGCACCGACCGAGCCGGCAGGCAAGACTATCTGCCTTTGGAAACCGCAAGCTTTTTGAAAAAGACTTGGCGAAAACTTTATGCTGTGCTATATCGAACCTTAAGTTAATGACAATGCCGCCGGATACCCATTTGTACTAACTTTAGTCAGCTAGAGCAAAGTTTGAAGTTTTTGCCCCGCTTTTTTCCAAAAGCGGGCAGAGTGCAGGGACGGAGGTCTCCGCTTGCGCGTCGGTCGGTGCTTCTGCTGCGCCGTGGTCTCCACCGGAGATCCGCACCCCGCAGGCAGATCTTATCTCGCTTAATCTGCAATGAAACTTTACTGCATGACTAAATGTACAGTAAAAACATAAGTAGCTTTTCAATATCTAACCCATAATCATTTTTAATGCGATCGCTAGTCGGGCCGAGTTAGAAATGACTATCTTGTGTGATTTGATAGGTCTTTTTTTCGGTAAAATAACCAATAAACAAGGTCAATTTTAGTGCAATCAGTTGATTTTATAAAAGTACTCGATTATCCGTTGATTTTTTGTGAAAAAGTGATATAATTAATAATTGGTGGGAATTATTATTTGTCATGTTCCCAAGATACCAAATTGACTGCATTTAGCAATGAAGGGAGTTAATCCGATTGAAACAGTATGAACCGAATAAGATATTCAATATCGCACTCGCAGGCCATGGTTCCTGCGGCAAGACTTCTCTCGCTGAGGCAATGCTCTATCTTTCAGGCGCATCCGACCGCCTCGGTAAGATCGAAGACGGCAATACTATCCTCGATTTCGACCCCGAGGAGATAAAGAGAAAGGTTTCCGTTGTGTCCTCCATTGCTCCTATTGAATGGAAGGGCAATAAAATAAATATTATCGATACCCCCGGACTTCTCGATTTCCAGGGCGGCTTGTACGAGGGTATGCGTGCCGCAGACAGCGCAGTGATCGTCGTATCTGGTAAAAACGGCGTCAATATCGGCACCGAAAAGGCAGTGAAGCTTGCCGACAAGCAGGGACTAACAAAGATCTTTTTTGTAAACGGTCTTTGCGATGAGAGCGCGCGTTTCTATCGCGTATTTGAAACGCTGAAGTCCGAGTTCGGCCCCTCGGTTTGCCCCGTTGTGGTTCCGTATATCGAGAACGGTCAGGCCAATACTTACGTCAATCTTTTCGATTATAAAGCATATAAATATGAAAATGGCAGCGTGAAGCAGGTTCCCCTGCCCGATATGGGCGACCGCTTGGAAGGTCTGAGGACGGCGATCAAAGAGGCTGTTGCCGAAACGAGCGAAGAGCTTCTCGATAAGTTCCTTATGGGCGAGGAGTTTACGCCCGAGGAGATCATTATGGGCGTTTCTCAGGGCGTTAAGGACGGCTCGATCTGCCCGGTTTTCTGCGGCGATGCCCAGCTTACTTACGGTATCGATCAGTTCCTCAATAGCTTGGTTTGGCTTGCGCCTAATGCCGCTGCTAAGGGCAGCGAGATCGGCTCCGACCCGAACGGTGATGTAGTGGAGCTTGCGGTAAGCCAGAATGCGGCAACTGCGGCGCTTGTGTTCAAGACTGTCAGCGACCCGTTTGTAGGCAAGCTTTCGTTCTTTAAGGTTATTTCAGGCAAGGTATCGGCTTCAACGCCGCTTCTGAATATGCGCACGGGAGAGAGTGAGCGCATTACAAAGGTTCTTATTCCGAAAGGAAAGAAGCAGGAAGAGGTTTCTTTTGTCGGCGCAGGCGATATCGGCTGTATCGCTAAGCTGCTTAATACACAGACCGGCGACACGCTTTGCTCTCCTGTCAGAAAAGTGACGATCGAAGCGATAGATTATCCGAAGCCGTCCTACTCAATGGCGATCGCGCCGAAGAAAAAAGGCGATGAAGACAAGGTGGCACAAGGCATTCTGAAGCTTTGCGAAGAGGATAAAACGCTTGTTTACAATCATAATCATGAAACTCATCAGATGATAATCTCCGGATTGGGTGAACAGCATCTCGACGTTGTCGTATCTAAGCTTAAAAATAAATATGGTATTGACGTTACGCTCGACACGCCGAAGGTTGCATACAGAGAAACGATCAAGAAAAAGGTTCAGGTTCAGGGCAGACACAAGAAGCAGTCGGGCGGTCACGGACAGTTCGGCGATGTTTGGATCGAATTTGAGCCGTATGACGGAGAAGATCTCCTGTTCGACCAGCGAGTAGTAGGCGGATCTGTTCCGAAGGGATTCTTCCCCGCAGTTGAAAAGGGTCTGCGTGACAGCATAACAAAGGGTCCCCTTGCGGGATATCCCGTTGTAGGATTGAAAGCGACTCTGTATGATGGTTCGTATCACCCGGTAGACTCGTCTGAAATGGCGTTCAAAACAGCTGCGTCTATTGCGTATAAAAACGGATTGCCTCAGGCTAAGCCTGTTCTGCTTGAACCCATCGGTTCGCTTAAAGCGACAGTTCCCGACAGCAATATGGGCGATATTATGGGCGAGATCACTAAACGCCGAGGCAGAGTGCTTGGCATGAATCCTGCGGAATCAGGTTACCAGACGATCGAAGCTGACGTTCCGATGGCTGAAATGCATGACTTTGCGATATTCCTCAGACAGGCGACACAAGGCAGAGGCGGCTTTGACTTTGAATTTGCACGCTATGAGGACGCTCCGCAGAATGTGGCGAATAAAGTAATCGAGCAGAGGAAGGCGGAGGAGAACGCATAACGATGCCGAGGTATTTATACACAGGGCATTAGGACGAATGAACGCTTTAGCGCCATAAAATTAGCTAATTACGTTTTTTTCATATTTTTCTTTCCTGAAGGGCATAACTGACAACAGTTGTGCCCTTCCCCATTTGTGAGGTGCAAAATGAGAGTATATGGCTTTGATGCGGTAATACACCGCGGAAGCAGCGATTCCGCATATATTATTTTTCCCCATGATGTAAAGGCTGAATTTGGAAAATCAAGGGTCGATGTTGAGGCGACGATCAACGGAGAGCGATTTATCGGCAGCCTATACAATATGGGAGTTATTGACGAAAACGGAAATATGCGCTGCGTATTGATAATTACAAAAGGCGTAAGAAGGAAGATCGGAAAGACTATAGGAGATGTGGTAAACATTAAAATAAAGCAACTATAATAATCACCATTAAGCACAAAAGTTAGGCAAGCTGCCGATTTGTAAAAATTATGACATTTCTTGTTGACACAAGGCAAAAAATGTGATATTATATACAAGCACTCTTCAAGAGAGCGAACCGAAAAACGCAGGAAAACATAGATTTCATGCGGGTTTAGCA
>CACZCM010000153.1 GCA_902779615.1 uncultured Ruminococcus sp. | reverse complement strand
AAAAAGTACTGTCACAACTGTCAGGTCATGTGAAAAATGGCTTAACCAAGCCGTTTTTAGGCGAAAATCCTCAAAATCTACTGTCAGATTACTGTCAGATTTCTGTCACTACTGTCAGATTTTTCACGGACAAGCGGCGGTATTTGTGTGATAATACTTCAATTCTGAAAATCATCATCATAATTGTCATCAGTATAGTAAATTGTTGTGATATATTTGTTGTAAAAAACAGACGCTTATTTTGTGAGCGTATAATTGGTGCAGCTTCTGAAACCGTCCCAAATAGATATAACACCGACGCCCAATATCATACGAACAGCAAATTTCATTAGAGTCCAACCAATGACTCCGGCACCGTAAAACAGCTCGTTATCTCTCGGCTGTATTACTTCCCGAGCTTCTTTAGGTGCCGATGAAAAGAATCTCTTGTCTTGAATAAATGCCACCGCCGAAACAGCATTATCGTGATCGCAGAACAGAAGACCGGCGCCAAGAATACAGTTAATAACTTATTGCGTCGATCCTTTTTAGCCCTTGGTATTGAATCATTTTATCTTTTCAAGCTTGAATAGCTTTGCTGTAAGCTCCGCTATACCAATGCTGACAAGAATACCAACAATAACAACCACAGGCAAAGCCCACATCGGGCTGACCGACATCAATGTATCGGCATATCCCGCAGGCATTTCTTCAACTGCGCAATCGTATGTGTATGTACGGTTGAACCATATCTGCCCATAATAGCCGAATGTGGAAAACGACATTATAACAGCGGCGGCTATATCGCCTTTCCACGAATATTTAGCGGCTGCTCGTATGATCTCGGCTATAGCCGCGATAACTAAAAGCGGTATGCAGTGCCACAGGCTTGCGTCTTGTATTATAAAGAACACAAGAATCATAAATACCGAAAGGCACAGCGGAACTCCGAACGATTTGACCTTGTCAAACGCAGTGATAACTACTCCCGTAATCAAAAGTCCTGCCGTTATCTGATAGCAAACGAACATTATCGGGTGCACCGAACCCAACACGCATACGATCAGCGTTGTGACGAAATACAGAAAAGAATACAGCAGTATACGCAGCGCATTTTTCTTATCCCATTTTTTCATAAAACATATTTCTCCTTTTACCATTTAAATACTGCAAGACGATTATTCAGTTTTTTCCCTATGATCGCAAACAGCTTGCCGCGGACAGAATACTTCTTCATCTCGTCATTGTAGCTTTGCTCGGACACAAGCGTCAGACGAGGTTCGAGCGGCAGGTATTCCTCGCCCGACTTCGTGCCCCAGCCGAAGGCTGCGTTCGTGTGCTTGACGGCGTCGTGGTGCTTTGAGTTTTTCTCCAGAAACGGCGAATGAAGCTCCGCCAAAAGATAACCATGCTCAAACGAATCGCACAGCATATTGAGGCACGTTCTGACCTGCTCCTTCGAGAAATACTCCAGCACGCCTTCCATGACGACGATGTACATTTTGCTCTTTGGGATCATATGAGTCCATGCGCCGTCAAGCGCGCTGCCGTCGAGCATAACGCATCTGCTGCGATCCTCATACACCTTACGCCTGACGGCTATCTGATCGGGCAGATCAACGTCAAACCACGTAATTTTTCCGTTATCGACCTGCTCAAACTTATCGTCAAAGCCGCAGCCGAGATTTATCATATTTTTGTATAAGCTCTTTAAGCTTTTCTCTGAACATTATCGTCCTTGCGACAACGCCCTCGTGTGACAGGAACGGGTCGTATTTGCTAACGTCAACGCCCAGTGTGTCGATGATCTCCTTCGCCTTCCGGTCTGTTATCCTCGCGTTTTCCCTCGATGTTTCCGACGCCTTTATCGCAAGCGGGATAAGCGCTGTTTCTTGAATATCGCCAAATTTCAGATCCATATTTCTTCTCCTTTATTCTTTGTTGTCAATGTTACTTAACGCAGGAACATCTTTATTTCTTCTATCGTAGGCTGCACCATGATCGAAGAACTATCCTCTTTTTATCAAAGTAAGAATAAAACGCACCCGTAGTGACATTCGCTTTTACAGATATTTCTCAGTAAAGCTCTTTCAAACCCTTTTTCAAGAAACTTTTCTTTACCGCTGTTAATTATCGCCTGTCTTATATCAAAGCTTTTAGAATTCATCAGCGCAGTTTCTTTTGATTAGCCCTTACTAACCAATTATAACGCCTGTTATTATTTTTGTCAAGATGCGCAGCAAAAACAATTTGTTATATCTAACTGCGTGAAACATCTTAATGTTTCAGATAAATCGTAAGACCCTCGCAGATAGGAGAATTACTCTTTGAGGATCTTTTGCTCTAGCGTATAAGGTTTATAGCATTGTTTACGGCACGCCGGAGATAATGTAAAAATAAGGCTTTTCATATGCTCATTCCTTAACCGGATCGTAAATAAAGACCTCGTCGTTGATTTTTCGTGTATTGACATTCTTCATACCCGGATGTACATATTTATCTCTTTTAAGCTTTGCGTCCGTATCAAGATAAACGGGACAATAAAGTGTATACTAACTTGAATGTCAAACTGTTTTCTATCTTTTGTAATAAACAGAAAGGCATAAGATGTGAACTCTTTTTATACGCATTGTTCTGTTTAGCCTACTTTCTATATATCCGTAAAAGCTTCAAAAAGGCTTCCTCTTTCGTCACATGACGTTTGATGCGCCGCCGTCAGTACCCTTGACCGAATCACAAAACTGCAACCGGTATCTGTTCATAATAACTTTGACGTACCTTCCGAAAGAGGCAGGGGACTGTCTTTTCGGCAAGGCGATAGTATTGACCCTTTGCGGGATAAGCAGCAATTTCTCCGTAGCCGATACTGTTTCTTTCACCGATAAAGCAATGAAGAATTACCGATATATCGAGAGGCTCGTCGGCAGTTTCCAGACGCAGCACCGAGCCTGCGGCAAAGCATCTTGCGTCGGCTCGCTCAACGCCCCATTCAGAATTTTTTCTGCAATCCTGACATACGCTGATATATTTCCCGACGATCTTAAGCTTTCCGAAAACACCGAGCTTGTATTCGATCTCTGCGAGCAGATCCTCCACACGGCATGAAGGCATTCCCATATCATTTATTATCAGCGTGTCGGAAACACAGCAAACATCGAAGCAGGAAGCCATGACCTCGCTCGGTATTCCCGCCTCATGAAGGCGGTCTGCCCTGCGATATACGGAGCCGAAGCCGTCGAGGGTGAGATTTCCAAGGTGAGTCAGAGAATTGTTGTTTATGAAGTCCGCGATCGCCCGTATCTCCTCGTCCGTTCCGCAAATCGTTCCGCTGAATATCTGTCCTGCAGATAAAGCGTCATATACATTTTCGTCATCAGCCACGATATGCTCTGTCAGTGGCGATGTGTAGCGCACCAAATGGTCTTGTACTCCTTCGGTATACGTTCCCGGCAGGACGATATCCTGCTCCGCGATGCTTGGATCCTTGCCGGGAGCCAGGCGGTATCTCAGCTCCTCTTTATCAAGTTTTACTACCGAGACGCAGATCGGAGTCGGGAGCATCCGCATTGTTCCGCTGCTTATATACGCGTTGGAACAAATAAGACGGTCAAGATCTATTTTGTCATTTTTTCCGATATGGCGCGACAGCTCGTCCTTTATCACCTCTCCGGGGATATATGTATATGTCTTTGCATCATCTGCGTAGGGAGCGTGAAAGCAAGCGGGGGTAAGCAGCACATTACTGAATAGTCGAGCGAGCGGTATCGGCACTTTGACGACATAGTGAGATATCCATCGGGGTATGCGGCGATCCGACGCAGTTCTATCTCGATATCGCCCGTTATCCCGTCGTCGGAAACGCCGATACGCTTTACCGAGGAGATCATATTACTCAGCTCATCTTGTTTTTCTTCGTCAAATGAAATATTTGCAAACAGCGTAAGCCCCGCTTTTAAGCATCTGATGCTGTACCCTTTCTCCTTAATGAAACGCTCGTTTGTGAAATGGCTGCGTATAAATCTTGCACAGTTCGGCATATCGTGAAGCAGCTTTACGGCAGAAGTTATAAGTCCCTGATATCCGTCGGGGTGAGCAAGACCGATCTGAACACCATTGGGGCAGCAGCCCATTTCATTCAAGATCCTTCTCATCGGAAGGTACGGTATTTCGAGAGAATCAAACGGAACGTCGTAACGATATACGACCGCATGAGATGTTTTACGGCAAAGCGATACCTCGCCGACCGTTTTTATTTTTAATACATACATAACAGATCACCATGTTTGATCAAACAAAATCCGAAAGCTCCGCCGCGTCAAACCACACGGCGTGGGTATTCCTGTCGCTGTCCTCGTAAAGCGGTGAACCGAGAAGCAAATTCAGGTCTATGCCGTCACGCTTGAGCAGCCGCACCCACTTTCCGAATTCGGTTCGTCCCATAACGTACGATTGACGCAGTATCTTACGCTGATAGTTGTTAAGCGGCGAGTTTTTGATGGCAGCCGCTCTTTGAAGCAGCTTTTCAAAGGAATACGTCTTGCCGCTGTCCTCGGGGTCAAGAGTATATGGGCGGAGCATTAAATTGACGCGCTCCTTTGTAATATATGACTGCTCCCTGAGCATATCGAGTTCCTGCATATCTGAAGCGCTGCAGATATGGAAATCTATCCAGCTGCCCGCAAGTCCATCCCTCAGATTGCATTCCTTTTTTGCCGCTGTTTTTGCGCTTTTGCAGCATTCCTCGGCTATGTGGAACGCCGTATGAAAATCCGTTTCGGGTGTAACAAACGCGGCTCCCGCGCACACATACAGCGGGATCGTAAGCTCCTCCGAATCCCACAGCTTTGCGCCGTTGAGATTATTGTAAAGAGCCTTCATAAACGGAACAACCATATCTGCGCTGCAAATACAGTTTATATCGTCGCCTGCCTGGTGTACGGAGTGGAACACGTGGGAAAACTCCGCGCTGTTGCCAAAGCGCGAGTGATAATACCTCTCCAGATCGCGCAGCGTTTTTTCCTGTGCACGCCGAAATGTCGCTGTGACCGTTTTGTTAATACGGCGTCTGGCACGAATGCCGTCCTCGTAGCCCGCAGAATTTTGCAGCAGCCTGCCTATCGTTATCCCGAGATTGTTCCCGTCCGCGTGTATCACGGCGAGGTATTCGCTGCCGTTTGCAGCCTTTGTCGGCTTGATATCCTTCATTTCTATGACAGCGCTTCTTTTTCTCGCTTCGGCTCTGCGAAGTAAGGACGCCATCGAGTAATACTCGCCTGTCATTTCATCTTTACCGACAGCGGGATCGCCCGTGTTCTTCTCCCTTATCACAACAGGCAAAGCGCCGATCGGGTCGGAAACATCGGATGACGCCTTGACCTCGGTAAGTTTTTGGTAAAGCCTGAAAACATCATTGCCGAGATCGTCTGTTTTTTCCGTGACAGCCGCCGCAAGCCCCAGCGAATAAGCGTGGTCGAGATAATAACGCGATATCTTTCTGACGATCCTTTGACAAAGTTCGCCTGTGCGGGCTATGAACATCGCGTTACCTGCGGCGCAGACAATCATCTGAAATTGTATTTTCTCGTCTGCAAAATACGGGATACGCTCAACATCGGGATTCACGGAAAGATCACATTGATCCGACGGTATCTTGGGTTCGATATTCTCCAGAGCGAATCGGATCGCATCGTCGAGAATATGTGTTATAAGGTCGCTGCCGCCGAGTGTGTCAATATACGAATTACTGTGAAATATAAAGCGCTGTATCTGCCGTGTGTCGAGAATACACAGCACTTCCTTGTTCATCAGTTCCTTTTCCATCTCATATCTCCCTCAATAGTGCTCGTATCTGCGAAAGCACTCAAACGCGAATACGGACTTTTTCTCGTTTGTGCCGTTTTTAAGCCGTCGTTTAATTACAATGCATCAAGTTCTTTCATTGAGAATGTTGTTTCCTCCGGGAGCATATCAAACCGATAGCCGAAATCCTCCGTCCGCGTCGACCGTGACCTTCACCGCAAAATATGGGTACCGCTTGATCGCAGCATTTACAGCGGAATCAAGAACGGCTATATCTACCGTTTCCGTCATATTCACGACAATACGGACAGCATGAGAAAAAACTGCCTCACTTCGGTACAGTCTGTATGTATCAATGCTGTGTTTCATTAGTTTGCCCCCTCTTAATGTTATGGTATCATTGTACCATAATTACACAGCCGTTTGCAACACAAATTTTCGACTGTGGCAGGCATGCGCCTGCAGGCGGTACGCGGTTTAGCTTTGTGCTTATTTTCGCTTTTCGCCGCGCATTCCGGCACGTCCAACGTGCCTGCTTTGCTGCAATATTATAGTCACGTTGCACGTTCGTTGTCTCTTTGATAGTTGCCCACTACAATTAGACACTAACTCGACTGTGAATTGGCTGCGTAAATTCTCTCCATACTACTTTGTCAAAATTCTAAAGACATATCATTTCACTTTTTCTTTTGAAATCGTTTCAGAGTAGATTTTTGTCGTGATAA
>CACZCM010000152.1 GCA_902779615.1 uncultured Ruminococcus sp. | reverse complement strand
AAATTAATAGATACGATCGAGGCGTGCAAGCCGATAGAACTTCTGAAAAAGGGCAAGTCGATAGTCGTCAAGGGAAGTGTTCAGATAGACCGTTATGAAAATGAGATCGTAATAATGGCGGACAGCATATCGACCTGCGAGAAGGTCAGGATAGTTGACAATGCGCCCGTGAAGCGTGTCGAACTGCATCTTCATACAAATATGTCCGACATGGATGGAATGACGCCTGCCGGAGACCTCATCAACAGAGCGTACGAGTGGGGAATGACGTCAATGGCGATCACCGATCACGGCGTTGCGCAGGCGTTTCCCGATGCTATGAATGCCGTGAATGCAATTCGAAAAAAAGGCGGAAAATTCAAAGTTATCTATGGCTGCGAGGGTTATCTTGTTGACGATATGAACGATGAAGAAAGCAAGCCTTTTGACGGCGATGACGTTATCTGCGAAAACTGTTCCATGCTTACCATGGACGAATTAAAAAGAAAACCCACATATCACATTATTATATTAGTGAAAGATCTTGTCGGGCTAAAGAACCTGTACAAATTGATATCGTATTCACATCTGAATTATTTTTATCGCCGCCCGAGGATACCCCGTTCGGTGCTTAATCGTCATCGAGAGGGGCTGATACTCGGTTCAGCGTGTGAGATAGGCGAACTGTTCCACTCGATAGTTGAGGGCGCAGATGATGAACAGTTGGAGAAGACCGCAGCCTTTTATGATTATCTGGAGATACAGCCGATCGGCAACAACGAATTTATGCTGAGAAACGGCACAGTGTCGGATATCGAACAGCTTCGTGATTTTAACCGTAAAGTCATTTCACTCGGTGAGAAGCTGAATAAGCCTGTCGTGGCAACGTGTGACGTGCATTTTCTCGACCCCCATATGTCGGAGTACAGAAAGATTATTATGAATGGCAAGGGCTTTTCGGACGCAGACCACCAAGCGCCGCTTTATCTTCGTACTACGAAGGAAATGCTGAAGGAGTTCGACTATCTTGGCGAGGAGAAGGCGTACGAGATCGTTGTCACGAATACTAACAAGATCGCAGACATGGTTGAGGAGATCAAGCCGATCCCCGACGGAAATTTCCCGCCGTTCATTGACGGAGCGGAAGAACAGCTGAACTCGATCACATGGGAGCGGGCAAAGAAGATCTACGGAGATCCGCTGCCGAAGATCGTAAAGGACAGGCTTGACCGTGAACTGGGGTCTATCAATAAGCACGGATTCTCGGTTCTGTACATGACGGCTCAGAAGCTTGTGGCGGATTCCGAGGCTCACGGATATTTGGTAGGCTCAAGAGGTTCGGTAGGCTCGTCATTCGTTGCCACAATGTCGGGTATATCGGAGGTAAATCCGCTTTCTCCGCACTACATTTGTCCGAACTGCTGCAACAGTGAATTTATTACGGATGGAAGCTACGGATCAGGTTTCGATCTGCCCGAGAAGAATTGTCCGAAGTGCGGAACGATGTACCACCGTGACGGTCACGAGATTCCTTTTGAAACGTTTTTGGGATTTGACGGCGATAAAGTGCCCGATATCGATCTTAATATCGCGGGTGAATATCAGTCACGCTCCCACCGTTACACCGAGGTGCTTTTCGGCAAGGAAAACGTGTTCAAAGCGGGTACTATCGCAACGGTTGCCGACAAGACAGCTTTCGGTTATGTAAAAAAATACGCCGAGGAAAAGGGCGTTGTCTTCCATAAGGCTGAGGAGCAGCGTCTGGCTATCGGCTGCACCGGGATCAAGCGAACTACCGGTCAGCACCCGGGCGGCATGGTCGTTGTGCCGAGGGGCAAGAGCATTTTTGATTTCTGCCCGATCCAGCACCCCGCAAACGACATGAAGAACGACAATATTACCACGCACTTCGACTTCCATTCTATCCACGATACTATCTGCAAGCTTGACGAGCTTGGACACGATGTTCCGACGATCTACCATTATCTGGAGGAATTCACGGGCATTAAGGTTATGGATGTTTCGATGTCCGACGAGAAGGTGATGTCGCTGTTTACGTCTACCGAGGCACTGGGAGTAAAGCCCGAGGATATCGACAGCGAAACGGGTACTTTCTCACTGCCCGAAACCGGCACAGGCTTTGTGCGGCAGATGCTTGTTGAGGCTAGACCGAAAACGTTTGACGACCTTATGCAGATCGCAGGGCTTTCCCACGGTACGGACGTATGGCTCGGCAATGCTCAGGAGCTTATCCACAACGGAACGTGTACGATATCCGAGGTTATCGGTACTCGTGACAGTATTATGACATACCTGCTTCACAAGGGGCTGGAGCCGAAAATGGCGTTCAAGATCATGGAGATAGTTCGTAAGGGCAATGCTACAAAGCTTTTGACCGAGGAGCATATAAACGCCATGAAGGAGCATAATGTACCCGATTGGTACATAGATTCATGCATGAAGATCAAGTATATGTTCCCGAAGGCGCACGCGGCGGCATACATGATCTCGACTCTGCGTCTTGGTTGGTATAAGGTATATAAGCCGATCGAGTACTATGCAGCGTATTTCACAGTGCGGGGCGAAAGCTTTGACGCAAAGTCGGCGCTTGGAGGTAAGAGCGCAGTTGAGGCAAAGATAAAAGAGATAAACGACAAGGGCAACGCCGCCAGCGCAAAGGATAAAGCCGACCTGGCAACGCTGCAGATCGTCAACGAGATGCTTGCGCGAAAGATCGAGGTGCTGCCGATCAATATATATAAATCCGAGGCAAAGAAGTTCGTGATCGAAGACGGAAAGCTGCGTTTGCCGTTCTCATCAATGCCCGGAGTGGGCGAGGCGGCAGCAGAGAGTCTGAGCGAGGTCAAGCATCAGGATTTCCTGTCGATCGAGGACGTTGCAAGGATCGCAAAGGTATCTAAGACAGTCATAGAAGAGTTAAGATCGATACACGCATTTGGTGATCTTCCGGAGAGCAATCAGATGTCATTGTTCTAGCGGGCAAGCGAAAGCCCGATCACGAAAAGGATAGGATCATGCCTTCGTTGACTAAGGGCGTCCTTGAATTCGGGAACAGCAGCTTGCTGGTGGGTGTCTTTTAAAAAAGTGCTGCAAAAGCCTTCGTTATGAGATCGTCCGAATTTTTGTAAACTATATCGAGGTGTTTTTATGTTCAGAGCCGCTGTTCTTACAGATCTTTCCACTATAGGGAATTGCTCCGGCAGCGTCAGTATTGCCGTTATGTCGGCGATGGGCGTCGAGGTGTGTTTGATACCAACGGCGATCCTCTCCGCTCAGACCGGGTTTGGGAACTCCTGCATTATCGATACCTCGCCGTATCTGAACGATTACATAAACTCCGTTTGTAATACTGCGCCCGGCTTTGACGCAGTTTATATCGGTTTTATGAACAATATGAACTCCTGCGCCGCAGCGAAAAAGCTTATCGAAAGCTGTCGTGATGCCGCAGTTATAGTTGATCCGATCTCGGGCGACTGCGGCAGAAGGTTTGGCTTTATGGACGAGCGGCTTTATGACTTTGTGGCGGAGAACGCGCGCTTAGCCGACATAATTACTCCGAATCTTACAGAATTATGTCTGCTGACTGACAGCTGTTATGATGATCTGATATCATTGAACGAAGATGATATGATACATCAAATAACGATGATGTGCAATAAATATATTTCTCAAAACAGAGGAACGGTAGTTGTGACCGGAATTGACTGCGGGGAATTCATTGCAAATCTGACGGCGGACAGTGAAAACGTGAGTGTAATAAAGGCGCAGCGTTTTGGCGGGAGCATGAGCGGCACGGGAGATATTCTGTGTTCGATAGTATGCGCTGCTGCCGCCAAAGGAGAAAATATCCACAGCGCGGTACAATTGTCGGGAGAATTCATAAGCGAAGTCATGAAAGGTGCAGACCCTTCCGCCGACCGAAATTTCGGTATACCGTATCAAAATAAGCTGTATCTGTTATGTGATAAAACAAAAAAGGACGTTTCATAGTATCCGTGCCATATAGAAAATGCTAATTAGCCCCGGAGCAATTTACGGATCGCTTCGGGGCTTTGTATTCGGCTGCTGAGATGAATATGCGTTTTAACTTCAATCCCATTCATTAAAAATAATATTTCCGATCGAAGTTGGATTCCAATATTTTATTTGATGCAATTCCGCCTTTGATAGATTGTGTTCGGAATAAGTGAATGCAGCATTTAAGATCTCGGCTCTAACTATATCGTAATTCCCAAGTATATATAAGTTTTCTGAAATGTCAATGAATGTTTTTTTATTCATTGTAAGTTCATTTGTAAACGCGGCAATGGGGTAATATTTATTCAAGAGAATATACAGATCTTGTCTATTGGAAGTAAAATGTCCGTAAAAGTAGTTGGTATTATCAGGATCGCAAACATTGTTCAGATTCCAAAAATCCATATGGAATGAATAACAAGCTTGTTTAAAAACTTTATAATTATTTTCATCTAAAGGACAAACACCTTTATCAAAAAAACCGGTAATCCCTCTTTTTAACAGCATTACACTTCACCATGGATACTAATTTATCTTAGCAGTAATTATATCAAAATACATCTTCATTGTCAATAAAAAGCCATAGCACTTTTGAGCGAAAACCCAAAATGCTATGGCTAAATAATTCTATATGATAATTGAACTTATGATGCGTACTTTTCTTGTTTTAAAAGTCAGTTATTTGTTATTTTTTTTTTTTCGATACTTTGCCAAGAAGCAGCAAAACGACTACCAGGATCGCCGCGCCTGCAAAAACCGCAAGCGCACGATATGTTCTGCCGTCACCTGTTTGTGCGGCGTCGGCGGGTGCTGCAGTGGAAGC
>CACZCM010000151.1 GCA_902779615.1 uncultured Ruminococcus sp. | reverse complement strand
TTTCCTGCACTTGAATTTCAAGTATTTCTTTGTATATGAAAAATGATCTACAGCCATAATGTCGTAGATCTCGTTTCGGAAGATTATTCTGTATTTTGTCGAGATAATTGAAGATACTTTCTCGCAGTATCTCACGGAGAAACACACCTCGACATTCTCGACCGTCTCTCCGACAATAGCCTGTTCCGTTCCCGTCTCGCCGCTGACCGTTGCATAACACGAGTAATAGTCCGTCCACTCGTTAGTATGATTGCCAATTTTGTCGATAACCACAGCGTTTTCCTGAATTGTTATTCTTACATTCAAGTTAGAAATATTCATCAAAAGCCCTCCAGTCTAAAGTTTGCAAGCAAAGCTCGGAGTGTTAATTTCATCTCGTTGTGGTCGGCTTTCTCTCGGTTTTCATATAGATACGCAACTGCATATAGGACAGCGGTTTTGTATGTTTTCTTATCGGCGTTCAGAACGGCAATATCATCGGTGCGTACTATCTCCATACACAGCTTTTGAGCCGTGTCAATAAGCTGATATAGCAGCTTGTTGTCATCGTCAAACTCGATACGAAGATAGTTTTTGACTTCTTTTAAGGATACAATCATAGGCTGTCACCTTCCTTTTGGGTATAGAAAAGGAGCCGTATTTCTACGACCCCTAAACGATGTATTGTTACTCAGGTAATTCAATTCTTGCTATGGTTTATTTTTTTACCAAAATATCGGTTTACAGATTTTTTATAATCAACATAATCTTGCCCGAACCGTGCGATTAAATAGTCTTCCTCAACATTTACAATTTGCAAATGGAAAATAACAATCGTTATAACTGAAACAAGCAGCAAAAGCAAATTGAAAAATGATAATAATATCCCAATGTAAGTTAGATCAAACCCAAGAAAGGCAGGATTTCTACTCCATTCATATATGCCGTTCGTAACAAGGTTAGTTTTATCTTCTTCAGAAACGCCTGCACGCCAGTTGCTTTTCATATCAACCACGGCTTTAATAAATGACACCGTGCCGAGTATAGATATTACGACACCAGCTATTCTTATTGACGTAGGCATATTTCCACTATATGTGATTATTGAATTTATTTCAACTGCAACAATTAAATAGCTGCTAATCTTCAAAAGAATTTCTATTAGTTTTGGGAATCCGGTCTTTCCTTTTCCTAATTGGTCTGTTTGAATACCATCTTTTCGTTGTTTTAACATTTTAACGACATAACAGCTGTAAAATGTTAGAAGGATAATAAAAGCAATTATCTTATAAACCATTTGCTTTCACCTCATTTAATCTCTCTAATAACCTTTAGTAAATTGTACCACAGTAAATCAGATTATTCAAGGAGAATTTCGGCTGCCGAGATATTTTTCCCGGCAGCCACAAACAGGATTACTTCATTTTGAGCACCTTGATCGTTTCAGGAAGGATAAGCCTTGCATCGAGTCTCTTTGTCGCAAGGAAACCGACCTGCCCCTTTGTAGCATAAAGCTCGTTGAGTCGCTTGAACGAAATGCCCTCACGGTCGCCTACCCAATAATAATCAAGATCGCCGAAAGCTACCGTCTTTGCACCTGTCTTAGCAGTCGGCATACAAGTCGTTGTGTACACCTTTCTACCGAGAATCGTGTCGGTGTCGTTTGCGGTAATTCCGGGCGACCAGATGTACTGACCATTACCATCTTTGAGCTTGCGGATCATATTGACGGTAGCGTCATTCATGATCCATACGGCTCTCTTGCGGTACGGGGAACGCAGGCTGTAGTAAAGGTCGATAAGCTCATTTGTGGTAATCGCATTTGCGGCGGCTGCTGTGATGCCGACTTCTGCACCTTCCCTGTCGTGCAAAATTCCGAACGGCTTTCCTGTGCCTGAACCGGTGATGAACGCCTCTTCCTCCGCATCGGAAATCTTACGAGCGAACTCCGAAGCGATGTACGACTCGAGATCGAAAGCGGAGTCGTTGAGAAGCTCTTCGGAGATCTTGATAAGTGCCGTCAGCTTATGAGCGCTGATGGTCTTCTGAGTAAAAGTCTCCGTTGTTTCGGGAATCTCCTGCTCCTCTGCGACCCATGTGGCTTTTCCCCTCGTACCGACGATGGGAATTGCGTGTGTGCCGCTTGCGGTCGTGAACGTATGAGCAAGCTGACGGATAATGTTCTCTTCGTCAAGTGCCTGAATCAGAGTGTGTTCAAACGTATCCGGCACGAGATAACCACCGTCGCTGTCTACGCCCTCACGGAGTGCGTTTCTGATTTCATAGCTTGTCTCATTGCGGATAGATCGCCAAAAAGCGTCCTTGTACGCATCGGAAGCTCTGCCGACTTTTTCGACGGGCTTTGTCTCAGGTGTGTTGCGGATAGGCTGTGATGTCGCCTTCTGCATCTCACGCTCCATGCTCTCCAAACGCTCCTGACGCTCGATTTCATGACCGAGATCAACGATTTCCTGCTCCATACGCTCGTATGTTGCGGTGTCCTCTGCGGAGAGAATGCCGCTTGCATTGCGGTGTGTATCGAGAAAATTCTTAGCCTTTTCCCATGTCTCGCTGCGTTTCTTTCTCATTTCAATGATTGTCATAGTGTGTTTCCTCCATCATTTCAAAAGATTTAGTCTTGTTTGCAGGTCGCTGATCTTAACTCCTGCGGTCGGTGTGTTTTTCTTGATAAGTTGGTTCATAAGGCGGTTAGAGACCTCACGCTGACTGAACTCGTATGAATCGTCTGTGTCGGTATCGTTGTCGGAAAACATAATCGAGTCGGCAAAACCAAGCTCTACCGCCTTTTTCGCCGAGAGCCATGTCTCGCAGTCCATCATGTGTGATATTTTCGCCCTTGATAGACCCGATTTTAACTCGTAAGCATTAATTATGCTCTCCTTCACCTCATCGAGCATATCAATAGCTTTCTGCATATCGTCTGTGTTTCCTGCGGCAATTGTGATCGGATTGTGCAGCATAAGTAATGAAAGCGGTGACATTAAAACCTCGTCACCTGCCATCGCAATTACACTCGCCGCACTCGCCGCAAGGCTGTCGATTTTCACGGTAACCTTGCCGTTGTACGATTTGAGCATATTGTAAATCTGTGTTGCTGCGTACACGTCTCCACCAGGGCTATCGAGCCAAACTTCGATATCACCACTGCCTGATTCGAGTTCATCTTTGAACATCTTCGGTGTTACATCATCATCAAACCACCCTTCCGATGAGATAACGCCATTGAGATAAAGAGTACGAGTAGTAGGTGTGTCCGTTACATCGTTCTTGACCCAGTTCCAAAACTTCTTATTCTTCATTGTTTGTATCACTCTCCGTTTCGTTATTATCTGTGTTTTCCTGCGGCTCTGCACTTCGTCCGGCTGAACCTATATCTATCATATTGCCGTTGCATAAGTACCTATTTCCACCAAGCTCATCAGGAATCAAATCCATATTTTCAAGCTCACGCACATCGTTAGGTGATAAAAAGCCGTTCTGAATGCCTACGGAATAACCGCTCATTCGGCTTTGGTAATCACCTCTAAGCAGTCCGTCAACATTGAATTTAATGAAGTAGTTTTTCTTCTCGTCATCGGTAAATAACACTCTCGACATACTCTGTTCCCACCGCACTAACCACGGATCAAGCGAGTATTTAACAAATTCAAGCGATAAATGCTCTATATTTGAAAAGGTCGCTCTCTCCAGATCACCTATCATGTGCGGCGGCACTCGGAATATACGAGCTATTTCGTTTAATTGAAATTTTCGTGTTTCGAGAAATTGTGCTTGATCGGGAGCTATTGTTATCGGTGTATATTTTAACCCCTCTTCGAGCACTGCGACACGATTAGAATTTACACTGCCGCCGAAAGCCTGATTCCAACTTTCTCTTACCCTTGCAGGATTTTTAAGCGTTCCCGGATGTTCAAGCACACCGCCCGGAGTAGCACCGTTAGCGAAAAACTTACTGCCGTATTCTTCCGTTGCAATAGAAAGACCTATCGCATTTTTCGCCATAGCTATCGGGGAATATCCGACCAATCCGTCAAAGCCTAATCCGGGAATATGCAGCACATCTGACGGTTTCAGGATAACCGACGAGCCTTTCATTGTCTGTGCATCGTCACGACTAAGCTGATATTGATAGTAAAGCTCTCCACGCTCATTTCTATCAACTGTCATTCTACTTGGCATTAGCGGATAGATTGCCATAACTTCGCCTTTACCGTTGCGTATGATCTGTGCGTAGGCGTTACCCCACAAAAGCAAATGCGTCATCATAGTTTCTCTGAAAACGAATGAACACATTTCGGGATTCGGCTCATCGTGTAAAAGAAAGTATAACGGGTGATCTATTGCTTTTTCCTTGCTGCCTTTATCGGTGTATTTATACAGATGTAAAGGCAGCCCTGCTACTGCTTCCGATAGAACTCTGACGCAGGCATATACAGCCGTCATCTGCATTGCCGAGCGTTCACTCACGTTCTTTCCGGCTGTGCTGTTGCCGAGATAAAAGCGAAAAGCACTGCCGCTTGTTGCGTTTTTCGGTCGGTCTCTCGACTTAAAAAGTCCTGATAAAATGTTCATTTTCTCGTTCTCCTTTTAATTCAGATTAGTAAAATACCTCTTTCATCATAAACACTGCCGCCCTCGTCATTGCCGCATCGGATAGCTCTGTCAAGTGCCATTATCGTAGCGATTGCACCGTCAATTTTCTCGGTAGATTTCTCTTTATCTGCTTTGATGTTTCCGGCAGGATCGGTGCGAATGCTGATGTTATCGACATTCCACCGAAGAACAGGATGTCCGCCGTGAGCTATTTTCTTTTCGAGTACGAGCTTCATCAATTCTTTTGTAGGCGGTGACATTGATGAATATCCCTGCCCGAATGGAACAGCGATCAAAGGCGATTTCTCGTATGTTATATTTCGTTCCGAGCTCCTCGATGAATTTCTCAATGTAACCGTAGTGTACGACATTGCCCTCGGTAGTCTGTATAAAACCCTGCCGTTCCCACAGATCGTATGGAACGTGATCTCGGCGTACTCGCAAATCGAGTGTTTCTTCGGGTAACCAGAAATACGGCAGAACTACATATTTATCGTCTTCATCTTCCGGCGGAAATACAAGTACAAAAGCCGTTAAGTCGGTAGTAGATGAAAGGTCGAGACCGCCGTAGCAGACTCGACCTTCGAGTGATTGTTCATTTACAGGGAATGCACACAAATCCCATTTCTCCATCGGCATCCAGCGGACAGTCTGCTTTACCCATTGGTTAAGGCGAAGCTGTCGGAATGCGTTTTCTTCGTTTGGCATCATTTTTGCCGATTCACAGGCGGCTCGTACTTTTTCAATGTCTATCGTGATATTTAATGACGGATTTGCTTTCGCCCAAACCGCCTCATCAGTCCAGTCATCATCTTCCTCTGCACCGTAAATCACTGGATAAAAAGTAGGATCGACTTTGCGCCCCTCGATAATATCCTTTGCTTTTTGGTGCAGCTCATAACAAATAGAATTTGTATCCGTTCCGGCTGTGGTTATGATGAAATGAAGTGGATTTTTTCGTGCATCCGATGTACCCTTTGTCATCATATCGAAAAACTTTCTGTCTTTCTGCACCCAGAGTTCATCGAAAATAAGTGCAGATACATTAACGCCCGACTTGCCTGCCACATCGGCAGATAACGCTTTATAAACGCTGTTTGTAGGATTAAAATGAATCGTTTTACGGCTCGGTTTTATATCGCAGAATTGGTTAAGTGCTTTTAATAAACGAACCATATCACAGGCTACATCGAACACCAACGAAGCCTGATCTCTGTCGGCGGCACAGCCGTAAACCTCGGCTCTCTGTTCTCCATCGGCACATAGCATATACAGTGCA
>CACZCM010000150.1 GCA_902779615.1 uncultured Ruminococcus sp. | reverse complement strand
ATAAGCAATGTTCTGCTCGATCTCCGGCGTGTGGCGGTGACAAGCGACCTTGTACGGGTGGAAGCCCTCGTTGAGGTCGGGGTAGTGAGTGCCCTGAGAAAGACCTCTGCCCGAGCCTGTGACTCCGCTCTTGCAGTCGGCGATGATACCCGTCATCTCGATGAGTCCGTTGACGACAGCCGGTGCGAGCGCAAGCGGAACGCACGTCGTGTAGCAGCCCGGGTTTGCGATGAGCTTCGTGCCCTTGATCTTGTCTCTGAAAAACTCGGGCAGACCGTAAACCGCCTGTTTGTGAAGCTCCTTGTCAACGAACTCGCCGCCGTACCACTCGTGATACTCGTCTTCACTCTCCAGACGAAAATCCGCGCCGAGATCGATGAACGCCTTGCCCTTTTCGATGCACTTCGCGCCCAGCTCCTGCGACAATCCGTGAGGGAGTGCTGCGAAGATCACGTCGCTTTTCTCAACGACAGCATCGGCGTTTTCACAAACCATGTCGTTTATACCGAAATACGAAGGATAGACTTCCGAAAGCTTCTTGCCCTCGAACGAAACGGAGCTTACCGCCGCGACTTCCGCTTGCGGATGAGCATTCAGAAGACGCACAAGCTCTGCGCCGGCATAGCCTGTTGCTCCGACAATTCCTGCTTTTATCATTTTAATTACTTCCTTACAGTAAATATTATTTGTTTTCAAGTATCGTTCTGATTCTCTCAACATTTGCCTTGACGTTATCGGGGCACGGGCCGCCCTGTGACTTCCGCTCATAAGCGCACTTTTCAAGCCCGATCGCCTCGTAAACGCCCTCGTCGAACAATTCGCAAATTTTCTTGTATTCCTCGATCGGCAGCGTTTCGAGCGTGAGATCCTTCTCAATGCACAAAGCCACAATCTCGCCCGTCGCCTTGTATGCGTCGCGGAACGGCAGCCCCTTCTTCACGAGGTAATCCGCGCAGTCGGTAGCGTTGATGAATCCGCCCGCAGCAGCCTTTCGCATATTCTGCGGCAGCACCTTCATCGTATCGAGCATCGGAGTGAAAGCCGTCAGACACATTTTAACTGTGTCGATCGCGTCAAAAATAGCTTCCTTATCCTCCTGCATATCCTTGTTGTATGCAAGCGGAATGCCCTTCATCACGGTGAGCAAGCCCATCAGATCGCCGAAAACCCGACCAGATTTTCCGCGCACAAGCTCTGCGATATCGGGATTTTTCTTCTGCGGCATAATACTCGAACCTGTCGAGAACGCGTCATCAAGCTCGATGAACTTGAACTCGTGGCTGCACCACAAAATGATCTCCTCGGAGAACCGCGACAAATGCACCATTACAATAGAAAGGGCGGACGCAAGCTCGATGCAGTAATCTCTGTCGGATACGCCGTCAAGCGAATTTTCGGTTATTCCCTCGAAATCGAGCAGTTCGGCAGTAATTTTTCTGTCGATAGGATACGTTGTACCCGCAAGCGCGCCGCACCCGAGCGGCATAACGTCCATGCGCTTTTTGCAGTCGGAAAGTCTTCCAAGGTCGCGCAGGAGCATTTCGCCGTAAGCCAAAAGATGATGACCGAACGTTATCGGCTGCGCCCTTTGAAGATGTGTGTAGCCGGGCATGATCGTTTCCGAGTACTGCTCGGCTTTTGTGCAGATAACGAGTAACAGCGCCTCGACCAGCGCGGTGATCTCGTCCACCTGCTTTTTCAGATAAAGTTTTATGTCAACAGCGACCTGATCGTTGCGGCTTCGAGCGGTGTGCAGACGTTTGCCCGTATCGCCGAGCCTTGCGGTCAATTCACCCTCGATGAATGTGTGAATATCTTCGGCTTCCATGTCGATCTGTAACTTGCCGCTCTCGATATCGTTAAGAATCGACTTCAAGCCCTCGCCGATCTTTTCGGCTTCGTCCTTCGAGATAATACCGCACTCGCCGAGCATTTTTGAATGTGCAATACTTCCCTCAATATCCTCTTTGTACATTCGGCTGTCGAATGAGATCGAGGAATTAAAATCATTTGTCGTCTTGCTCAAGGCTTTCTGAAATCTGCCCTTCCACAGCTGCATGAATGTTCACCTCTTAATTTTTCTATCTCATACAAAATGGTTTATGGGAGGGCAAGATCATGCCCTCCCTAAAAGGTATCATAAAAGTACGGTTTTTACAGCCCCTTCTTCTTAGCCTGAACCTTGATCGGCAGACCGAAGAGGTTGATGAAGCCTGCGGAATCGTTCTGATCGTAAACCTCGTCCTCATCGAACGTTGCGATCTCCTCATCATAAAGTGAGTACGGCGAAGTCACGCCTGCGTCAATGATGTTGCCCTTGTAGAGCTTGAACTTAACATCGCCCGTAACAGTTTCCTGAGTGCTGTCAACAAACGCGGAAAGCGCCTCTCTGAGCGGTGTAAACCACTGACCGAAATATACAAGCTCCGCAAAACGGTTCGCAACGTTCTGCTTGTAGTGGAGAGTATCTCTGTCAAGGCAGATCTCCTCAAGCTTTGCGTGTGCAGCGTACAAAATCGTGCCGCCGGGAGTCTCATAAACGCCCCTTGCCTTCATGCCTACAAGACGGTTCTCGACCATATCCGTGATGCCGATACCGTTCTCGCCGCCAAGCTTATTGAGCTTCTCAACGATCTCTACTGCGCCCAATTTCTCGCCGTCAATTGCAGTCGGAATACCCTTCTCGAACGAGATAGTAACGTATGTCGGCTTGTCGGGGGCCTGCTCGGGAGATACGCCAAGCTCCAGGAAGCCCTCTTTGTTATACATCGGCTCGTTTGCGGGATCCTCAAGATCAAGTCCCTCGTGCGACAAATGCCAAAGGTTCTTGTCCTTGGAATAATTTGTTTCTCTGTTTATTTTAAGCGGGATATTCTTTGCCTCTGCGTATGCGATCTCTTCTTCTCTCGACTTGAATTCCCACGTTCTCCACGGAGCGATGATCTCCATATCGGGCGCAAAAGCCTTGATCGTCAGCTCAAAACGTACCTGGTCGTTGCCTTTACCGGTGCAGCCGTGGCAGATAGCGTCCGCGCCCTCGGCCTTAGCGATCTCAACGATCCTTTTTGCGATGATCGGTCTTGCAAAAGACGTACCCAACAGATACTTGCCCTCATAAACTGCGTCCGCCTTGAGCGTCGGCCAGATGAAATCCTCGACAAATTCCTTGTTCAGATCCTCGATGTAAAGCTTCGACGCGCCTGTAGCGATCGCCTTTTCTTCAAGTCCTTCAAGTTCTGTACCCTGTCCCACGTCGCCGCTTACTGCGATGACTTCACAGTTATTGTAGTTCTCCTTCAGCCACGGAATAATGATCGATGTGTCAAGTCCGCCTGAATATGCGAGAACGACCTTTTTGATGTCTTTTTTTGATTTAGCCATTTTACAGACCTCCAAATATTTATTTTTTTATACGTTATGTTAATAATTATACACCTTTTATGCAGATTTTCAAGTGTTTTGTGAATATTTATTCATTTTTATTGATATACGCTCATTTTGAAGCGCATCACGCCGCATTACTGTGCACTATCACCGACAGCGATGCATTTTATCGCCGAAGTTCGCATATATTTATATCGAAAAGGCAAAAGCGCCATTTTTGCGGCAGCGGCGCAGCATATCAAAAAATGAATAAAAGCGCTCAAAACAATGAATATATTCATAAAAATTCGGTAATTAATTGTCATATCCCCTTTGACATCAGGGACACAAATATAGTATAATGTTTTTTGAACTTTTTTTCAAGTAAAATATAAAATTTTCTTGAAAAATTAGCTGTTTTTTGCATTGCGCAGACTATTCTGCGCAAATATACTAAAAGCAAAGGAGCATTGCTATGCAGATTCTTTCACCGTTCGAACTCGAAGGTAATATCATGAGGTCACTGGGCACCGACTGGATGCTCGTTACTGCAGGAAACGAGGAAAAATACAACACCATGACCGCAAGCTGGGGCGGCATGGGTATTCTCTGGAACAAATCGGTCGTTTTCGCCTTTATTCGTCCGCAGCGCTACACCTATGAATTTATGGAAAATAATGAATACTTTTCCCTTTCATTTTTCGGAAAGCAGTGGGCGCGCGCTCTGAAATTCTGCGGCACTAATTCCGGACGCGACGTCAACAAGGCAAAAGTCACCGGGCTTGTTCCCGTATTTGACGAGAAAGCGCCCTATTTCGAGCAGGCTAACACCGTTGTCATCTGCCGCAAGCTTTACTGCCAGGATATGACGCCCGATTCGATCATTGACAGCAGTATTTCTCAATATTATCATGGAAACGATTTCCATCGTGTATATGTTGGCGAAATGACTCGTGTTCTGATCCATGATGAGTAAGGGATGCGCTATTGTAACGGGCGGCAGCCGAGGTATAGGCGAAGCGATCTCACTGGAGCTGTCACAAATGGGGCTGCCTGTGCTGATAAACTACAACTCAAACGAATCCGCCGCAAAAAACGTTTTGGATAAGATCGAACCTAAAAATGGATAAGATTCTTATCCAAAATGGATAAGTTCTCCTCAAGACTTTAGCCTTTAGAACGAAAACCCTCTGGTTCCCGCATAACTTGCATTGGTAATTTGCAAAACTTGATTAGCTTCCTCTTCTAATCTAGAAATCTCATAGAACCAATAAGCGTTCTTATTACTTCCATTCTTTTGAACTAAATATTTTTCATTCTTCAGTTCTGTTATTGACTTTTGTATAGATGAGATTGGAATACCCCATGCTTCGCTAATTGCGGCGGGGCTAATTTCCCAATCGTATGCGTCTTGGTGCCTTGCTAAATACAGCCACACTTTGAAGGCATTACCATTTAACCTTTTGCTAGCAAGGGCTACACTTTTTTCACTAATGTAAATGAATGGTTTTTCCACTGGCTCCCTCTGTATCGTTGCCACCCTTTGATTCTGAACTGCCATGTTTACTCCTTATTTTGTCCTTTT
>CACZCM010000149.1 GCA_902779615.1 uncultured Ruminococcus sp. | reverse complement strand
TAAAACGTTCTCGGCGGATACTCGGGAACACGGCGGCAAGTTTCTGCAATTCGTACTAATTCGGCTTTGCGTACATTATCACTTTCGTTTTCCGAAAGCTTCTCTGCAAGCTCGGCATGACGGTTAGCCCAAAGAATTATCGCATCGCAGGTGATGATCGTCGCTTCTAAAAACGGCTTTTTTTCCGTGTAATCATTCGGGCTGTACTCGTCAAGACGGGAAAGTTGTTCCTCAGCTTCACGGCGAATACCGCCAAATCCTTTTTCAAGAACGATCTCGTAATCGTGCACCCACTGCAGCGACGAGCGGAACGAAGCAGTTTCATTCACGATATATCTTGATGTAAGCTCTTTATCGGGATTATATGTCAGGCGCGTTGTTTCGGGAGTCAGCGATTTTGCGAAATTTTCGTGGAACGTCTTGCCGACCCAGTACGGCGCAATTTCTTCGGCAACGATCTGTGCGTCTTCGTCCGATATATCAAAAGGCGAGTTTTCCCTTGTAGGCAGCTTTTCTATCCCCTCTTTGAAAATATTACCGTCAAGCTCGGGGTATAAAATGCCGTAACGCCCGGGCTTGCCGCTTCTGCCTACTAAAAGCTGATCGTCGTCAATATAGACAGTTGCATTTTTTGCGTAATGATACAGCGCCTTAGCCCAGCGAAGATTCAGCGGCTGACCTTCGGTCTGTTTGAATGACTGTGTGAAATATAAACCTCTCTCGATGTCGATCTGCGGTTTTGAACCTCTGATCTCCTGCAAAATTTTGTATGCCCTGTTTTTGTTCTGCGGGGCTGTATTTTTCTCTATTTCGTCAAAAATTCTTGTTTCCTGCGGTGATAGAATTCTGAGTGACATAGCAATCCTCCTTTGTCAGATATTATATGTGAACGGAAGCTCTGTTTCCTTGAAAAATTCCTTGTATATCTTATCTCGCGCCGCTGTGAAGGGCTCGCCGGTTCGAACTCGCATTGTTCCGATATTTACATCATATACCTTCTTTACTCTCCCCGGGCGCGGAGTCATAACAACGACCTTTTGACCGAGATATACAGCCTCGTCAATGTCGTGCGTGACGATTATCATGGTGATGCCTTCTCTCTGCCATATCTTCAAAAGCTGCTCCTGAAGGTTTACTTTTGTAATAGCGTCGAGCGCGCCGAACGGCTCGTCAAGGAGCAGTATTTTCGGCTTGTTTGCAAGCGCGCGGGCGATCGCCACACGCTGAGCCATACCGCCGGAGAGCTGCTTCGGATAAGCGTCCTCAAAATCCGCAAGCCCGACGATTGCTAAATGCTTTTTTATCAGCTCATCGTTTTTCTTTTCTTCCTTTGGAAGACTGAACCTGATGTTTTCCTTTACAGTTAGCCACGGAAGCAGCCTGTGATCCTGGAAGATAAATCCCTTCTCTCTCGACGGAGAGGCAACATTTTCTCCATCGACAAGCACTTTGCCGTCATATTCCGTATCCAAACCGCCGATGATGCGAAGCATGGTGCTTTTGCCGCAGCCGCTGCCGCCGATTATCGAAGTGAAGCTGCCTTCCTGTATACTCAAATTGATGTCGTCGAGAGCTTTCACACTTTTATCGCCGTCGCCGAATATTTTAGTCAGATTATTGATCTCAACGATATTTCCCATACTCTCACCTTAATTCCATTTGATGATCTTTTTGCGAAGAAAACGCACAAAGTCGTCCATCAGCTTGCCGAATATTCCGACGAGCAGCATTCCTAAGATTACGATGTCGGGGCGCGAAAGACTTCTGCCGTTTGAAAGCATATATCCAACGCCTTTTGTCGCGCCGATCATCTCAGCGGCAACGACGGATACCCACGCATTACCCAAACCCAAGCGAATGCCCGTTAAGATCGACGGCAGCGCACCGGGAATAATTATCTTCGTAACGAGCTGATTTTTAGGCGTTTCATAAACCCTTGCAAGCTCGAAATATTTCTTGTCGATAGTCCGAACTCCGTCCGCAGTATTCAGGAAGATGGGGAAAACTGCGCCGATAAATATGATGAAAATTTTAGAATCCTGCCCGATTCCGAACCACAAAATCGCAAGAGGTATCCACGCGATAGGGGGGATAGGCTTCAAAATTTGAATGACAAGGTCGGTAAATGTGTCGAATTTCGGGAAGATCGTCACGCCGATCCCGACCGTGAATGCAGCGATAAACGCGAGAAAAAATCCTTCAAGTACAAGCAGGACGCTCACACCGATATTTGTAAAAAGCTGTCCGTTTTGAATGTACTCAACAGTCGTTTCAACGATCTTGCCGGGCTTCGGCAGCGCATACGGTTTTAGTTTGCCCGCAAGCGCAAATCCCTCCCAAACTATCATTACGGTAAGCGGCAGAGCTATGTACAAAAGCCAATATCCGACGCCTTTTTTCTTTTTTTCTTCCATGGCGCTCTCCTTTGTTAAATTGGGGAGCACGGCTGCCATGCTCCCCTCTGAATTAAGAGATAATTGTTAATCCAAATTATCGAGATACTCTGTGTTTATAAATTTCGAAATATCAACGTCCTCCGAAATAATACCTGCTTCAAGCGAGAAATCTTTGACCGCCGTGATCTCCGCGATATCATCGGGCGTAAGCTCTGTGGAATATGTAAAGTTGTCGATGATCTTTCTCATAAGCTCTGTCGAAACACCGAAATCTTCCGCAACTGCGTCGGCTGCTTTGTCGGGATCATCTTTAAGAAGCTCGTTGCCGCGGTTCAGCGCGCGGATCCAAGCCTTTACGACTTCGGGATTCTGATCTGCATAATCGGAGAGAATGTACGTGATCATGTTGCCGCGCTTAACGCCCGTGCCGTCGGCGAGAACCTTTGCCGTGCCGTCGCTTGTGAGCTGCGAAATGTACTGCTCCCAGATTACGATAGCATCAACCTCACCCGATGCGAGAGCTGAGGGCTGATCGCCTGCACCGAGGTTGATCGACTCAACGTCTTCAAGCTTTAAGCCTTCCTTATCGAGCAGAACAGCAAGAAGATGCTGTGCGTAAGAGCCTGTAGCATACGCTACCTTCTTGCCTTTAAGCTCTGCAACGCTCGAGATCTCCGAATCAGACTTTACAAGAACTGCAAGACCCTTTTCACCGTAAGCCACATTTGAAATGATCTCGATCGGCTGACCGGAGGATTTTGCGATTATAGCAGGTAGATCAGCCATGAAGCCCAGATCCGCTTCGCCTGCGGCAACAGCTTCATTTACAAGCGGGCCGGACTTGAATTCCTGCCAGGTAAATGCTGCGCCGATCGCATCGAACTCCTCCTGAAGGTAACCTTCTTCGTATGCTACCCATATCGGAGTATACAGAGGATACGGCTGCGCTGCGATCCTAAGCTCTGCGCTTTCCGCTGATGTTTCCTCTGTCGGAGCGGAATCTGTGCTGACCGTTGATTTCTGATCGTCGTTTGAATCTGTCGGAGCTGTTTCGCCGCAGCCTGTTAGCGCGAGTGCCGCAAGGCTTGCCGCCAGACCGAGTGCCAATAATCTTTTAAGTTTCATAATTCATCTTTCCTCTCTCTAATACCTATAAACAGATATGCTTTTTGTAAATTGGCGTGGCTATATTATATTCCACGTCCATGTAAATTGTAAACAGGAAAAAGTTTTAAATTTATTCCCGTATACGGAAAGAAAATTTTCGCATTTGATATTTACAAATCGTCGAATAAAGACTATAATATCTATGTGAATAGTAAGAATTGAAAGTGCAGGTGAGTATGCCGTGAATTGTATCAGTATCAATTATAAAAAAGCAGATGTTGCCAAGAGGCGGCAATTCAGTCTTTCAAATGAAAAAAGCATTGAGCTTATTCGTTATATAATTGATAACGACATTTCACGAGAATGTGTAGTTCTCAGTACCTGCAACAGGACGGAGATCTATTATTCGGAAAACGAAAATGAAAAAATTGTTGCAGCGCTTGCCGGGATCACAGGACTGACACGATCATTTCTATTAAAATATGTTATGACCTTTTGCGGAAGCAAAGCTGCAGAGCATTTGTTCAGGGTTGCCTGCGGTCTTGACTCAATGGTAATCGGCGAGGACGAAATACTCGGTCAGACGAAGTCTGCATATCTTCTCTCAAAAGCTGAAAATGCGGTCGGTTATGAAACAAATGTGTTATTTCAAGCCGCAATTTCATGCGCCAAGCGAATAAAAACCGAAACCGTTATGTCAAAAACAAGCGTATCGGTAGCAACGCTTGCTGCAAACGAAGCGGCGAAGCTTTCCGATAATGTGTCAGTCATCATAATCGGCGCAAGCGGCAGGATAGGCATGAGTACGCTGAAAAACCTGATTTCGCATAAAAATGTTACTGTCACGGCAACGCTGCGCCATGGCAGGACAAAGCGCCAGGAGCTTGAAAAAATGGGTGCTGTGATCGTTGATTATAATGAAAGATACAAGTATATCGCAAATTCCGACTGCATAATCAGTGCAACGTCTAGTCCGCATTACACCGTCACGGGCTATGACCTCGGACAGTATATAACCGATGACCGCAGGCGGCTTTTTATAGACCTAGCAGTTCCGCCCGATATCGACTCATCAATAAAGGAGTTTAGCGGCGTTACACTGATAAATATAGATCATTTCGAGATGATCGCTAAAGAAAACAATCATTTGAAGCTTGAATGTATAGACGAAGCGGAGCGTATTATCTCACAGGAGCTTGACTCACTGTATAAGGATATTCGATTCCATGAGTTTTTGCCGTACTTTGATGATATTGTTGAAAATACAGATACACTCTCGCTCGATAAGCTTATATATAAAATGAAATCGCAGGTGTCTGCCGCCGCATTTTCGGAATTTTTAACCGTCCTTCAAAGTGCATCGGAGGGAATAACATGAGCTATTTCCCGTTTTTCATAGATATCAAAAATAAAAAGTGCGTTGTCGTCGGCGGCGGAACGGTTGCACTTCGCAAGATAGAAAAAATCAAATCATTCGAG
>CACZCM010000148.1 GCA_902779615.1 uncultured Ruminococcus sp. | reverse complement strand
TCATCATATAGTATTTTCTTTCCTAAAAATGTCGAAGAAGAATTGAAAATTGGCGAGTATTTCCATAACCTCGACACCCTTATCACCCTTCATCAGCGTAAGCTCGAAACTTTGCAAAAAATGAAGAAATCTTTGCTTCAAAAGATGTTTGTTTGAGGTGAAACCATGCTTGAAAACAAAATAAACGCGCAAAGCTCTGCGGAGCTTGCGAGGGAAGAAGAGCGCATTTCAAAACAGAAAGCAATTGTACTGTTTGAGCAGGATATGCTTGCCGCTAAAAAGGCGGGTACGCTCGATACTCTCATGTTCATTTATAAAACGCTTTTTGAGGATATTTATTACTTTGCAGGAGAGATCCGCACCGTGAATATCGCAAAGGGCAATTTTCGCTTCGCCCCCGTTATGTATCTGGAGCAGTCATTGAAAGCGGTGGAACAGATGCCGCAAAAAACCTTTGACGAGATTGTTGCAAAATACGTCGAGATGAATATTTGTCACCCGTTCCGTGAGGGAAACGGCAGAGCGGCAAGAATATGGCTTGATCACATTTTCAAGACCGAGCTTAATAAGGTCGTTGACTGGAGTCTGATCGATAAAGAGGATTATCTGCTTGCAATGGAAAGAAGCCCGATACGCTCCACAGAGATCAGCGTACTGCTAAAAAATGCTCTTACCGATAAGACGGGAGATCGGGAAGTGTTCATGAAAGGCATCGACACCAGTTATTACTACGAGGGCTATACGGCTTTTGATATCAATGATCTGAGGTGACTACCTATGGCGGAACTTGAAAAAACTATAGAAGACAGGCTTATACAGCAGCTTACAGAGTGTAAAAGCCAGTGGACATACCGCCCCGATCTGCAAACGCAGGACGACCTTTGGGCTAATCTGCGCCTGATAATCGAGCGTGGAAACAAAGCCGCGCTTGACGGCAACCCCCTGACCGATATGGAATTTGAACAGGTCAAGAATCAGCTTTCATTTGCGACCTTCTACGATGCCGCGAAATGGATCGCGGGAGAAAACGGCATTGCTCACGTTTATGTTCAGAGAGATACTCAAACGGTGCAGCTCACCGTTCTGAAGCGTGACGATATCGCAGGCGGTTCAAGTGTTTACGAGGTCATCAATCAGTATAGAGCCTTAAAGGATGACGACGATGAGGATATCCACAAGCAAAACCGCCGATTTGATGTATCTCTGCTGATAAATGGTATCCCGCTTATCCATATTGAGCTTAAAAATCGTCAGCACTCATATCTTGATGGCTTTCGTCAGATACGCAAATATATCCGTGAGGGAAAGTTCACGGGCATTTTCTCCGCAGTTCAGATGTTCGTCGTTTCCAATGCGGTCGATACAAAATATTTCGCTGCCGCAGGCGCAGAAGACCTTAACGAAAAATTCCTGTCCGGCTGGGAGGACTTCGCCAATAACCCCGTGACCGATTATCTGAAATTTGCCGAGAGCGTGCTGAAGATCCCCGAAGCACACCAGATGGTAATGAAGTATGCCGTGCTCGATCAGGAGGCAAAGCGCATTCTTCTGCTCCGCCCGTATCAGATACACGCTATCGAAGCTGTAAGAACAGCATCAAGGCAGGGTAAGTCGGGCTATATCTGGCACACAACAGGCTCGGGCAAGACCATGACAAGCTATAAGGCAGCAAGAAATCTGCTTATAGATATACCGAGCATCGAAAAAACGATCTTCCTTATCGACCGAAAAGACCTTGACACACAGACTACACAGGCGTTCCAGTCATATGCGAATAACGATGTAGTCGATGTTGACGAAACGGATAATGTCGGCGACCTGATCGAAAAGCTGAGAAATCGGAATCAGCAGGTTATTGTAACCACTATTCAAAAGCTGACTATCGCCGTCAAAAAGCGCCTCAAGGAGGGCACCCCCGTCTATGAACGCATCAAAGGTCTGCGTGTAGCGTTTATCGTAGACGAATGCCACAGAGCCGTAACGCCGAGAACACAGCGTTTGTTGTCGCAGTTCTTTGTCAATTCCCTTTGGTACGGCTTTACGGGTACGCCTCGTTTTGATGTAAATGCTTATGCAGCCGAGGGCGATCTTCCGAGAACGACAGACGAGCTTTATAGCAACGAAGAATTCCGACGTGATCCTGAATATCAGTCAAAAATAGATCGTCGTGAACTGCCGTTCTGCTTACATCGTTATACCGTTAAAGAAGCGATTCGTGATGGAGCGGTGTTGGGTTTCCAGACCGAGCATCTCGGTGCTCATAAGCTGAAAGACGATGACAGCAACGAGGACTTGTCCTTATATGAGACTGAAACGCATATGCTGCAAGTCCTTGATACGATAATAAACAGATCGCAGGAGAAGCTCGGCTTCAAGAACGGAAGAGGCAAGACCTACGAAGCGATATTGACCGTGAATTCGATCAAGAGAGCGCAGGCATATTACGATCTTCTGAAACGTGTTGTTAATGGGGAAACATCCGTCACTATCAGCGAGGAAACAAGGCGTGTTCTTCCCGATTTTCCGAAGTTTGCGATCACCTATTCCGTGTCAAGCGATGAAGATAACGAGAGCGCAGATCTGAACGTACCGAAAATGCAGCAGTCTCTTGATGATTATAACGCCATGTTCGGCACCTCATTCGGAATAGGCGAGATAAAGGGATATAACGCCAATCTGAATGACCGCCTTGCTAGGAAAAAGCCGAAATTCAAGAGCCGTGATGAACAGCTTGATCTCGTTATCGTAGTAAACAGATTATTGACGGGGTTTGACGCGCCTTGTCTGTCAACTGTATTTATGGACAGACAGCCGATGCACCCGCATGATATTATTCAGACATTTTCAAGAACAAACAGGCTGCTCGACAACAGAAAGACATGCGGTCAGATAGTTACTTTCCAGTCGCCGCACACCTTCAAAAAAGCGGTCGATGAAGCTCTTATTCTGTATTCCGCAGGCGGCAAGGCTTCTGTACTCGCCCCAGATTGGGATACGGTACATGATGAATTTACAAAAGCGCTCGCTTATCTGTGCGTTACCGCAGAAACGCCCGATGTGATCGCCGAGCTCAGCAAGGAAGGGCAGCTTAGATTTGCTAAAGCATTTCAGGAGTTTGACAAGATCTATTCGAGCCTGAAAGCCTTTACGAAATATGCCGACAACGATCCCGATTCCTATGGCATTACCCAAGAGGAATATGACAAATACGCAGCGTGGTATCTGAATATCAGAGAAAAGTACAGACCCGACAGACCGGATAACACCGATACGCCCACGGACATTGATCTTGAATATGAGCTGAAAGCATACAGCAAGGAAAAGATCGACTATGATTATATCGTCAGCCTGATCCAGTCTGTTATATCGGCTACCGATGAGGAACGAGGGGAACAGCACTACCGGAATCTTGTCCTCGAGATCACAAAATACATCGACGAGCTGCTCTCTGCCAATCCGAAACTTGGAGCGCTCATGCGGCAGCTGTGGGAAAAAGTACAGGAGAATCCCGAAGACTTCAAAGACAGACGAGTATCATATGTTCTTGCCGAGATGAGAAAAGAAGCAATAGACAGTGTTCTGTCCGACTTTGCCGATGAATGGTGCGTATCGCTTGATGCCGTTTCCTATGCAGCCGAGCGCTATCAAGCGGGAGATACAGATTTGCCTGGACTCAATAATCTGAAAAAATCCGCTGATTTTAATAGCTATTCGGCTAAACATGAGGGCATTTCAAAGTTTAAGTATCATCAGTCGGTAAAGAAAGCACTTTTGATATTATTGAATGAAGATGTATTGCCTCTTCGGGATGATGATTACAGAATTGATGATGCAGCGCTCTATAACAAGTCTTAACGTAAGCGGAACGACAATATCACGAAAAAAAGCCGGTTGGGGAGCTAAGTTTTTCTTAGCTCCCTGTTTTTGTGGGAGGGTTTGTACAATTTCTTGGGAACAGCGTAAGGTTAAAGATATAGCTGAAAATACTTATGGCGGCGGCACCCCGCAGACCTCTATTGATCGCTATTGGAATGGTGAAATTCCGTGGATACAATCACAAGATATTATTGAAAATCAGCTTTTTTATGTTGAACCGAGAAAGCACATTTCAGAAGAAGCAATATCAAAATCCGCTACTAAATTAGTTCCTAAAAACTCTATTGCAATAGTTACCCGTGTAGGTGTTGGAAAGCTCGCATTTATGCCGTTTTCATACTGTACAAGTCAGGACTTTTTATCGCTCTCCGGCATAAAGATAGATGAGAAATATGCAACCTATTCAATCTATCAAATGTTGCAAAAAGAAAAGCAGAATGTACAAGGTACATCAATCAAAGGAATAACCATAGAAGAAATGTTATCAAAGAAGATTGAAGTACCATGTAACAGCGCTGAACAGGAAGCAATAGGAGCTTTTTTTCATAACCTCGACACCCTTATCACCCTTCATCAGCGTGAGTATTTTACGTTCGATTTTAACAGCAGGAGTGCTAAAATTGCTCAAAATACACTTTCTTGGGAACAGCGTAAGTTGTCAGACTTGTTTGAAGAACGCAATGAACAAGCTCCTATGGACGAAGAATATCCTCTTATGGCATTTATCGCAAATATCGGTGTTGCACCTAAAGGTGACAGATATGATAGGAGTGCGTTAGTCCATGACGAGAAAGGAAAGAAGTACAAGCGTACAGAAAAAGGAGATTTTATTTACAGTTCCAACAACCTTGAAACAGGCTCTATAGGTCTGAATAACTACGGAAATGCGTGTATTTCTCCTGTTTACAGTATTTTCAAATCAAAGCATACAGTTGATCCTGAATTTATGGGACGTATACTTTTAAGGAAAGAATTTATAAATCAAATGGTCAGCTTTCGACAGGGAGTAGTCTACGGGCAATGGAAAATTCATGAAGATGATTTCTTGAATCTCGATATTTTAGTTCCCCAAACTACGGAGCAGCAGAAAATCGGAGGATTTTTCTCAGAGCTTGATAAGATTATC
>CACZCM010000147.1 GCA_902779615.1 uncultured Ruminococcus sp. | reverse complement strand
CGAAGCCACCGACAGACATACCCGTATCGTTTTCACCGCTTTCTCCGGGCATTGATACGACATCTAATGTGTCGCACGGAGAATCAAAGTAATCGGGAACAAACTTACCGTTTGACACATCGGTCTTATATTTTACAAGAACAATAGAGCGAGGGTGAGCGTCACCGTGATCGAGCGCTGTGATCTTATTGTTTTCAATTTTTATGAACTGATTGAACGAATGACTGATATATCCAAGGCGAGAGTTCATCACATCAGCATAGTAATCTGTTATCTGAGAGGTGTGCATGTTGTATTCTATCGTCAGATTCGCCTGGTGATTATTTCCGTCGCTTGACGCATACATTTTGTGTGCCGTGTGAAGGATCAGATAACTGCCGCAGGTATCGGCTCTGAGAGAACCCGCCTGAAATGGCTCGACCGTATTTGCTCCGTATAAACCGGCTGAGGAAAGTCTGTTCCAGTTTTTATCGTATTTTGTTATGCGGACAACTTCTGTGGAATCGGATTCTTCATAGTTCTTCTGACCTGAAATAATAAAATAATATTTGTCACTGCTGTAAAATCCGCCGAAAAGATCAAGCTCGCGGGGAATCAGCCTTCTGCTAAGACACTCATAGCTGCCGTCGTAATATTCCGCTAAATAATCCGAGCCCGCCCCTTTATTCTGGAAACGCAATATGGTGCCGTCACTGCATTCAGTAAGGTATGAATCGATCGTCGTTGTCCATCGCAGAATATTAACATAATTCTGGTCGTTGATATTTGTGCCGTCATAGAAATCCACTATCTCGGCAGGTATTTCATCGGAAGAACCGCTTGCGGCAGGTTCATATTTTTCAAACGATCCGGCAGCGGCAAAATCTGCATCAATATCGTCAGCGGCTGCATTCAAAGCGGCTGACTGCGCAGCCAAAACCAGTATCGCCGCTGCAGCAGTCGAGATCAAAGCCTTCAATTTCATAAAAAATCGCCCTTTCAACAGATCACATATATGTAATAATTACTAAAATAAAATCCGATTGTCTAAAATATATATAAATTATATTACATATTCATTGATTTTTTATTCTAAATACGAATTATATATTATTTTCACACAAAAAAAAGACGGATCTTTCGCCGATCCGCATATTTTTTATTATAGCTATAAATGAGCAAAATTTTATTCTTTCGTAAGAATTCACAAATGTGTGTCGCCTTGGAGCGGCGAGGGAGCAGCGTGGAAGCCGATATAAATGCGTTGACAGTTTTTTAGGAAAGTTGTATAATTATCTCGTATAAACTGCAGCGTTTATGCCGCAGCAGGCTTTTAATATGGAGGAAAATATGTCGATCAAATCGAAGATATTATCAAAACTTGAAGATCAGGACGATTATATTTCCGGAGAGGAAATTGCAGTACAGCTTGGCGTTTCGAGAGCTGCCGTATGGAAAGCTGTTCGCAGCCTTAAAGACGAGGGCTTTGAGATAAGCTCTATAAGAAACCGCGGTTACCGACTCATCGCCGCGGCAGATGCGCTTAGCTGTGACCAAATAAAAACACATATGAACACGGCTGCATCAAAACTTGATCTGATAGTACTTGAATCGGTCGACTCCACCAACAACGAAGCGAAACGAATGCTTGCGAACGGATATGAAGGCCGGTGCCTTATTGTTGCAAATGAGCAGACAGGAGGCAGAGGGCGCCTGGGCAGGACGTTTTACTCTCCAAAAAACACAGGCATTTATATGTCGTTTTTATTTAAAACCGATCTTAAGCTTTCAGACGCCGTAACCGTTACAACTGCAGCGTCGGTCGCCGTTGTGGAAGCGATCGAATCCGTAACGGGGATCGTACCCGAGATAAAGTGGGTAAATGATGTTTATGTTGGCGAAAAAAAGGTTTGCGGTATACTCACCGAAGCGGTGAGTGATTTTGAAACGGCGACTGCAAGAAATGTCATAATCGGGATCGGGATCAACATTACGACCTCGGATTTCCCCGAAGAACTGCGTGTTTCTGCGTCAAGTCTTGGTGTTCACACTCCCGTCAGAAACGAGCTGATAGCAGCAACGGCAAACAAATTGGTTTTGTTCGCCAAAAACCTTTGCGATCACTCGCTGTTTATTGAAAGCTACAGACGTCATTCGCTTGTTGTCGGCAGGGAGATCGATTTTTACATAAACGGAAATAAAAATACCGGCACTGCCGAAAGCATAGATGAAAACGGAGGACTCGTCGTTCGCTTGGAAAACGGAGATATGACAACTCTTTCAAGCGGCGAGGTCACAGTTCGACTAAAGGGTGCGGCTTTCGGCAGCAAGTGAGGATCTCTTCGATATATCTTTAAAAAGCTTATCAAAATAACAAAACGTTATTGATTTTATATGCGATATTTGTTATAATTAAGTTGTAGTGGTGAGTTTTTCGCCGTATTCCTCGATAGCTGCTTTTTTCTTTTTGCTTCATCGCCGCTGTCGATACATTTTTTAAGGAGCAGTAGGCTTATGACAAGAAAAATTAAGATAACTTCCGACAGCACCTGTGATCTGGGTGAGGATCTTATTAAAAGATACAACATCGACTTATCACCTCTTCATATCGTTTATGACGGCGAAAGCTTTGATGATTCGGTAAATATAACTCCCGAAGAAGTGATCTCACGCTATCGCAGCGAGAAAAAGCTGCCAAAAACAGCGGCAGTGAGCGTGTGGGAATATACCGAGCTTTTCAGAAAATATACGGAGCGCGGGTATGAGGTCATACATATCAACATAGGATCCGCTATATCCTCTTCCCACCAAAACGCTGTTGCCGCAGCTCAGGAAGTCGGTAATGTGTATGTTGTTGACTCTCAGAGTCTATCGTGCGGCACAGGTCTTCTGGTACTGAAGGCAGCGAAATATATAGAGAAAACTACGCTCTCCGCGGAGCAGATCGCCCGGAGAGTTTCCGAACACATCAGTCACATCAGCATGAGCTTTGTACTGGACGATCTCGAGTTCCTGCGTGCGAGCGGCCGCTGCTCGACGCTGACGATGCTCGGTGCCAATCTGCTGAACATCAAGCCCTGCATAGAATGCGACAGCACAAACGGGTCGGCTATGACAGTCGGCAGAAAATACCGCGGGAAATTTGATAAGGTCGTTGCCCAGTATGTTCGGGAAAAGCTTTCTCAGTTTTCCGAATTTGATCCCGATAATATAGTTGTCGTAAGCTGTGAGGCAGCTCCCGAGGTCGTTGATACAATGTGTGAGATAGTTAAATCTCTGGGAGTATTTAAGAACATACACAGATCGACTGCAAGCTGCACGATCACAAGTCACTGCGGTCCCAATACCGTTGGGATAGGATTTCTTACAAGATAATAAATACAATAAAAACAAGCGGGGAAATATCCCCGCTCTTTTATTCGTTAAACCCGCTCAAATAAAGCATATTATAGTTGATGTCGGCAATCGAATCCTTCACGTACTTTACAATATCGTCTATTTTCCGCATATCCTCAACGGTTATAACTATGCCTTCATTATTTGTAAGGCTGAAAAGGATCTCATAAGGCGAATTGCTGACGCTGTAGGAAGCATATCCTGTGCTTTCACGAATACCGCCGCAAAGCCTGGAAAAGCCCTCGATCAGCCCCCAAAGGTTATCCTCCGGTGAAGAAAGCTGCTCATCGGCGGAATAATCGATACAGATCCTGCCCGAATTGTAATTAATATGCGAGATACCGAATTTTTCGTTAAACAGCATATCGGTTACTGAGATGACCTCTGGTTGCCGCCGATATCGTCATCTTTAAATCTGCCCGTTTCGTTATCATCGGGCGAAGTGACAATAATATCATCGGCTGCAAGCTCTACGATATTTAAAGACGGCTCAACATATTTTTTATTCATGTTAATTCTCCCCTTCCTACAAGAAATAATTTTCAGTATTCTAAAAATCTTACACTAATTCGCCAATGGAAAATAAATATATCTATATTATACATTACAATTAAAAATTTGTAAAGAAAAAACTTTGCAAATTCAAACAAATAAATCAAATCTGCGGCAGTGAGTCGTGTTGTTAATTAAGCCTTCCTGATCTTATCGGCAGATTTTTCGTAAAAGGCTGCTCAAAATGCCGCAGCAGCTCCAAAAGGTTTTTGGACAAGAACTGCCGGGATCATCTACTCTCTTGTAATATAATGCACGCATCCGCCTTCCGAAGAGAGATCCAACGACTTTATAAATTCGGGGTAAAGAGTCATACCTTCACAATTGTCGAGATCTATCCACTCAAGGTACTCCCCTTCCGGGCCGTGATCGGTCAAATGTCCATTTTGTACAGACAATATCACAGGATCCTGTTTAACCGAAAAATAGCATGAGATCTCATGAAAGGGAATACCATCGTCATCGCTGAAAAAATTCTCGTGGATACATACCAGCCTGTCTATCTCACATTTTATCCCTAATTCTTCCCTTAGCTCACGCATAACTGCGTCGGTCATGCTCTCGCCAAACTTCACTCTGCCGCCGACAGAATAATAAAACATACGTTTTTCATTCGGATTTCTCGCCATCAGAACTTTACTGCCGTTCTTTATTATAACACCAACGCGGTAATTGAATTTCCCGAGTTCGGTATTGAATGTACAATCCATATTTTCTCCTTTATAAATGCATTACTTGATCTTTACACACGTTCCATTATGGAAGCGCCGATCAAATCGGGTGTTAACACTGCGCACAGATTATCCTGCAAATCGGTTGCGGCACCGCATGAATACAGATTTGTTTCAAAAATCTGAGGGCAATTTGACAATACATGCAAGCAAGATGAGCGACAAGCTGATGCGTGACTTTTCAGCGGTTCTATGTGTTATTATATCATTAGTTTTTGTTAATTTCAATCCTTGTCTGCAATTTTAACACGGCTTTTGATTTAGTAACTCAAACTTCCCCACAAGCGAGCTGCAAAATGATAAAATGACATTTTTTATGACAATATGACATTTTTATTTTAGAAATGTCATAACCACAAATGGCTTATTCAAGCCG
>CACZCM010000146.1 GCA_902779615.1 uncultured Ruminococcus sp. | reverse complement strand
CCTGATATACAACAAGGAATCGCCGTTATTGTTGACAGTGTAATTAACACCGGAAAGTCTGTTCTTGATATGATAGATAAGCTAAAGCAAAACAAACCTGAAATAGAGATTATTATTGTCTGCAATGTCATTTATGAGAATACAATCAATATATCCCGGTAATCTGTGCGGTTTTCTACACCTTTTTGATCATTATTGTATTGGTAGTAAACCAGTAGTAATCACCGATTAAATCGACCGCATTTTGCCCGATAAAAGCCGTGTTAAAGCCATATCATACTATTCGCTCAGTAGTCCTGCCGTGGCATACAAACATCACACGAATCATAGAAAAAAGTTAAATGTCCTATCTGCGGAGAAGAAACTGAGCGCATACAGGATACCTCATTTGTTGACGCTTCTGCTGCGGAACTCGAAAAAATTAAACGCCATCTGTCAGAACTGAGCGATGCACAGCATAGCGTAGAACATCAACAGGAAACTATTATTGCTACAATTCGCACACTGGAAGAAAAGAAAAAGGCTATTGATGCTCTGATTTCCGAGCAACTATAACCCCGATTATCTGTGTTTGAAGAGGAATTGGAACAGCAGCTAACCCTGATACGCCTCACGAGCGAATTAGAGATTGTACGTCAAAATGAAACACAGTATAGAAGCGAACTGTTCAAAAAGGAAACTGAAGAGACATCGGAACCCTCCAAGCACAACATTTATGAGGATTACGATTATGATATCATCCACGGTTTTGAGGAAAAGCTAAGGGAAATTTTGCAGGCATCTAAAATCGGCGGTGCTGCTTCTGCAAGGCTCAATATGGAAAATTTTGATATTGAAATTGGTGGTTTCAAGAAGTCCGTTTCAATGGGAGGAGGCTTCTGCGGAATACTAAACACAATCACTACACTTGCAATGAGTGGATACCTTATCGATCTTGATAGAAATGCCCCCGGTTTCTACGCAGTAGATTCTTCACTAACCCAATTATCAGAGGCAGAGCATAAGGAACAAAGCGATACGATTAAGCAGAATTTCATAGAGTACCTTATCTCTCATGCTCACGAACGCCAAGTTATTATTGTGGAGCAAACAAAGCGTATGCCGTTTGTCCCAGATGAGAGCGATGAAAACGGTATTCATGTAATTAAATTCTCCAGGAACAAAGAAGATGGACGATATGGTTTTTTGAACGAGGTTTATAACCCAGAGGATCAGTAATCCTCAATTATCTACACGCAAAAGCAGGAGGCAAAATATGCGTATAAGCTACAACAAATTATGGAAAATGTTGATAGATAAAAACATGAACAAACACGATCTTGCTGAGAAAAGCGGTGTCAGTTCAGCTTCCATTGCCAAACTATAGCAATCCAAATAAATAGACGGACAAAAGGAGGCGATGAAGAATTGTGCATGGCAAGGAAGAGGACGCAGGAATACTGCCGTATTTCAAGTACGATGACACAGCCATGTGCAATTATGCGCGCCGAACTTGTCTGGTTATTTGTTTGGTTTGCTATAAGCAAAGGTGCGAATATCACTACAGATGTTCTTCTAAAAATCTGTAAGCCCCTTGACTGCACCTTGGAGGACATCATGGAGACGGTAAAAGACTGACGAGGAGGTGATATCGTGCCGAATGTGGTTACTCTCGATATGAATACCCCTTCCGTTCAGTATCTGTGCAGCAAGGATAAACGTCTGGCAAAGGTCATCAGCATGGTTGGCCCCATCAGCTATGTTCCCCACGAAGAAGATACATACGCTTTTCTTATTCATGAAATCATTGAACAGATGTTATCCGTAAAGGCACGACAAAAAATTTATGGTCGTTTAGAAGAACTATGCGATGGAATTGTAACGCAGGAACGAATAGCCACACTGAGCGATGATGAGATTCGCGGGACGGGAACATCTTTTTCAAAGGTTAGATGTATACGCAGCGTTACTGAAGCGGTACTATGTGGGGATCTGGATTTTGATAAGATGGATACATTTTCTGATGAAGAGGTTATTCGCTCTCTCACCAAACTTCATGGCATAGGAAATTGGACTGCAAAAATGTTTTTAATATTTGTCTTAAACCGTCCAGATATTCTTCCCGTTGAGGATGGCGCATTTTTACAAACATATCGTTGGGTATATAAGACGGATGATTGTAGTGCCAATGCCGTCTATAGGAAATGCCGAAAGTGAAAGCCTTACTCATCTATTGCATCACGTTTCTTCTACAGAGCGTTAGATGCCGGGATGACAAAGGAAGAATTTCATCTATTTAACTCAAACATCCCACACCCGAAATAGCTTCAAACTCTGATAAACACTAAGAAAAACAGAAATAAAGTATGCCCTCAATCCCCCGGCGTCTACTCAAATTGATTCCAAAATGTTAAAATAACTCCAAACAGGTCTTAATACCAGCATAGACCGGATTGGAGGAAGGCAAAATGGACGAAATAAGCGAAGTCCAAATAGCAATAAGGCACGAAAACTGGAAACGGATGTATGAGGATTACCAAAACAGCGGTATGACGGTAAAAGAATGGTGCACAGCACAAGGAATACCTGTAAAAACCTTTTACTATCGGCTGAAAGTGATACGCAGAAACCTTCTGAAAGAGAACGAAACACATGAGATCGTTCCGATCACAGCACGTGATGATGAATCTCAAGCAAATATGGGATCAACAAAAGCAGACGACAAAATTCATATAACCGGGAACGGTATAGATATCAACGTGCCGATGAATATATCACCCGAGCTGATGTCCGTCATACTGCGGGAAATACGGTCATGATGAAAGAAATAAAAGGTCCGTATTTCATCGTCTGCGGCTACACCGACCTTCGCCGTGGGATCGACGGACTTGCAGGTATAATTCAGCAAAACTACGAGCTTGATGTATATTCGGGCGCTTTGTTTTTGTTCTGCGGAAGGCGGTGCGACAGGATCAAGGCTTTGCTCTGGGAAGGCGATGGATTTCTGTTGCTTTACAAGCGGCTCGATAACGGCAGATTTCAATGGCCGAGAAACAAAACCGAGGCGGAGCAAATAACAGCCGAACAATACACATGGCTGATGCAGGGGCTTGCGATAGAGCAGCCGAAAGCAATAAAACAGTCAATAAAGCTTCCCGATATCATGTGAGAGAATCTCTAAAAAACAGCATAAGCACTGTACTTTCCGGCACATTTATGGTATAATAAATGTGCCGGAAATTTGTTTTGGAGGAAGTACGAGAATGAAAATGCCCGTGAATGTTTCGCCCGAGATCGCAGCATATATCAAGGCTTTACAGGCCGAAAACAGCAAGCTTCAAAACAAGAATTCCGAACTTCAAAACGAAAACACCGCATTAAAAAACAAGGTGGAAAAGCAAGAATTACAGATAAGCAACCTTACGGAAATGCTCGTCAACAGCCGCAAAAAGATATTCGGAAAATCAAGCGAAAAAAGCAAATACTTTAATGATGCGCAGATGTCGCTGTTTAACGAAGCCGAAACAATTGCCGAGCCGTCTGCTTCCGAACCCGATAAAGAGACATTGATCGCTGCTCACAAGCGCAGAAAAAAGCGCACAAAGGCCGAGATCACCGAAAATCTCAAGCACATCAAGCAGATCTGCGATCTTGATAATAAGGAATGCGAGATCTGCGGCGGAGAGCTTACCTGTATCGGCGAGGAGTTTGTCCGCAGCGAGCTGAATATAATCCCTGCGCAGATGTATGTAGTGGATATCTACCGCAAGGTATACAAATGTACTCATTGCTCCGATGATGAACAGACGAACATCTTCAAAGCGGCTGCACCCGTATCGGTCATGAAAGGCAGCATGGCAACTCCGACTACTGTCGCCTACATTATGCAGCAGAAATACCAGCTTGGAATGCCGCTGACACGGCAGTCAAAGTATCTCAAAGAGCTTGGAGTTGAGATCGGCAGCAATACGCTTGCGAACTGGGTGATAAAAAGCTCCCGTTGGTTTGATAAGCTGTGGCAGAGAATGCACGAATTGCTGCTGCAGGAGACGGTTATCCATGCCGACGAAACACCGCTCAGAGTCCTGAACAGAGACGGCAAGCCTACCGATTCTCAGTCAAGAATGTGGGTGTTCTGCAGTGGAAAAGACTCCGCGCACAAAATGGCTCTGTACTATCATCACGCCACAAGATCGGGACAGGTAGTACAGGACTTGATAGGCGGCTATTCGGGATATCTGCAGACAGACGGCTATTCGGCGTACAATTCAGCTGTCAATGCGGTGCGTGTCGGCTGCTGGGCGCACGCCAGACGCAAATTTACCGACTGCATTCCGAAGGGCGTAAAAACAGATGATACACGAGCGTCAAAAGCTCTCGAACTGATCGGTAAGATCTTTGCCGCAGACGAGGGTTTAATTGGGCTGCCATCGGAAGAAAGACAAGAACGGCGACAGATCATATTGAAGCCTTTGCTTGAAGAATACTGGAGCTTCATTGAAAGCATCTACGCATCAAACGGATCGGGTCTTGCAAAAGCTGTAACGTATTCGATCAATCAGAAAGCATATCTCAACAATGTTTTGCTAAGCGGTGACCTTGAGCTTACGAACAATCTTGCGGAACGTGCAATAAAGCCGTTTGTGATCGGAAGAAAGAACTGGCTGTTTTCGGATACGGACAAGGGCGCCGACGCAAGCGCGAGATGCTGCAGTATCATTGAATCTGCGATCCGAAATGACCTCAATGTCTTCGGGTATCTGTCATATCTCTTGACTGAGCTGCCGAAGCTCGGTGAAGATCCGACCGATGAACAGTTGGATGATTTAATGCCTTGGTCAGAAGCATTGCCGGGTTATTGCAAGAATGTCTGAATCGGTCCTGAATGGTATATAGACTAAGTTAGACTACGTTAGAAAGCTCCCACGGTTTGCGCCGTGGGAGCTTTGAGTTTGTGTGGTAGGTACGCCGGGGGATTGAGGGCATACGAAATAAAAAAGGCACAGCCCCCTGAAATGTGGTATAATTGTAATAGCCAAAAAACATTAACCACAGGAGGACCATGCCATGGCTATTATATCACAGGA
>CACZCM010000145.1 GCA_902779615.1 uncultured Ruminococcus sp. | reverse complement strand
ATCCACTATCTCGGACTAAAAACGCTGCTGCTGACCAATAACGATGAAGAAAGAGTGCTGCGCTTCAACAGAAATATCGGCACAAAGTATGTTTGCGACGCCGATAAGCCCGATCCCGACGGCTACATAAGAGCGCTTGAGATACTCGGTGTTCGGAAAAACGAGGCAGTCATGGTCGGCGATCAGATGTTTATGGATATAATAGGAGCCAACCGCTGCGGCATACCGTCAATACTTGTCCACTATATCACTGTGCCGGGCGAGGTACGTATAGGGAAGAAGAGATACCTCGAAAAGGCGATACTGTTTTTCTACAGGAGAAGCAGAAAATATCAACATAGATTATGAAGGAAACCGATTATGTTCTGGAAGAAAGATATGCTGTTCTGCGAGATCAGCCCCGCCACCTACGCAATATCCGAACAGAAGGAAATATTTAAGCGCCACATCAAGAATCTGAACAGCAAGGAGATCATAGCCAAAACGCGCCTGGACGAAAAGCTTACAAATGTTGTTTCGGCGCAAAGCTCCCATTTGATCAAAAGAGGTAAGGGGATCGACGAACGTCTTCAGCTGAATAAAGCAAATAATATCAGACTTGCCTGCGGAAAGCTTAACGGACTGATCGTTCGACCCGGAGAAACGTTCTCCTTTTGGCTTACTGTAGGGAAAACCACAAAACGCCAAAACTACAAGGACGGCAGGGTCATTGTAGGCGGCAGGATAATGCCGGGAGTGGGTGGGGGTCTTTGCAATCTCAGCAATACTATCCATAGGCTCGTTCTCCAAAGTCCGCTTGAGGTTACTGAATTTCACAGCCACTCCGACGCTCTTGCACCCGATGAGGGCGAACGTGTTCCGTTCAGCTCGGGGACATCTGTCAGCTATAATTATATCGATTATCGATTTAAAAACGCCACCGATCAGAACGTGCAGCTTTGCCTTTGGTGTGATGACGATAATCTTTACGGTGAACTAAGAAGTGAACGTGAATACCCATTTATATATGATATTACCGAAGAAAATCATCATTTCAGCATGGAAGACGGCAAGTACTACAGAATATCAAAGATATATAAGAATACGTACGACCGACAAAGCGGCAGACTTCTCAACAAAACACTTGTTCTCGACAATCACTCCGAGGTAATGTTTGACTACGACCTTATCCCGAAGGAATTGATCCTGACATAGCGGGCAGTGACCAAGCGGCCACGGGCAAATACGCGCACCGGCTTTGACTATTAGCGTACCTTTTCCCTCGCGTCCAAATTCGTCCTAAAAAACTATCTCCGGACACTTGCCTGCTATGTGCTGTCTCATTCATCAAAAAACATATCCCGAAAAAACTTCGGCAAAAACTATGATATTTTTGTAACTTCTATTTACAAATTGTATGTTTTGCAGTATAATATCTATATATAGTTTGTTTTAGGCTCTGCTTTCAACAGGCAAAGACAAGATATAGACTTGTGCGTTCGGTATTGGATCAAATCTCTTACCGAACGTGGGATATCCCATCGGTTGGTTTGAGGAAGAATAAATGCCGAATGCGGCGGTGTCTATCCTTACGAACACAGTTGGGCGGAACTTGCCTGCAGACGCACACCTGCTGTCTATAGGTGTGGGGATATCTCATTTGCTGTTATATTGAGGGCAGCGCGCTCAATACTGTCCGCAGTAAAATACGGAGGGATAATTATGCGAAAGATATCTGCATTTATTTTCATTTCTTGTATCGCAGCGACGATGATAATGTGCTTCGGCGGATGTGATATTAACCTTAACGGTGAGATCCTTGAGAATAATTCCCGCACCGAAAGCAAATCGATCGATTTGGGCAGAAACGCCGAAGGGTCGGCAGAGAAACCCGAGCCGAACGGAGCCGAAACCGCTCCTGTCGGCGCAAAGTCGCTGTACGTTACAGGTTCCAAGGATACGATTGCGCTCAGGAGCTCTGACGAAGATAACGCCGATGTTGTTGCGCTTCTTTCAATGGGCGATGAAGTTAAGCTCATCAGCGGCGATTCCATTTCGTATTACTATGTAATGTATGAACCCGCAGGCGTTCAGGGCTATATCAAAAAAGCGTTCGTTACCACCGAGTCCGCTGCCGTATGTAAGGGCGAGGGATTCTACATCGCAAAGCAAACGTCGCTCTACGATACAAACGACACCGACCGCAAGGAACTGCAGAAGCTCGATGCAGGAACGTCCGTAACCGTGCTCGCAAAAACCTCGGGTGACTATTGGTTCGTCAGCCTGTCGGATTCTAAGACCTACGGATATGTGAAATGCCTTGATCTTTCAGCCTCAAAGCCCGGCTCGTCATCAGCGTCGTCAAAAGCTTCATCAAGCAAATCCGCGTCATCTCAGGCGCCGCAGCCAAAACCCCAAACGAATACCCGTTTTACGGGGTATGGCGACGCTCCCGCAAGCTACACATCATATTACGCAAAGGTCAACAGCGGGTATCTCGGTCTTCGCAGTACCCCCGAAAGAGCAAACGACACGAACGTAATAGGCCAGATGTATACCGGTTATTCCGTTTTTGTTGTCGATTCGTCCACGGGAACATACTGGTATTGCTACTGCCCGACGCTCGGAATGTATGGCTATACCGATTCCAGATACCTTGTGAATTATTACCCCGGTTCGACAACAAATACTCAGCCTTCGTCTGATTATTCGGTTTGGACTGTCAGCGTTGCAAGCGGATATCTTGCGATGCGTTCGTCACCGGAGCGTGCGAATGATACAAATGTGACAGGTCAGCTGTATTCGGGCGACACCGTCAGAGTGTACAGTTACTCATATACCAATTTCACCGATACCTACTGGTATGTTTATTCGCCAAAGCTGGGAATGTGGGGCTATGTAGACAGCAACTATATTTTTTCATAATAATAATCGTCTAACAGACTCCGGTGTTCTTTTTACTTTTCAGGTGATACGTATTGATAATGATGTGTAATAAAACAATCAAGCTTGCAGCTGCTGCGATCGCCGCCGGCGTACTGCTGAACTGCAGCGGCTGCGGACTGAAAACGCAGGAGAACAACAACAGCGTTTCGTCTCCTACGCAGACTGCTGACAGCGCAGATACCGATTCATTAGCAAAAGCGCCGCCGCCTGTCGCTTCAAAAACAAACAGCGAACAGTCCGTAAAGGCCGTTACCGATAGCTCTAAATCTGACGATAAGACGGCATACCTCACAGGTGCTGAAAATATCGATATATTTGTCGATGCTGAGATGACCGAAATTCTCTCGTCGCTTTCCTGCGGCAGCAAAGTGATTATTAACGGTACAACCGATCAGTCGGCGTTTTCCGCTGTAAAGGTAGCTTCTGCCGATAATTCGCTCAGCGGCTACGTTATGAACAAAAACCTCACATCTGACAGATCTGCCGCAGCGTATGGTGTTCGTGCGTACGCTAATTCCAATACCGCTGTTTATGATTCCGCCGCAGCCTCTGCAGCCGTTATCGGTGAAATAACGGAAGGTTCCGAAATGGCAGTGCTTGCCAAGACATCTGGCGGTAGATGGCGTATTATGACAGACGATCTGATGGTCGGTTATGTCAGTATTACCGATTTAGATGTTATCAGCGAAACTTCTCAAACCCGGATGACTGAGAGTGCTCCCGCCGAAACAGCGTATTATAATGAAAACGGAGGAACTTACTCACCGTCCGCCGCCGACCACAATAATACAGCTTCGTCCGAGATCACAAGGGAGAGTGGCTCAAGCAGCAGCACAGTTAGCGATCAGTCAGATAAACAAACGATTTCCGAAAGCTACGATTCCGTTCTTAGCCAAGCCGTTTCGACTGCGCAGGCTAATATCGGCGGAAATTGGTCTGCCGCGTATATCGATCTGACCGGAGGCGGTCAGGCAGTTGTAAATAATTCGCCGATGCAGGCAGCCAGTCTGATCAAGCTTTTTATCATGGGTGCTGTTTACGAAAATTACGATACCTACTCACAGACCGAGTCAGGGCTTGACGGGCTTCTTGACAGCATGATTACCGTCAGCGATAATACTGCAGCGAATACTCTTGTCGGAATTCTCGGCAGCGGAAATACCGATGCAGGAATGAATGTTGTTACATCCTATGCTCATTCTAAGGGCTGCACTCAGACTTCAATGGGCAGACTTCTGCTCCAAAGCAACATTAACGGAGATAATTATACATCGGCTCTTGACTGTGCAAATTTCCTTTCGGCTGTTTACAACGGTCAGCTCGCTCATTCGAGCGACATGCTCGGTCTGCTTTCCCGCCAGACCCGAACCAACAAGATCCCCGCAGGAGTTCCCGCAGCTACTGCCAACAAAACAGGCGAGTTGGACAGTGTCCAGAATGATGCAGCAATTGTTTTTGCCGATAAGCCTTATGTGCTTTGTGTGATGTCGGAAAATGTTTCCTACAGCGCAGCCGACGCTATCGCAAGTCTTTCCTCTGCGGTCTATTCGGGTGTTCAATAAGATTTTATTTCCACCGCTGAAGCGTATGCTTTGGCGGTTTTGTTAGTGTAAAATAAACAAATTTTGTCCAATAGATGTCCGAAAAAAGACATTATATGTAGAAAAAACAAGTAATCGGGTCTTTTGTTAGATCTTTTTCTGTACAATATATAAATTGTATGATATAATGGTGATAGGAGAATGAGGTGAACAAGAAGAGAACGATTTATGTTTTTTCTAAATTATTATTTATTACAAAAATGGAACATATTTCTTTTCCGAAAAAAAATAATTATCAATTGCATTTTTTACGATTTGAGTATATAATATAATTAAGTTTTAACTTTATTATAAAAGACATATTATCTTTTATATATTTGAGCACTTAGTTTAATATAGCATCAATTTTATGAGGAATTACAAGCCGGGTTATTTTTAATTGTAAGCATGATTTCCAGGAGGGCAGCGGGTTCATCTTTTTGATGACTCATAATTACTGTCATTTGTGTCGACCAAAGTATTATGGTTCAGAATGAGTAATGCATGGATTCTTGCGCAGTATCAAGTTTCTGTGCAACACGTTATGATTAGTGTACGATTCAAGGATGTCTGCGATTACAAAATACCGATCCTGTGTGT
>CACZCM010000144.1 GCA_902779615.1 uncultured Ruminococcus sp. | reverse complement strand
ATGCGTAAAAACACTAACAACACTAATTATCCTTTCGTTGGTTGGGTAGCACAGCCTGATTCATATTTCTGGAATAGAATTGGTCCTAATGGTGGCCGTACCAGTATTAAAGGCTACTACGAAACGATGTCCGAGGATCTGATCTTAACACATGTAAATGGTAATAATAGTACAAGTAATCCGGTTAATCAAGCTGTACAATTGACAACTGAATATTCTGCTGATGATGTGGGTCCGAATGGAGATCGTATCGCGCAGGAGTTTCGTTGCAGATATACAAGCAGTAGTAATGGCAGTCACAGTTATTGGTATCAGGTATATCTTGCCGATCCCGATTCTCTCCCTGATCAGGTCGTTTATCCAAGTGAACCGTCAATGAGTTTCTTTGTAACCGGTGCAAGTGGTAGTGGTCCAAATGAACAAACCGCTCCTACATTATCTGGATATGGTGCGGCAGATAAAAAGGTTGCTACTAAAGTTGACTGGGGTCCAAATGACCTAAATGATCCGGCATCATCTACTAATTTAGCTGAATATTATATTACTGAGCTTGATGAAAGAGGTATGGGCAACAATGGCCAAGGACGAATCATGGTCTATAGGTACCAGCCAAATCGCCACACCATTGAATTCCGTTACGGACTTAATGCGACTAACACCACTACGACTATCAGCGGTGAAATAGAATACTATTATAATCGCTCACTTAAAGACGCCGATAAGCTCAATGGTGCCGATTATACCCAAACAGCTATGAAATACGGCGATGCTACGTTCAACAAACAATGGCAGGCGGCGACGGGAGTTTACTTGGACGATACCGGAAAGGTATACACGGGCAGTGCATATACGACGATATCCTCTTTTCAGAAAACTCTGAAATTAAAGGATACTTCTGCAAACATTAATCTCTATGCTCCGAGTATGACTTATAATTATGCTGTGAATTCAACAGCGCTAACAGCAGCCGAATTGGCTTATGACACTGCATCTGGCAACGATGGTTCTCTCAATAATCCGTATAAAACATCTCCGGATTCACTTGTCAATTTAGGCATTGTTGTTAAGGATGGCGCCACAGCAACGGGTAAGCCTACATTGACTTTATCGGCAAATTCCATTACTTTCTCAAATACTGATGTTATCCCTGCTGCGAATAATAGCGATGGCAGCGGATTAATTACAAAGGCTGTCGACCTTAATGCAACAGCAGGTACTGTAGCGGGTGTGTACCGTTTTAAAGTTTCCGAAAGTGTTGCTGCAAATGCAAGAGAAACAGCCGGCATTACCACCACTTCGACATATGCAGCTGATAGATATGTTGATGTTTATGTCGGTTATGATACCAGCACACCCCCTGCACTTGTAGTAAAAAATGTTATCATGTTTGCATATGACGATACAAATGGTGCTACTAAAAGCGAGGGTTGGACAACATCGAGCAGCGTTGATGGGTCTAACGATAATGATTATGGATATGATACTTATGAGACAGTAAATGTAACTGTTACAAAAAATATCGTAGGTACTTTTGCTGATAAGAATCATGAGTTCCCCTTCTCGTTCAATGTTACCAATCCGGCTAATGGAAGTCTCTATTCTTACAAAGACAGTAATCAAAATGCTGTGTTTGGAGCTTCTTTTGCAACAGCTGTTAATACAAGTTATACGTCAAATGTTGCTCTTGCAAATGGTCACACTCTTACAATCTATGGTGTTCCTAAAAATACAACTACAAAATGTACTGTTACTGTTTCTGAAAAGAATGATACAGTTGATACCTATACTTATCAGACATCAGGTTTTGGTGCAAATAAAACTACAGATACAAACTTTGACGGTACTACTAAAGTATCTGATACATTGACAAAGGCAAATATAAATGCTGATGTAACAGATCTCTCTTTCACGAACAAACTCTCCGAAATTTCCCCCACAGGTCTCGCTTTCCGCGTAGCTCCTTACGTTCTCATGCTCGCAGCAGGCGTTTCCCTGATCGTTCTCTTCGCTAAGAGAAGACGCGAAATAACCGACATGATCTGAGTCACGGCAGATCTGACGGTCGATCTAAGGTTTGATGAGCTTTGATATCCGCCGACAATGCCGAAGGGGCAGAAGGCGGTAAGCGGTAAATAGATAATCAAGCCAAATAAAACGGGCGCAGGGCATTTTTACCCGCCCTGCGCCCATGACCTAAACAATAATGATTTGGAAGAGTATATAGGGAAAAACGGTAGCCTTGGGTTTCCGAAAGAAGCTAAAAATCTATAACTTTGAAAATGACAGTGCGGTCATGCCCGCATTTTAACATATATATGAAATCGTAACGAGAGGAGAATGTGTATGGAACAGGCTGTATTGGAAAAAGAAATTGAGAAGGAAAGCGAAGATCTGCAGCAGACCGAAGAAGATAAAAAACGCAAAAAAATAAAGCACCGTTCTCCGATGAATCCGATACATGTGTTTTTTCTTCACGCTTTTGCCATCGTCCTTATCCTGTGGCTGATGTTCGGCTGTATCTGCGGGCTTGCAACGGCGCCTAACAACGATATGTCGCCCGCGATAAAAACGAGCGATCTGCTGCTGTATTACCGCTTGGAGCATAAGCCCAAGGCGCAGGACGTCGTTGTGCTTAAGGTCAACGACACCCGCTACGTCGGACGAGTTGTTGCCACGGCAGGCGATACGGTCGAGGTGACCGAGGACGAGACGCTTGTTATCAACGGCAATACAATGAACGAGAGCAATATCTACACGCCGACACCCGATTACGAGGGCTTTGTAAAATATCCCGTTACTCTGGGGCAGGGCGAATACTTTGTCCTTTCAGACTACCGCAACGGTGGAGAGGACAGTCGATATTACGGCGTAGTCAATGATAAGAATATCATGGGAACGGTCATTACCGTAGTCAGAAGAAATAATATTTGATGGTCTGAGAAAAATTTATATCGAAGGGAGAGAGCCGTGTATGAACAACGTAAAGAATTTTTTCAGATATGCCGATGGTCTGCTTATGACGATCTCCTTTTTGATAGCGGGGATCACGATACTTTACAGCGGCTTCGTTTTGTACGACGTATTCTACACGAATAAATCGGCGTTTACGTCGTTCGATATGCTCCAGTACAAAAAGCAGATAATCGATTACAGCGCCAGCTCTTCGAGCTTCTGGTTCGAGCAGGGCGGCTTCAACGCGCTGCTGAAGCTCAATCCCGATACAGTCGGCTGGGTAGAGATAGAGGATACCAACATCAATTACCCCATACTTCAGGGCGACGATGACCTCGAATACGCGTCTAAAGACTTCAAGGGCGAAGGCTCGATCTCCGGCTCGATCTACCTGTCGTCTAAAAACAGCAGCGATTTCAGCGACTATTACAATATAATCTACGGTCACCACATGGCTAACGGCGCTATGTTTGGAGATATCGAAAAATTTATGGACGAGGATTATTTCTTCTCGCACCAAAAAGGAACGCTGCAAACGCCTTACGCAAACTACGATCTACACGTTTTCGCCTGTGTTTTCACCGACGCGTACGACAGCATGATATACGGCATAACCGAGGGCACCTTTGACAGTCACCCCGAGCTTGTGCAGTACATCAAGGACAACGCAACAACGCTCGATGTCGATTATCTCGACGGCTACACCCCCGAAAAGGTGACGGCTTTTTCAACGTGCGCGAACGCCGTTACAAACGGACGCTACGTTATTTTTGCCGATACGATCCCTGTTGACTGGTGGGCAAACGGCGCGGGCGGCGACGGCGACGAAAACCTTAATATTCGCACCGCTGTCGGTCACATTCTGGCAAACGGCAACAAGCATTGGGCGTTCCTGAATCTGCTGTGCGTCATACTGACCATTCTCGTTCTGCTGCCGGTATTCCGTATAAATAAAAAGTACCGTCAGCGCAGCTACTCAAAGGATAAGATCGACGAGATAGACGCTTATTCCGACTGGCTCGAAGAGGGCGGAGGAAAGATCAGCGATCTGGTGGAGAAAGTCTACAAGAATCTCAAAAATTTCCTTGTGCGCATGACAGTCGGTTTTATTCTTGAAATAGAGCTTGTTATTGCTGCTGTCATCGCGTTCATTCTTACAGAGAATATAACGATGCCGATGGTAATGTCCGACAAATGGACATGGCTTATGGTGCTGATATTCGGTTTGGCTATCCTCACCGATATAATCTGCTTCCGCTTCTACGGCAAGCACCCGTATATGATCGAAGATATTCTCGCAGACTTTGCCGAACGTTACAATAACGGTGAGGACTACCACGAGCTGCAGCCGACAACAATATAAAATAATTGCAGGCGCAGAGTCTTTTTTCGGACTCTGCGCCTTTACTTTTTGAAAGTGTTTGCATAATGCACCGTATGTTATTTTACCTTTGTATAATGTTGACTAAAATCAGATTTTATGGTATTCTATAATTGAAGGGAGATGATGCGGTATGGCAGAAGAAGTGAGTATCAAATGGCACCCCGGCTTTTGCAGTGCTATGGAGCTGGAGTTCTCACGATATAAAGATATGCTTGATTTCAGCAGAGAATTTCCGCTCAGCAAAGAGCCGTTGAGAATCGATCTGCTCATGATAAAGAAAGTCAAAGATATTGTTCTCGACATTGATATCGGCAGACTGTTCAGAACATACAATATCATCGAGTACAAATCTCCCAAAGACGGACTGACGATTGATGATTACATCAAAACCGTTGGTTATGCATATCTGTATAAAGGACTTGGAGCAACGGTTGACGCTGTACCACTGTCGGAGTTAACGGCAACTATCGTCAGAGACACAGAGCCGACCGAGCTGTTCAAGAAAATAAAAAGTGAAGGCGGCAGCGTTGAAGAAAAGTATCCGGGCGTGTATTACATCACAGGCGTTGTGGCGATACCCACGCAGTTCATTCTGACGAGCAGCCTAAGTAAGGACTTTCATGTTTGTCTGCGAGTGTTGAGTAATAAAGCAAGCGAAGACGATATTAAGCATTTTATTGAAATGGCGAGTGCATTTACCGAGCCTATCGATAAACAAAACGCCGACTCGGTTATGAATGTAAGTATAAACGCCAACAGGGAAGTATATGATAAGATCAGAAAGGAGAATCCATTTATG
>CACZCM010000143.1 GCA_902779615.1 uncultured Ruminococcus sp. | reverse complement strand
TGCGGCAGCTACTCCGAGGACGGCTCGGATGTGACGGCTCAAAGTGAAAGCTCGTCTGTTATTATCCAAGTGATAGCAGCAATTCTTCCGTCCCGTCTTCTCAGCCGGAGATGGCAACTGCCGAACAACAAGAAGAAAAAAAGGCTGACAGTATGCAGATAGTTGTAGGAGATAAGCAATTCTTAGTAACATTGGAAATCAACGATATTATGCGTCGGCAAACGCTACACTTATCGCCTGCCTTGACAGATTGTTTTTCAGTACTCACTTCGATAAGACAATGAAGGTCGGAGCAAGCGTTGTTATCGCAAGGCGAGGTGGATGTTCGGTGACCTTTGACGAGCTGAATAAGTATTTCACGATCAGCAATATGCCTGATGCGTCAAGTCAGTATTGGAACAGCGTTTACGGCAGAGAGCTCGGACAGGCAGAACAAGATCTGGAAGGCTTGCAGACTATGCGAACTCTTGCAAGGAATATGGCATTCCTAATGAAGAGCATCGCTCTTGGAAAAGAAAAATTTGGTCTGCCCGAGAAAGAAGAATGGCAGCCGACGCATTTTATAAGATGAAAATATCCTAGAGTGTTTACAGTAAAAGTCAGTTTTTACAAAGAAGAAATTTAACGCTTTAATACTGTGATATAAAGAAACAAGCCTACAAGGTTAAGCACTGTGCTTCGCTTTGTAGGCTTGTTTGATTATTATAATATCTTTGAATTTTCAGCCAATACCGAAAATCTCGGAAAGATCAATATTCTTCAATATCCGTTTACTCGGTCTGTCAATATTCTCAAGCATTGTTTCGCAGCGATTGGCGATGACAACATCGACAAATCTGTTGGTATCTACACCCCGAAGAGAGAAAAACAGCAGCGGATCCTCATCAAGCCGAGCACCTACACCGTACAGTACCGCCGCCACGTGCTTGCACATTATAGCCCAGTCGGGGCAGCTGCAATTGAAGGATATCTCGCGCGATTTTGGAAACAGTCCATCTTCGCAGATGAATACTTCCTTTAACTCCGTCGGAAAGTCACCACTCAACAGCTTGGAGAGGTTTTCGACCTTTGTACTGCACCTGCCTGTGATACGCTCTATTTGTTGTTCCGAAAGCGGGCTTATGTGTATCTCGACCTTGTAGGGCGTTTTTCTTGTGCCCTGAACTCTTGCGAGAATTTTACCTTTGTTGATCTGAATGTCAACGACTGCGCCTGTTTTGACATATCTTCGTCCCCGCGGAAGCCTGGTGTCGTAGTCGGCGTACTTTTCGAGATTGTCACACCATGCCTTGCCCCACCAACTCTTGGCAATGCTCCTGCCGGTGATTATAACAGGGTGAAGCTCTTTGCCCTTTTTTGCGGCTTTTCTTGCGGTTGCCTTTGCGTTTGATCTCAGTTCCTCATCGGTGGGCTGAGGATAATTTGTTGTATCCCAATAGCGAGACATTGCTTACACCTCCAATCGAAGCAGCGACAGCAGCTCCTCGTTGCTCATTTCAGTTATCATACTCTCGCCGCCTGTACCTATAACGTTTTCTGCCAATTCTTTTTTTGAGCTTATCAGCTGATCGATCTTCTCTTCGACCGTACCGCTGCAAATGAATTTATGTACCATAACGTTTTTATCCTGACCTATGCGAAATGCTCTGTCTGTTGCCTGGTTTTCAACGGCAGGATTCCACCAGCGGTCGAAATGAATGACGTGGTTTGCCTTTGTAAGATTCAAGCCTGTTCCGCCTGCACGAACAGACAGTACCATATACGGCATATACTCGTCCGACTGAAAACGAGATACAAGCTCAGTTCTTTCTGTGGCATTTATTCCGCCGTGTATCACGCCGCCCCTGCAATGAAACAGCTTGGCAAGATAATTGTCCAAATACCCCGTCAGCTCCTTGAATTGTGTAAACACAAGAACTCTTTCACGCTTTTCATAAATCGTTTCGCATAATTCACCGAGCATTTGGAATTTTCCGCTTTGATCGGGATCAAATTCCTCCTGCCCGAGATACTGATCCGGGTGATTGCATATCTGCTTGAGATGCAGAAGCAAAGAGAGTATAAAGCCTTTTCTCTGAATGCCTGTGCTTGCTAAAAGCTGTTCTTCGGTTTGTGCAAGCAGCTTTCTGTAAAGGACTGTTTGTTTTTTTGAAAGCTCTATATGATCGCTTTGCTCCAGCTTTTCGGGAAGATCGGAAATTATCCTCTTATCCGTTTTAACTCTTCTGAGCATAAACGGGGATATTATACTCTTGAGCTTTGCGTACCCCTCCGGTCGATCCTCCAGTCTGCGGCAAAATGATCTAAATTCCTCGGAGCTTCCGAGAAGACCTTTATTCAGAAAATCAAAGACAGACCACAGATTGAACAGTTCGTTTTCTATGGGAGTTCCGGTAAGTGCTATCTTCATTTTCCCTTTAAGCTGCTTGATTTGCTTTGTCTGTTTAGTGCCGGGATTTTTTATTGCCTGTGCTTCGTCAAGTATAATGCAGTCCCACGTGATGTCATGTAATGCGGATACAGACTGAACCATTCGATATGTTGTTACTGTCAAAAATGCGTCTGAGCTTTCAAACTGTTCGGAGAGCTTATCGGCTCTTTTGCCGTATAATATATTTATGCTCATATCGGGAGCAAAACGAGCGGTCTCGATCTTCCAGTTTCCAAGCAGCGATGCGGGAACGATCAGAAGAACTCGCGGCGATTTTTCTTTAAGGCGAAGATGTTCAAGAAATGCAAGTACCTGTATCGTTTTACCCAAGCCCATATCATCGGCGAGACAAGCACCGAAGCCGAGTGCATTCATTTGAACAAGCCAGTTAAAGCCTTTCGTTTGATACGGACGCAGCTCGCCTTTGAAGGAATCGGGCAGCGGAAGCTTTTTGAGACGTGACGGTTCTCGTAAGGATCTCAGAAAATCCTTGAGCCATTTTCCGTTTGTTACAATGACATCATTGTCGTATTCATCACTTGAGCTGTTTTTAATGTCCATTCTGAGTGCGTCAAGCAGTGAAAGCTCTCCGCTGTGCGATTCGAGGATCTCCAGAAGATGCTTCAGACGATCATGATTGATCTCTATCCATCTTCCTTTGATAAACGCAAGTCCCTCCGCTTGCTGTAAAAGCTGCCTTATCTCACTTTCGGTCAGCGATTCGCCACCTACAGTTAGGCTCGGAACGACCGAAAGAACGGAATCCATGCCAAGCAGAGCAGGCTTTTTGTCTCCGACCTTTACCGTGACTGCCGTGTTGGAATATCTCTTTTTCCACCAGTTCGGGATCCTACAGCGTATTCCGATTCCTTCAAGTGCTGCTGTATCCAAAAGAAAATGATAAGCCTCATCGGACGTCAGCCCAAGCGGGTGAAACAGCTCACCGCTGTCCATAAGCTCTGCGATCAGCGGAGATACTTCTGCCGCTTTGTTTAAGCAGGAAATAAGATCAAGAATTTTTGATTTATCGCCTTTATACTCGGTCAGGGCATATTGCAGCGGAACATGACGAATTGCTCCGGTATTCGTCTTCGTGGCGTATGTCGCAAGAAAAGCAAACGGAAACTCTCCGTCGATGTTTTCAACAAGATGAAAAAACACTCTTTCGGGAATGTGCAGCTTTGAGCTTTTGTCTGCAAAATACAGAGAGACCTTTCCGCTGTAATCAGATATTTCTTTTTTGAAAACATTCAGAAATCTTCTGTATTGACGCTTTATCCACGTTTTGTTAATATACTCCGCACCGATAGCGAACGGAACACTGCCGAGAAGTAACTCAATACTATCATCGCTCGGGGTAAGAACAGTGTTTTCGCGGGTCAATTCTATTCCTGCTGTATTGGAAAGCTCCTCTATAAACATTTCGGCTAAACGGAAGATATAGCAACCCACCGTGTCAAGATATTCCGGTCGTTCCCGAAAAGACATATCATAGAAAGTTCTATACGGCTCTTTGTCACATTTTTCGGATATAGTGTGTAGCTGCTCTGCCATATCGGCTGCCTTATCGAGAGCAAATGAGTCTTTTGTAAAGATAAAATGTATTTTGTTCATGGGAAATTACCACTTTTCATATGTAGTGGAATTATTATACCACATGTCTTTAGGGGATTTCAACCATCTGATTTTGATAATCTAAGCGTTATTCGAAGGAGTATGAATACTCTGTTATATCCTATTTATCTCAATTACACACTCCCAAATAGTCAATACCTATGATGACATACTATACATCAAGTGGGTTCAAATTTTCTGCGATTTTGAACCCACCCTTGATGAAAAATCAAAAGGTTTAGCTTGAAAAAGTACATAATCAAATTGTATCAATTACGATAGGATACGGGAAATCCTTTTGACTGTTTTGTCGAGCTTATCGCAAGAAGAATCTCGTTCCATTTACGAAAATGTAACATGGGGCAAGCGGAAGGCGATGCAGGACGGACATTTTGGCCTTCCTTGGTCGCTCTTTCTCGGATATGAAAAGGGCGAAGACGGTTTGCCGAAAATCGTTCCCGAAGAAGCAGAGATCGTGAGATTCATTTTTTAGCAATACATGAATGGCGGTACTTATTACTCGATAGTGAAAGAATTGACAGCAAGAGGAATTAAAACACCTAGAGGTAATGATGAGTGGCAGATTCCAACGATCAGAAACATTTTGACGAATGAAACATACCGTGGTTCAAAACGGCTTCAAAAGACCTTTTGCACGAACTATCTTACCAAGAAAAATAAGATTAACGAAGGCGAGCTGCCGATGTATTATATAGAAAAGAGCCACGAGCTGATTATCCCCCAGACGAGTTTGAGGCTGTGCAAGCTGAGATCGAGCGTAGAAAAGAAATGGGCGGTGCGGTTCGTTCTTTAAGTCCGTTTTCATCGAGAATAATTTGTGGTGACTGTGGTGCATATTTCGGTAAGAAAACATGGTCATCGAACAACGAAAAGTACCGCAGATCAATATGGAGATGTAACGCTCGTTATGAAACGAAGGGTCAACGTACCTGCAGGACAAGTCACATCACCGAAGAAGAATTAGAGCATAAATTCGTCGAAGCCTTCAATGAGCTTATGCAGAACAGGAATAGTATTATTGATGACTGTAAAGCTGCTCAGAAGCTTCTCTGTGATACGACCGAGATAGATAAGCAGATCGCAGAT
>CACZCM010000142.1 GCA_902779615.1 uncultured Ruminococcus sp. | reverse complement strand
GCTTTTGCTGCGCAGATGTTTCCCCCGTCGGGGACGGCTCCCAGCCGCAGACCCGCGCCACTTTGCAAGGGTGAATTCAAAAACCATCCGGGGGATTGTTTTTGAAGAGGGACTCTTTGCGAGATGCGCGTCCCTAACTAACGGTTTGCACCAAAGCACCCTCGCCGCCTTAAGGCGATATCTTTAAGCCGCAGATAGTTTATTAAAAAACATAATACAAAACCGACTCCACAGACAGTGAAGTCGGTTTTTGTTTAAATCTTTTTGGGAAAGCCGCAATATTATCTTGAAGTACCGTACTTATTGATCAGACCCGATAAAGATGTATTGATCGTTTTTGTAATGTGATCGACAACCTCGTTTTTATCGACGGTTTCTCTGTTCTTGATCCACTGCAAGAGCATACCCGAAAGCGCCTCTGTGTAGAAGTGAGAAAGAAAATTTTTGTACTTGTCGTCCAAATGGTACATCGCTTCATGTTCCTTCGCTTCAATATAGCGAAGCGTAATAGCTATGAAATCCTCATAAAAGAAAGATTTCAGAACATCATGTCCGACCGAATCATATGCACATGCAATCAAATGGTCGTTCTGCTCGACATAATTCATTACAAAATGGATCGCCTCTTCGATATTTGCCACAATGTCAAATTCCTTAACAATCTCAATGGCGTCCTGTTGAACCATCCACTTCAGCAGCGCATAAATGTCTTGAAAATGATAGTAAAATGTTTTGCGATTTACGCCGCATTCGGTGATAATCTCTGTTATTGTGATTTTAGAAAAAGGTTTTTTCTCCATGGCATTTCGCAGTGAGCCTGCAAGGGCTCTTTTTGTGTTCGTAGAGGATACTGCGTGTGTCATTAATTATCAACTCCCAAATATATTATACTCATATTCGACATATAAAGAAATGGACAAAATATAGTATTTGCCCATGATTAAGGAGTTTTTTGCAATTATTGACAAATAAATAGCCGAACATTGACATATTTCCTCAGGATTACTCCACACACTACAAAGTGTGATGAACTTTAAGGATCATGGGAGATATACATACAGACCCTAAGTAAGAAAGAAACCACTCGATAGCATGAAATAACCTACGAGTAATGATGATTGAGTGACAAAAATTGCCAAACTGTCTTATCTAGTGTCGTTTCATTAAAGAGGGCGTTCGGAATATGTATGGGAACAGATCTCGGTGATCTTATCACGCAGCTTAAAGTAATCCTCCATGGCGGCGGGTTTATTGTTGGGATTGCGGAGAAGCGCGGCGGGGTGCAGCGTTGCCATAAGAAGAGTGCCGTTTCGCTCGAAAAAGATGCCATGCTCTTTAGTGATCTTGATATCGGGTTTTATGATTTTCGCTGCGGCGATCCTGCCTAAACAAACTATAATTTTCGGACGAATCAACTTTGTCTGGTTTCTCAGCCAATTAATGCAAAGCTCCTGCTCCTCGGGCTTTGGGTCACGATTCTTGGGCGGTCTGCACTTTACAATATTGGCTATGTAAATATTTTTTGTACGGTCAAGATCAACAACAGCCAGCATTTTGTCAAGAAGCTTTCCTGCTCTTCCGACAAAAGGCTCGCCTGTGAGGTCCTCCTGTTCGCCGGGACCTTCGCCAATGAACATGACCTCGGCATTCGGATCACCGACACCGAACACGATATTATGACGTCCGCCTGCAAGCTCACACTTTGAACAATTCATACAGTTTTCTCGTAATTCTTCCCAAGATGTAAACATAAATCCTCCACAGCGGGGTGTTCCCGCTCCCATGTTCCGGCATAAAAAAGAAGTACTCGTCATACACTGCGGTATTCGGCATTTTACGAAATCTCAAATAAGCTAAAGTGATTTTCAATAAATACTCGGTTATTCCACACGTCTTTTGAATGAGTTAAGACATTTAAAAAAGGATCGCCGGCACGGTCGGTGCTTTGAAAGAGGGGACGCTTTGTTCACAATACTTTTACTCATTCAAAAATCATGATTTATTCCCGAAGATTTTCGTAAAATTCATATCCGATCTTGATCGATTCGCATTCGGTGCGAGTAACGATATAATGGTCAATCAGCTTTATTCCAAGTGAGCTGAGCATCTTCGACAGTATGATCGTTGTGCTGCAGTCGGAAAGCGACGGCATTCCCGAGCCGCTCGGGTGATTATGTGCGATCAAAACATAATGCGCTCCTTTTGAAGAGGCTGCTGCACAGATTTTTGTCGGTTCGATCGACGCCGAAAAGCCGTCGCCATCGTTGACAAATCGAGAGTCGATGATCTCTTTGTTACGATTAAAAAGCATAAGCAGTACACGCTCGCTCTTTACTCCTATGAATTTTGAGAATACAATGGTCTTCAGCGCGCCGGATTCCTGCGGGTTTACTAATTCGTCTGATACAAGCAGTTCGTTCGGCTCTTGAAGGCAGTTGATGCACCTGTTTGCAATTTGTGGAAACGACGATATGAGAAATACGGCCGATTCGCCAAGCCCTCTTTTTTTCAGCTCCTTTTCCGAGAAATCGAAGAAGCTTCCGAATGACATGGCACGTAGGTTTTCGAGAACGCTGCGTGAGTCGGACATTCCCGTCGCAAATGATAAAAACAGTTCTGCAGCTTCCTCTTCAGTGAAAGCTGCAGGCCCTTCTTCGGCATATTTATCTATAAGCTGTGCGGCATATGTTTTTTGTCGTTTTGGTGCCATTGTATTCTCTCCGTATTATCTGGACTCAGTGAGTACTGTTGTAGTTGAAATAATCATTCGACGGCATATTGAAATCAGGGATAAACTGCTCGTCGGCTGCCGAAAGCTCCTGAGTAAAGCCCTTGATGTTTAGTTTTATTGCATGGTTCACAACCTTGTCGTATTCCTTTTCGGTGATCTTACGATTGATCTCCGGGTATTTGTATGCTTCTCCCGAGGGAACATACTGTCCCAGAATGCTGACAAGCACGCTGTCACCGAAATTTGCACGAATGCAGTCCAGTACCGACATTGCGTCCTTTGTGTGGTTGGGCAGAACAAGAACTCTGATGATCGTTCCCTTTTGGATTATTCCGTTTTTATCGTATTTTATGTCGCCTGTCTGAAGAACCATTTCTTCAATTGCGGCAAGTGCGACCTGTGAGTAGTTGAATGCGTTTGAGTAGCGTTCAGCCATTCTGTTATCGCTGTATTTGAAGTCGGGAAGATAAATATCGATCTTGTCTTCAAGTCGGCGCAGGCTGTCAAGCGATTCGTATCCGCTTGAATTATACAGCACAGGTATTTTCGGCTTATATATATCGAAGCTTTGAAGAACAGCTTCAATGTAGTGTGCTGCGCTGACAAGATTGATATTGTGAACTCCCTGTGACTCAAGATTTTTATAGCAGCCGGCAAGCTGGTCGGGAGTTATGAATACGCCGACATGGTTTGCGCTGATCTCGTAATTTTGGCAGAATACACATTTCAGTGTACAGCCGCTGAAAAAGACAGCTCCGCTGCCCTTTGTTCCGCTAATGCAGGGCTCCTCCCAATAGTGAGGGCCGACACGAGCCACCTTTGGACGAATTCCCATTTTGCAGAAGCCGTCGCCTTCGTAGATACCTCTTCGTGCTCCGCAGCGGTGCGGGCACACGGTGCAGTGCTCAACGCATTGCTCGATAATACTCAAGCGAAACGCCTCCTTTCGTGAATTATATTGCTGACAGATTCGGACTGTTGAAAAGTCCGTTTTTCATGACCTTTTCGGCATGAAAATATACTACTATTTTATCAGCGATCTCTTGTTTAATCAATACAAATGAATATAAAAAATTACTGATTCGTTTCGTCATTTTTTAGGCAATTTTTTGTTGATGATAACAACGATTTGCTAATAAAATATGGCAGTTAATTTATATTGTAAAGCATAAAAAGCAGTTTGACTGCCGCCTTTTCGCTGAGATCGATTTTTAAAATGTATACTTAGTTTTCCTAACATTCGGCACATTGGTGACGGCTTGCTTTGCAGGCTGGCGAGACATTGGAGTATGTCTCCGACGGGCAAGGGCGCTGCCCTTGCAACCTGCCCGCTTTTTGAAAAAAGCGGGGCAAAAACTTTAATTATTATTCTTTTACAGAAAGCTGATTTCCGTGACTTCACCTGAAGCGCACTTGTTTTTTTCGTCGGTATGTGATACAATTAACGAAAGCTGCCATGCCGCTACAGACGAAAATCATCAGGGTCAAATTTCGGCAGCGTCGGCGGCTTGAATGGCTTTCTCAAAAGCGGATTATATTTGAACCTGCGGCATTTTCCGTTTTCGATGGACGAATTCTTCATACAAAGACGATTTGTTCCGTCGCTGACGCAATGATCGCAATAAGCACAGTCCGGCTCGATGCTGTTTCCGAAAAGCTTGTTTCTCATGTTACCCGCCTCCTTTTTATCGTCAAGCCTTCTGACCGACAAATTCTCATAACGGTGTTGTTTCCGGCTGCGGGTGAATATTATTGACCCGATCTGCCGGAATCCTCAAAATGTGAGGCTTGTTCTACATTAAAATATGCGGTACGATCCCGCCTTAATAATTATAGTTGATTATTCACTAAATAATATTCTTGAAAGGAATAATGACAATGATTTTTAATTCTTCGTCAATGGAACTTAATATCAAAAATGCTGTGCCGTTCCTCACATTCAAGGAGTTATCCCGCTTTCCGTTTGTTACTCACGCTTTTTCCACGAGAATGGGCGGTGTCAGCGGCGGCGAGTTTACGTCTATGAATATGTCGTTCGGGAGAGGGGATCCATATGAAAACGTCATTGAAAACTACAGGCGTCTGTGTTCCGCTGTTGGGGTCAGTTTTTTGTCACTGACTGCGTCTGCGCAGGATCACCATACCTTCGTTAGGAGAGTTACCCGCGAAAACTGCGGAGTTGGCATAACACGTCCGAAGGATATTCAGAGCGTGGACGCGCTTATCACGAACGATCCATATAGCCGTAGGCGCAGCCCACGCGGGCTGGCGGGGGACTGTCGGAAAAATAGGAATGATGACAGTCGAAAAAATGGCGCAGGAGTTTTCCACGGATCCTCATGATCTTGTTGTGACAGTCGGTCCTGCTATCGGTAAGTGCTGCTACGAAGTTGATGAGCCTGTTGCAGATGAGTTTTTGCGGCTAGGTTTGGACAGCGACAAATTTGTTGAGCGAAAGGGCGGCGGAAAATATATGATAGACCTGCTCGAGGCGAACACTCAGATCGTTATGGAAGCAGGTGTTCCGAGAGAAAATATAATCAAAAGCGATATCTGTACCCGCTGCAGCAGCGATATGATCTGGTCGCACAGAGCAACGGGTGGCAAACGAGGCGGAATGTGTGCGCTGATCGGGGTCAAAGAACAATAAATGCTCATTGCCTCATTTGAGTTCTGGCGGATCAATAGATGTGAATACGGTATCACACAATAAGCCGCAGTACGCAGCACTGCACATCTAAGCCGATCTGTGTATCTGCATTCGGCGCTTTTTCGGAAGGCTCGCCTTAATTCACTCAAAATTGCGAAAAAACTCAAAAAAAGTATTGACAAATTAGAGTCAGAGTGCTACAATAATATAGCACTCTGACGAACAGAGCAGCGAACGCTGGTGTAGCTCAGTTGGTAGAGCAGCTGATTTGTAATCAGCAGGTCGGGGGTTCAAGTCCGTCCACCAGCTCTTTATTGTTCCTTGCTTTTTTGCATAGGAACGGTGTTTATTAATTTTGGCGCACTTTAGCAGAAAAGGGAGAGTTCCAGAGCGGTCAAATGGGGCAGACTGTAAATCTGTTGTTTCGGCTTCGGTGGTTCGAATCCACCCTCTCCCACCAAAACCTCGACATTCACTGTCGAGGTTTTTTGCTATAATCAATCAATTTTTGTTATGATACCGTCCGTATAAAAAAGAGCGAACGCTATATTTTGATAAAACCGAGGTGACTGCATTGCTGATAAAAATAGGCGAATTTGAGTTTACCGAATGCTGGGACGGCGTTTTGTATAAGAAGCTGTCGGATTATCCTACCATTTCCGAGTGGGAAATTCAGACGGTGCTTGATTTTATTAAATATGAGAAATTGAACGGGCGGGAATGTAAGATAGATGCGGATCGGTCTATTCTTAATGCGATCGATACATATCGCCCTGTGTATGAAACAGGCCGACGCGCTGATGTTCCGAATATTATTACGGAGTGCACAGCCTGCCCGCGTTATAAGGGCTGTTTGACCGATCTGGTTTGTCACACGTCGCCCGTTGAAAATGCCGTGAAGATCCTGAAATGCGGAAGTCTGCTTTCACCCGTGCGTGCAAGAGGCTTATCGGCAGCGCAGCTGAGAAAAGAATCAAGGAATGCGGCAAATGATCCGGAAGACTATTTTGAATATATTATGTTCGCATGGGGGAATTGTCAGGCGGGCGATCGTTTGGTGATGGAGCGCAGTCTCGGGCGGTTTCCGAATGAGTTTGATCTCGGAGAGGGTTTCACGCCGGGCGTCAGATTCTTTTTTCGATACGGCGAGATCATAAAGCACCCCGATGCAGTTTTCGAAGGCGTTCTCCCGCTGAAAATAAGGAACGAGGTCGTGCTTGTCGATTGGGCGAGTGCTGTTGTTGTTCCCGTTCAGTATCAAAAGATAATACAGCCCATTGTTCCCGATAAGCTCCGAAGCAGGGTGTATTATCTCCAAAGCGAAGGCTGTGATATCTGGGAATGGTCGGAGAAAGTATATGAGTACGCAAGGCAAGTCTGAACGGAGGTATTTTGAGCTGTCACAAGATGACATACAAACTAAAGAACAGGGTGAGATGATGCAGAGCTATTCATGCGGTGTCGAGAAAAAATGCGGAGCTTGTCAGCTTTCCAATATGGATTATCCCCGTCAGCTTAGCTATAAGCAGGCTAAGGTCGTAAAGCTGCTGAAAAGATACGGCAGGGTGAGTGATATAATCGGCATGAGCGAGCCGTATCATTATCGCTGCAAATCGCAGTACGCCGTAAGAAGATCAAGAAACGGCAGTATCGTCACAGGAGTGTATCAGTCGTCAACAGGTGCGGCAGCTGCAGCCGACAGCTGCTATCTTAATGACAAAACGGCAAACGAAATAGTAAAGTTTATTCGCAGTCAGCTAATAAAACTGAGGATCACTCCGTTTGACGAACGCAGCGGCAGGGGCATTTTGAGGCATATTATGATCCGCTGCGGAAAAACCACTGGCGAATACATGGTCGTGCTTGTATGCTTCGAGGACTCACTTAAAAACGAGGAGCAGCTGGTGAAGGCTGTGTGCAGACAGTTTCCCTGCATTAGATCGATCGTGCTGAATATCAGCCGAAGCGCAAAAATGACGCTTGGAAGAACGGCGCGGGTGCTTTTTGGTGAACCGGTTATAAGCGACATATTATGCGGCTGCCGATTTGAGATTTCCCCGAATTCGTTTTATCAGGTCAATCCGCTCCAAACCGAGGTGCTCTATAAAACGGCGATAGATTTTGCGGGGTTAACGGGAAAAGAGCGGATACTTGACGCATACTGCGGGATCGGAACGATCGGAATATGCGCCGCAGCTAATGCAGCGCAGGTCGTCGGAGTGGAAAAGAACGAAAGCGCCGTTAATGATGCGCTCAAAAATGCGAAGCTGAACGGGCTGACGAACGCGATCTATACAGAGGCGGACGCAGGCGTATTTATGCTTGAGGCAGCGAAAAACAACGAAAGGTTTGACGTCGTTTTTGTCGACCCTCCCAGAGCCGGCTGCAGCAAAGCATTTCTCACTTCACTTTCAAAGCTGTCGCCCGAGAAAATAGTATATATTTCCTGCGCGCCCGACACTCTAGCCCGGGATCTGTATTTTCTGACAGGCAGCGGTTATCGGGTACGGAGGATCCAGCCTGTCGATATGTTTCCACATACGAGCCATGTCGAAACGGTAGTTCAGTTGACCCAAAAAAGATTGACGACACAATAGATATAGACTTAGAACTTGATGAGCTTGATATTACTTCTGCGGAGTCAAAGGCGACCTATCAAGAGATCAAAGATTATGTACTGAAAGAGTTCGGATCGAAAGTTTCTACGCTTTATATTTCGCAGGTCAAGAGGAAGTGCGGGCTTGATGTTGGGAAGAATCATAATGTTTCCCGTAAGGACGAGCACAATGTACCGAAGTGTCCGGAGGATAAGGAAAGGGCTATCCGTGCGGCACTAGAGTATTTTGGGATGATATAGCAATATAAGACTAAAATAATGAATACGCCAACGGTTCAAAACTCCTATCGCCACCGATAGGAGTTTTTCTTGTACATTTACAGAGTAGTGCTGTACAAAGGCAGTGAAAAAGCTTGCAAGACATTGTATTAAGTGATATAATACAAAGAGAATAAAAACAACTGTATAGAAGCGAGGAGATGACGATATGGATTGGGAATTTATAATACACCATCTTGTAAGCGGATATATAATTGTAATGGCAGCATTAGCGTTGTTTTTTACTGTGTTGCGTGTTATTGGAAAAAAGCAAGCTATCGGCAGAATAGTTGCAATATTCGTGTTTTGCTTTTATCTCGTTGGAGTGCTGACAGTCACAGGAATCTGCATAAAGGCTTCCTTTTCGCCGCAAATTGTTTATATTCCATTTGTGGATATGATAACCGGGTCTGTTGATACGGTTTTGAACATAATTATGATTATTCCGATGGGGATTTTTCTGCCAATGCTTTATAAGAAATACGATAAATTCGCTAATATAGCTCTTATAGGATTTCTTATGTCGTTATCTATTGAAATTGTTCAGATATTCGGTTTTGGTACGACAGATATAAATGACTTGATAACAAATACAGTCGGTGTTTGTTTAGGCTATGCAGTGTTTAGAGGTTTACGTAAATTCATTCCCAAATCATGGATATCACAAGTTCAAGCTGATGATCCTCGGTTTTACTACGAACCGATATTGCTCTGGGTTATGTCATTGCTGATCATGATAGCTGTTCAACCGCATATTTGTAATATTTTATTCCCGGTAAATCTGAATAACAATGAAATGCATATGTGGTAATAACGGGCATATCCAAAAACGGAAGGAGAAAACGATGAACAAAATTCTGATAATTGAAGACGATAAAACACTCCGTGGGGAGCTTAAAACCCTGCTCGATAATTCGGGATATGAAGCTGAGTGTGCGGAGGATTTTTCCGGAACTCTCGAAACAATGCTGAATTTTGACGGCGAGCTGATACTTCTTGACATCAATCTGCCGTTTACGAACGGTGAAACGCTGCTCCAAGAATTTCGCCGTAAAAGCGATACTCCCGTCATCATGCTCACAAGCCGTGTGACCGAGCTAGACGAGGTGCTTTCTATGAGCATGGGTGCGGACGACTACATTACAAAGCCGTACAACCCGACAATACTTCTGCTGAGGATTTCGGCTGTGCTGAAACGAACGCAGAAAGCGGAGCAAAAACGCAGCTATCGCGGACTCACTATCGCGACGGCGAAGGGCAGCGTTTCCCTAGGTGATAGATCGCAGATACTCACTAAAAACGAAATGATCATCTTCGGCAGACTTTTAGACCGACAAGGCGAGATCGTAACTCGCGACGAGCTTATGACGGCGTTGTGGGATAACGATGAATTTGTAAACGACAATGCGTTATCCGTCAACATAAGCCGTCTGAGAACGAAGCTGTCTGCTCTCGGACTTGACGATGCGATAGAAACGCGCAAGAAGCAGGGGTATGTGCTGAAATGAGATTTTCCGACTATATAAAAGACAGACTGACAGCGGTCTTTATCATGATAATTGCTGTTATAGTGATCGTTATTTTCATGGCAGCCTTTCGCATTCCTATACCGCTTATCTGTACTGTAATGTTTATCAATATGTTTGCATTATGTGCCGCAGGTGTGTGGGACTATCTTCGCCGTCAAGAATTCTACAACAAGCTTCTCTCCGATATTGATTTGCTTGACAGAAAATATCTGATCTCGGAGATGATAGAAAATGATGATTTTCTTGAAGCAAGATTGATCGCCGATATTCTCAAAGCTGCCAATAAATCGATGTGCGACAATGTAGCCTTTTACAAACATGAGAACAGGAGCTTTCGGGAGTATATTGATATGTGGGTGCATGAGGTAAAGCTGCCTGTGTCATCGCTTGCGCTAATGCTTCATAACGATGAGAATTCAGATAATAAAGCCGCGGAAC
>CACZCM010000141.1 GCA_902779615.1 uncultured Ruminococcus sp. | reverse complement strand
GATATCATCATTTACGCCCAGCTTGTTGATATAATGCGGAATACCGCCTGTAATACCGTAAACGAGAGAAAGCTGTTCGGGAGAAAGCGTAGGGCAGAACGCCGCGATCTCCTTGTAGTTCAGCGCTTCGATCTTAAATTGCGCAGTCCTGCGTCCGTAAAGCGGACTTTCGTAACCCAGCACCTGATATTCCATAAAGCTCATTGACGAGCCGCAAAGAATAAGAAACAGCTGCCCCGACTGCCATGTGTGGTCTATGATATGCTGTAGCCTTGACGAGATCGATTTATCTGCTTTGGCAAGGTATGGGTATTCGTCGATAACAAAGATCAGTCTTTGATCGGAGGACAGTTTTGTTATTTCCGAAAGCGCCGAATCGAAGCTTTGATATATCGGGGCTTGATCCGGTACTCCGTCGGAGTTTTTGAATTCGTATATTGCTTTTGACAAGCTCTCTAAGTTTTCCTGAGCAGTGGCATTCAGAGCCGAGAAAAATATCGTGGGCTTATCCTTGCAGAATTCGTTTATGAGTGCAGTTTTCCCGACGCGCCTGCGGCCGTATATAACGATGCACTCGAATCGATTACTCCGGTAGCATTTATTCAGCTTGCGTAATTCGTTATCCCGACAATAAAACATATAGCCACCTCTTTTAGTGAAACACAAGTTAGTAACTTATGAGTTAATAATATCACATAAGCTTGAAAAAGTCAAGCTGCGGACAGCGGCCAAGCGGCCGCAGGCAGTTCCGTCGAAGTTTCCTGTGAAGCCTCAGTTACTCGCCGCGCTCGATACTGCCCACAAATATTTTACACTTAGGCAGCGGCAAGCGCCGCCTCGGTCTTCCCTATTCCCATCGGCGCTTCAAGAATATAAAGTCCCGGCGCAGGGTCGTTTGATATTATTTCCATGATTCTGCTTTGCACACTGTTAGGATAAAAACAAAAACGATCAAAAAAAGCCTCTGGCGTTTCGCATTGATCAAATATTTCCAAAGGATCTGTAAGCGAAAGCTTATGCATTATCAAACAAAGCGATCTTCTGTCCTCCCATTATGAAGGGCAGATTGCAGCAGCAAAAGACACTCCGCCATTGATCATCACATCTCTCGAAATATACTCTCACAGTCGCAAGCCTTGACATTTAGCATAAAAAGATGTAAAATTGTTATAAATACTTTTACGGTTATTATACAACATAAGACGAAACTTGTGTAATTATTCTGACACGATCTTCCGGACTGTTTCCATGTCCGAATAAAACAGGAGGTATCACTATGAAAAAGTATTTCAAGCGAGCGGCGGCGGTTTTTACGGCGGTGCTGATGGCGCTCAATATGGCATCTGTCGCGGCACGCGCGGACGAAGTGAGCGAAGCTGCGCCCGAGGTTTTGGAGCAGAGTGTTGAAACGCCTGCGCCCGAGGAAAGCCACGCCTACGACCCGATTGGCGACCTTGAAGCCGAGCAGGAATACCGCGAGAGCGTCAACTACGAGGAGAACAAGATAGTTTTCTCCGTTATCGATTACCGCGTCGAAGGCAGCCGCAGATTCTATCTCAACGACTACTGCGAACTTGCACAGAATTTTGGCTTGAAAAACGTTTCGTATGTCTTTGACAGCAAGACCGATAAGGCGGAGCCGATCGAGGGCAAGACCGCGTATGAGGTCTTTTACGAGGCGGCGGTGCAGACGGACGATATCTGGGCGCTGGTCGATTCGATGAATGAGGACGAGGGTGTTTTCTCGGCAGAGCCTGATTTCATCTGGAAGAACACCGGCGAGGGCGTGCAGGTCGAGGCGACGGAAGCCGAGATCGCCTGCGAGACGCATTTCCCGGGGCTTGGCGTCCAGGATATCTGGAGCGACCTTTGCGGCAATAATGTTGTGCCGGGCAAGGGCGTTGTCGTCGCTGTGATCGACACGGGCGTCGATTACAACCACTTTGATTTAAAGGCGAATATGTGGAAGAACCCGGGCGAGATAGCCGACAACGGCATTGACGACGACGGCAACGGTTATGTTGATGATATTTACGGCTACGACTTCGTCGAGAACGACGCTGACCCGATGGACGACCACGGTCACGGCACGCACGTTTCGGGCATTATCGCTATGACTCCCGGCAACGGCGGCGGTGTAGGTCTTGCCTACGGTGCAAAGATCATGGCGATCAAGGCGGGGCAGTCAACAGGCTTCTTTGCTTCAAGCGATATTGCAAAGGCGATCAAGTACGCAGCCGACAACGGCGCGGATGTTATCAATATGTCTTTCGGCGGCACGGGCAAGTCGAGCCTTGTTGAGGCGGCGCTTGCGGACGCTTTTGCAACGACTGTGCTTGTTGCGGCGGCAGGTAATGATGGTTTGCCGACGACTGATTACGCCAAGGGTCCGTGTGAAGATATATATCCTGCCGGGTATAATTATGTTATTGGTGTTATGGCTTCCGATCTTAACGGCAGAAAAGCAGGCTTTTCCAACTGGGATTATATTATCGGTAAGAACTGTGAATATGAGATGGCAGCTCCCGGTGTGAATATTTACAGTACGCTGCCGAATAACCGGCACGCGCTTTGGAGCGGCACGTCTATGGCTGCGCCGCAGGTCGCAGCCGCTGCGGCTATAATCAGGAGCCGTTACAGCGATAAGAGCAAATATACCTCCCGCTACATAATGGGGCAGCTTGTCAGCGCAACCGATAGGAACGTAACTTTTTATGATGAAAATACAAGAACAACGCACTCATATCCTGCGCTTGATATAATCTCAAGCCTTAACAATCAGCCTAATCCTAATCTGACATTTAACGAGTTTTATATGTTCGATTCGGAGAACATAAGCGAGACAAACAACAACGACGGGGTTGCACAGCCGGGCGAGACTATCGACCTCGGTCTGCGGATATGGAACTACTGGGGCGCAGCGAAGAATGTTACTATAACGGCAAACGCGATCAACTCGGGCGGCATGGATAATCCGTATGTCGAGTTTATCACCGATACGATAAACATTGGCGAGGTCGGTTCGTTTGCGACAGTTTCCAACGGCTACGCCTATACTGATGGTACACTTACGGGCGTGTCGAACCCGATAAGATTCAGAATTTCAGATAATGCGCCGAATGATGTGCAGATAAAGATAAATCTCACGGTAACGGCTGAAAATGATATGGACGACCATGACCATAATATTTACAGCTCGAATGATTCCTATACATTTTCCGTGCAGAACGGCGTACCGCTCAGCGGCGTTATTGACCACGATATGACGCTGACTGCCGATAAATATTGGATAATCGAAAACAATGTGCTTATTCCCGAGGGTGTTACGGTAACAGTTGAGCCGGGTACGCAGATACAGTTCTGGACGGCGACTCCGAGTAATCCATACAATACAGAACCTGATGTATTTATTCAGGTTGAGGGCAGGTTTATTTGTGAGGGTACAGAAGATAATCCTATACAAATATTTACCGATAAATTTATGGAATATGGGAAAGATAGTGTTGTTATATGTGGAAATAAGAGAGTTAAGGATAATTGGGCGGTAGGATTTTATGATGAAAATATAATAGATGATGATTACAATAGCGGTTTTGTAGAATTAAAGTACGTTTCAATTATGAATGCAAGCTCTTTGCCTGGTGCAGATGGTATAAGACCATTTAATGCGACAATAATAGATCATTGTCAATTTTTATATAATTATGATTTTTCGGTGAACCGTGAAGAGCCTCGTATTAATGCGAGAGAGTTAAGTAATTCGATGTTTTGCAGCTACCACACACCAGGAGGATCTGATGTTGATGGATTTGCGGCAATATATATGCGAGATAATTTAATATGTGATAGCAATATCCCTATATGTAATAGTTCGTATAGCGTTGACCATATTAATGAAATATTTGAAGGGAATGTTTTACTAAATAATTATTTAACAAGTTATCAATTCTATAATCAAGTAACAATTTACAATTACAATAAGTATCTTAACAGAGAAAGATCATTCAAGAATAATGCTATTCTTTCTGCTTTGAATTTAAAGCAGAATACTGATTTAGAGAAGTATTTCAGAAATATTGGCACAGTTGGCGGTCACGACACATACGATATTTCTGGTAACTATTGGGGAACTGATAACGCTCAATTAGTAAATGCTCAAATCTATGATGCTGATGTAAATGTTGCATATAACGACCTCGTTGCCGAACCTTTTCTCACCCTCAACGACGATATGTCCTCCATCTATCCGTTCGTAACGGAAGCCTACCTCACCGACGGTGACGACAACCGTATCGACACCGTGAGCGGCGCGCAGACCGTTACGATGCATGTGAAGTTCAACCGTGACATGGCGAGCGATGTACAGCCGATGGTAACATACGGCGGCGCTGCTCCGTACACCGACTACTATGTAAACGGCGATTGGACGAGTGAGCGCGAGTGGACGGGCGAGATGACGATAGACCCGTTTATCGACATGGGCACGATGTACATTCGCGTGAAGGACGCGGCGGCAGCCGATGACAAGTGGCTCATTACCGGCACGGACACGGCGCGCTTCTTCTTCAACATCGAAAAGAGCGCGGCTCAGAGCATGGCGCTCCAGGGCAGCGGCACGAGCGGCTCGAACGAGCTTACATGGCTCCAGGACGACTACGACACGCTTGCAGGCTACAATATCTACCGCTCAACAAGCTATGACAGGAACACCAATGTTTCCGAGCAGAGTTTTACGAAGGTCAATACCTCGCTTATCTCCGCCGACGAGCTTGCGTTCTCCGATACGAATGTTGAGCAGGGCGTTGATTATTACTACTATTTCACCGTCGTTGATACAGCGTTCAACGAGTCGCCCGCGTCGAATGTCGTTTGTTGTACGCCGATCGACACCGAGCCGCCCGTTATCACGCATACGGCAGTTACTACGGCGGTCGCGGCGGAGCAGCTTGCAATAGACGCGAGTGTCACCGATAACGTCAATGTCGAGAATGCCGAGCTGCATTACAGAGCAAACGGCGGCGAGTGGAAAACTGCCGCGATGCGCCTTATAAGCGGCAGCAAGTACAGAGCAGTGATCTCCGCATACGAGATAAGCGAGGGCACGCTTGAATATTACATCACCGCATACGACGGCACGAACACGAGCAGCAACGCGACCGAAACCGAGCCGATTTCCGTTACGGTGAAGTCGGAGCACGCCTACGGCGAGGGCGTTGTAACGACTCCTGCGACCTGCACGGCGGACGGCATTAAGACGTTCACCTGCGCCGACTGTGGCAAAACGAAAACAGAAACTATTCCCGCATTGGGACATAAGTATTCCACGGAGTGGAC
>CACZCM010000140.1 GCA_902779615.1 uncultured Ruminococcus sp. | reverse complement strand
GATATTTTATAATTGTGACGGATAACGAAAAACCGCATTATCAAGCCGTTTCGCCTAATAATGCGGTTTTTCCTTTGGCGCGCTGTGAGGGACTCGAACCCCCGACCTACTGGTTCGTAGCCAGTCACTCTATCCAGCTGAGCTAACAGCGCATTCACACCTCATCGGTGCTCATATATAATATCATACTTTTTGGAAAATTGCAAGTGTTTTTTCAAAAAAATTTATTTTTTTCTAATTCCTAAGAGAGAAAACACAGCAGCTCCCGATATAACAACTTATACGATCAAAAGCAAAACTCCGCCGAGCATCACTGCACGGCGGAGTTTTTGTCAATTATTACATATCGAGAACCTTGCTGATGTGTTCACAGTTGCGTTCATTGAACTCGAACCTCAGCGAGCCTTCGTTGAGAACAACTACGCTCTCACCAGGCATGGTGTACTTCTTTATTATCTCTCGATAATTTACGATATCAGTATCTTTCACAATATTCTTGTTGTCACCGAAGAATCTGTTCATCTCAAACTCATCGCTGAATACAAGGACCTTCTTGCCCCCTGCGGGGTTGTCGATCGTGATAGGACGAAGATCATCTCTCGATGTGCCATACATCGGAAGCAGATACCTTGCCGTGATAAATTCACGGATCATGCGCTTCTCAAGCGATCTGACCTCCTGCTCCTTGTTCGGATTGTTCGACTTTGTCTGGAGCTTCTGGAAAAGAGTCGTCATACTGAACATAAGCTCGGGGTTCATAACAGGAAGCTTCACGAAATCACGCTCATAAATGTCAAGCATCTCTGCGATCTTATCTGTCGGGATAATAACCCAATGCGCCGTTTCGTCAAGCACAAGCTCCTGGATCCCGTGACGTCTGTATTCAAACAGCATCTTAAAGATATCCTTAGCTCTGTACTCCTGAAGATAAACCTTTATGTTATTGCGTGCAAAGTTTTCAACCGATTTCTCCGCAAGATATTTTTCAGAGAAAATATGACCCTTGTTGTGTCCGTCAATAAGGATATGACGTGTATGCGCATCAAACTCAGCATACATAACATCTGCATCTGCGATCAGCTTTGCAAGCTCGCGGTAACCCTCGTCAAGCTTATCTCTCAGCTCCTTCGCAGTCATCGGATCGCTCTCTACCTCAAGCGCTCTTGCGGTTGCCTTTATCTTGCCCGCCTGCTGCTGGATCGTAGGCTTTCCCTGCGGAGCCTGCTGCGGTTTGTCACCATACATCAGCGCCGAAAGGTCATACATATCGTTCTTTCGCTCGTTCTCCTGTGCGATCTCGCTCAAAACAGTGTTGACGCCTTTCGTCTTCTTTACATTTGAGAACGTGACCGGAGCCGCGCTGACTACGCCGTCGGAATACGGTGTTGCCATGATCTCGTCATCAGGAACATCTTCGACAAACAGAGGCTTCGAAACCTTAAACGCCTTCTTGACCTTGCTGCCGTCTGTACCGTCAGATACCGAGCTGATAACGAGGTCGTTCGGGTTCTCCATCTTTTCTGCTGCCTGACGCTGCTCCTGTCGCTGCTTCAAAAACGCTTCATTTGCAGGCGCTGTGGGCTGCGGCGCGGGCTGAGCTGCGGGCTTGGGCGCAGGCGATGAGTAAAAGTCCATCGACTTCGACTTCTTCTGTGCCGATTCATATATACTGGTCTGATTGTCAAGACCGTTTGTTCTTGCTATCTGCTTGTCGCCATAAATACCGGTTTTCTTGAACTCGTTAAGCGGCGGCGGAAGCGGCTCAGAAGAACGCGCGTTCTGCGGCTTGTAGTAGCTGCTGGGAGCGGCCTCCTCCTTCTCGATGATCATCGGATCGTCTGCAAGTCCCGAAAGATCCAGCGACGGCAGCGACGGAGAATCTGCTCCGCCAAGATTCAAGCTGTCAAGCGGAGATTTTTTCTCTTCGTTGTCGCTAAAGAATATTCCTCCGCCTGCGGGTGTGTTGAGTGCGGCAGCTGCCGCTGCGGCTGCGGGTGCAAATCCACCTGCCTTGAAAGCTGCGGCGGCTGCGGGCGGCGCTCCAAACGGAAGCTGTACGTTTTGTGCAGGCTTTGCTTCTGCTTTCTTCGCTTTCTCGGCTGCCTTTGCCTCACGCTCAGCTTTTGCTTTTTCCTCTGCTTCCTTTGCTTCTCGCTCCGCCTTGAGCCTCTCCTGCTCCTCCATGCGAGCCTTTTCGGCGAGCTTTGCGCCTGCGGCTTCGGCTTCTTTAGCCTCTCGCTCCGCATTTTCGGCTCTTGCGGCTGCCTCGGCTCTTGCTTCGTCTGCTGCGTGTGCCGCCTTCATTGCCTCTTCTGCTGTGATCTTAGCTGCTTCGGCCTCGTGTCTGGCTTCTTCTGCATTGTGGCGAGCCTCCTCGGCTTCGTGGAGCGCCGTTTCAGCCTTGCGATGCTCGTCTTGAGCCAACTGCTCGGCAGCCTCTGCGCGCGCGTGCTCCTGCTCCACTGCCTTCTGAGCCTCCGCCTTAATGTCGGCGATGACCTTCTCCTCCTGTTCTTTCTTTTCAGCCTCCAGCTTTGCAAGAACCTCGTCCTCAAGATCGAACGGATTAATGAACGAATCTATATTCTTGATCCTCTCGTCGTTTTCGTCAACAAGAGATCTGTCGTAATTCGGTTTTGCCCCGCTCAAAATACTCTTGTTCATAATAAATCCAAGACTTGACGGATTAATGATGTAGTGAGTGATCTTGTGGTATGCAAGCAGTCGTGTTTCGATCTCATACAGACCTTTGAACGGCATACCTACCGCTCTTGCCTCGGTAAAGTCCGTAAATACCGGGCAGAAGCTGTTCAGCCCATCGGTAAATGTAATTGGTCTGAACTCATCGATGTTTTCATCGGTAATTTCGGTGATATCCTGATTCAGCGCATATGTGTAGACCTTGCTGCCAAGGAACGACTCCGCCGCCGCACGGCGCAGCTCATCGCCGCCGTTCTGCATAAAGTTAAGCACCTTGAAGTACAGCTTCGGGGCTATTACGCCCTCGGACTTAACGTGACTGTCGAAATCCTCGGGAGCATACACATGGCTGCTGTCATTATTTACTTTGATCTTCTTCAAGCCGAAACGCTTCAAATCGTCGAAGAATGCGCCCTTCTCGTCTATCTCCTGAGCAATGGTATCCTCGATGCCGACCTCTGCAGCACGCTTAACGGTGCATACATTTACGCAGAACTCCTCGTCAAGATACGGATAATTCGTTACAAGCGAATAAGTGCAGTAGATAGTTTCTGCGGCAATAACATCCTCGATATTCTTCTTAATCGGATCGCTTTCCGAAACATCGAAACGTTCCTTAACAAGAGCCTCCATACAATTATTGCAGATACTCTTTCCGTTGAGCTGGAACAGCTCGCTGTCCTTATATCTATTATTGCAGATAGCGCAGTTGGAGATGCGGTTAACGCCGGATCTCTTGAATGTTCCGCCCATCTGGATACGCTCTGTAACCGGAGGCAAATTGGTCTTCGTGGTGGTCGTTTCTACAGCTGCGGTAGTGTTTGTGGTGCGAGTGATCTCATAGTCATAAACATTGCCCTCGGAGTCGTTGATGACTTTAACGGCAAAGTCCTTAGGTCTGCGCTGGCGATTCTTCCACATATTCAGTTCACGCTGAGGCAGCGGAGCAATCTCACCGTTTATGACCTTAAACGTTGCGCCTCTGCGTGAGTCGCTGTATATCTTGAAATACTCATTTTCAAGCAGCATCTTCATTGAGGGAGTTTCTTCAAACTTAACTCTCTTCTTATCGGGCGTCTTGATCGTTTCGGACGCCGGAACAGGTGCAGGCGCTGACACGGATCTTGAAGGTGTCTGAAGAGAAGCTGCGGCAGGCGCAGGTGCTTCGGTCTGCTTAAACTGAGAATCGGGGATTATAACCGGCTTCGGCGGCTCCACAACGGGCGCTGCTGTGACCGTTCCGTCCTCGTTGATCCTGGAGATTATGTAGTCAAACGGCTTGCCTGCCGAATCGACCATCTTCGTGATCGTAAAGCCCGAAGGATTCTTTATGCGGTTCTTCCACATATTCAGTTCACGCAGCTCGATGTTCACGATCTCATCATCAATGACCTTGAACACCTTCGAGGCACGCTTATCTTTATAGAACTTGCAGTACTCCGTTTCGAGTACGAGCTCGGTAGTATCGTTATTTACAAATTCAACTCGATCGGCAGGCTTTTCACCTTTTATCTCACTAACCTTTGATATTCCTGCCGGGCGCTGAACCGCCTTCTGCGCTCTAGGAGCGGGTACAGGCGCTGCTTTTGGCGCTGTTGCTACAGGAGCGGGCGCTGCCTTTGGCGCTGTTGCTGCGGGTGCGGGCGCTGCCTTTGGCGCTGTTGCTGCGGGTGCGGGCGCTGCAGACTCATCACTTGCAACGCTGACGGTCGGAACACGCTTTGCGGTGTTTGCCGCAGGCGCAGGTGCCGTTGCGGGCTTTGCTGTACTCAGCGGCACTGCGGCGAGATTTGCCGGCTCTGCTGTCGGTGCAGATGCTGCGGCGGCGCTGCGTTCGATCTTATAGTCGTACACCTCGCCCTTTGAATCGTTTACGATAGTAACGATAAATCCGCCGGGATTCTTTGTTCGGTTTTTCCACATATTAAGCTCGCGGACTTCAATATTTGCGACCTCTCCGCCAATAACCTTAAACGTTCTTCCGGTGCGCTTGTTGCGGTAAACCGAGAACAGGTCATTAGCAAATATCTTTTCGTGATCGGAGTTATCTTCAAATTTTATCCTTGACTCGCGGTCAGCGTCATCTATGACCGTAACCTCGGGCTTGCCCGCTGCTCCTCTTACAGCAGGCTGCTTTTGCACGGCTGCGGCTCTCGGTGCGGGCGCGGCCGCTCTGGGTGCAGGTGCTGCGGAGACTCTCGGCTGAGGTGCAGTCGGCGAAGGCGCAGACTCGACCGGAGCAGGCACCTCGGGCGGAGCTATCGGCGCCTCCCCTCTCGCAACACGGGATATCTCATAATCCACAACCTTTCCCTCGGAATTTTTCATCGGTCTGATATTAAACCCTCCGGGATTTTTCTTATGATTCTTCCACATATTAAGCTCACGCAGTTCGATCGAAACGACTTCGCCGTTTACGATCTTATATATCTTGCTTGAGCGGGGGTCTCTGTAAATTTTTAGGTACTCGTTCTCTAAAACGAGAGTAATGTTTCCGTCTTCTTCCTCGAAAATGCTTCTTCTCGATTCGGCCATGTGAATCACTCCTTCTCATTAAATTTTACTATATTTCGGTTCGATTTTCAATAGAATTTATAAGTTTTTTTAAATTTTTTTTATATTTTCTTTTTACGATGGATTTTTCTTTACTTTTGTACAAATTATTATTGTAAATTTGGAGAAAATATCAAGTATTTCTGTAAATTTTGGCAGATTGTACAAATTCATCGCTCAATTTTTTTACTTTCTCAAATATAAATCTAATTATAAT
>CACZCM010000139.1 GCA_902779615.1 uncultured Ruminococcus sp. | reverse complement strand
TCCAGCGTGTGATCTTCAGGACAAAGCTGCGTGTTTTCTCCCGCTTTGGCTTTTCAAAGATCTCAGCAGGCGTACCCTGCTCATAGATCACTCCCTCGTCCATATACAAGACCTTTGACGCAATGTCTTTGACAAGCTGCATTTCGTGAGTAACTATCAGCATCGTCATTCCGTCGTCGGCAAGCTTTCGGATAACATTCTTGACCTCGGAAACCATGGTCGGGTCGAGTGCGCTTGTCGGCTCGTCGAAAAGCATTATTTCAGGGTGCATAGCCAAAGCACGAGCGATAGCCGCACGCTGCTTCTGACCGCCCGAAAGCTCGTCGGGCATATTGTTTGCCTTGATTTCAAGTCCTACCCTTCTGAGCTGCTTTAACGCCTCTTCCCTTGCCTCCGGCTCTGTTTTGCCGAGCAGATCGGTCTGCGGCATTATGATGTTGTCGATTATGCTTTTATGTCCGAACAGATTGAAGGACTGAAATACCATTCCGACCTTTTTCCGAAGTGAAGGAATGTCAACACCCTTTTCGCACACATTTACTCCATCAATGATTATCTCACCCGAGGTCGGTGTTTCAAGGCGGTTAATGCAGCGTATCAGCGTTGATTTACCGGTGCCCGAAGGACCTATCAGGCAGACCACATCACCCTTTTCGGCTGTAAAATCGACGCCACCCAACGGAGTTACATCTCCGAATTCTTTTCTTAATCCTTTGATCTCTATAAAGCTCATGCTGCGTTCCTCCTTCTGTTGCCTGTAACAATGGCATTTCCTGCGTCGATAACAACGGTGATAAGCCATGTGAGCAGGAAGTAAATAATTGCGACAATAAGAAGCGGGAAGAATGCTTCAAGAGTATGTCCTCTGATGATATCGCCCGATCTTGTGAGATCGACTACCGCAACGTAACCGACAACGGAGGTCTCTTTGACGAGCAGCGCAAACTGCGTTTTGAGCAATGGGAAATATATCTTTCTCGCTTGAGGAAGAATAACGCGGCGGTATGCCTTTTTTTCAGTGTAGCCGAGGGCGAGCGCACCTTCAAGCTGCCCTTTGTCTATCGCGTCGACCGCATTCGTTATCAGTGCATATGCTTTGGGCGCAAATATGATCGAGAATCCGACTATTGCCACAAATGCACCCGGCAGCTCGGACGACGCAAACACAACATAGTATAATATCATGAGGATAACGACCACCGGAAGTCCTGCGACAAGGCGGCAGTAAACGGATAGGAATATATTTATGGGCTTTTTGTTTTTTCGTTTAAGCGCTTCCATTCCGAAAGCAAGAAGCAAACCGATGATACCCGACGCGACAGAAATAACGATTGTCGTACCCAAGCCCGAGAAAATGAGCTTATAACGACCATCGGTGACAAGAGCGTCCTTGAGCTTATCGGTAAAGTCTCCGAAAATGCTGTATCCGTTTGAGGCACCTTTCTCGGAGCGTACAATAAACACAAACGCAGTATCGTAATACGCTACAAAATCCAAAGCCTTTTTGCGCTCATCGGTAATTATAAGAGAGCCGGCGCACATATCCGCCTTGCCGGATTCAACGGAGGCTATCAGGGAAGAAAAATCCATCGGTAAAAACTCGACCTTATAATCGATCTGCTTTGCCATAAGCAGTATTATCTCGGCTTCAAGACCGAGTATCTGACCGTCGGAGCCGACATAGCAGGCGGGCTGCATACTGTCGCCTACCGCAACGCGCACAGTTCCTTTTTTTCCCTCCCAATCGACCTCCGGCATAATTTTTGCGCTGTCGTCAGCGCCTGTCCATTTATCCCAGATCGCATCAACGTCCTTCGGGTCTATGCTGTCAAACGCGCTCTGCCATAAGGCGATATCGTCATAACTTTTGGAAAAGCCTATGCCGAACTGCGCTTCCTTCAGCGGCTCTGGAAACATAGCAAGCTCAGGGTCTTTATTGGTGAACATATCCACGATCATGGTATTGAGCAGACCTGCGTCTGTCTTTTTCGTTTTCAGAGCCATGACCAGTTCAGATGCGTTTGCATAATAAGAAAAATCCTTAAGATCTGGCACCTTGGAGCTTATCAAGTCCTCAAAAGGCGCGCCTGTCAGCATTGAGATGGTTTTTCCGTTCAGATCGTCAAAGCTTTTGTACTCGGGCTTCGGTGTATTTTGTTCCTCGGCAGCAGACGACTGAAGTGTAAATACCGCGGCAAAAGTCAGGACTGCTGTCAATAATGCGAGAATTCTTTTCATTGTTTCAAATTCCTTTTTGGGCAGATAATTAGTTGTACCAACAGGTTAAGTTTTAGGTAAAAATATTTTTTCGGTCAAATTCCTATATTCAATATAAATCAAAGTATTATATACATTGGTCTGCTATTCTTTATACTCAATGTATTTTGTCTTAAGGTTTTTAATAAGCAACAGCCGCACCGTTCCCACTCATCGTGAGCAAGAACGGCGCGTTTATAAACAGCTTGCTGGTATACCACAATACCCGATGTCTGCGGGCAGGCTCGTCCCGACCATAGTCAGCGCTACTATAGAAGCAGCTATTTGTTTGAACTTTCTTCTTCTCATAATTTTCCTCCTTTGATCACAAAGCATACCCTATAGGACACGCTGTATTACCGTACTTCTACCGCATATCGAACCTCGATTGTACATATAATATACACTATGCCGTCCAACAAAAATCAGACAATATACCGGCAATTCTGATGATAATATTGTAATATATAGTTACAGTTTTGTAACTATATATTATTATTCAAACTTCATGCAGCCAATGATCTCAGTGCATAACTTAAAGAAACGCTCTTTCAGCAGTCCGATAATACCGAAAGAGCGTTTTTGTTGTTTATGTAGTGATAAAACATATTAATACCATTAGAAGCAGATATTCCAAGCATTAATAAACTAAAGTTCTCAAAAAAACAATCCAGTAAATGAGCTTTTTTATGTGTTCTTCAGGCTTTATCTTAATTTATAAATACTATACAAGCAAGGTGTCACTTTTTTCGAGTAATCGTTTCAGAGTGTCACTTTTTTGAGTAAATCGTTTCAAGGTGTCACTTTTTTCGGGTAATCGTTTCAGGGTGTCACTTTTTTCGAGTAATCGTTTCAGAGTGTCATTTTTCCCGAGTAAATCGTTTCAGGGTGTCACTTTTTTGAGCAAATCGTTTCATCGTTGGTGTCACTTTTTTCGGCAAATCGTTTCAAGGGTGTCAGATTATATCCATAGTAGAAAGAAGATTTGGAAATCATTTACGCAATGGATAGAAATGCACACTTCTAAAAATCGCCGTAAAAGCCCGTATTCAAGCTGTTTTTGGAAGATTAGCTCTGTATATTCAGCTCAAATACAGGGGAATTTTTATCGTTTAGGAGAAACTCTCCAAAATTCAAATCGTTTAATGGTGTCACTTTTTTTCGGTGTAATCGTTTCAGCGTGACCCTCTGATTTTGTAATCGTTTCAAGGTGTCATTTTTTCGAGCAAATCGTTTCAGAGTGTCACTTTTTTTCGGATAATCGTTTCAAGGTGTCACTTTTTCGAGCAAATCGTTTCAGGGTGTCACTTTTTCATTTTGTAATCGTTTATTTGTCAAAGTCGAAAAAAGAACGCCGCTCCCACTTGTTAAAAGCAGGAACGGCAGCCGCTGTTTGTTTTATATCTTCGAGTACTTTCCGTATATCTCCGTCGATGATGATCGACCGCTCCCGTATCTCCCTCGGTGCACCCGCCTGTCCGAAATTCACGCAGGCGTAAACGGCTTTTTTGTTATCGGCAGTCATCTGCCAAAACGGGTATTTTATTATCCCCGGCGTATTGCCGCCAACGCCAAGCTCAAGGTAGAGAACGTGCTTGCCTTTGCAGGCAGCGAGAAAATGTCTGTACCGCCGAGCGGCTTCGTGCCAGCCCTCGTCCTCGACGAACGTGTCATCAGAACGAAGGTTCATGGTCATAGGCTCGCCGCAGACGGGGCATTTCGGGATAAGCCCGGTCGGTATTTTCATATCATTTTGAAACTCGATCATATCAAGCACGAGTTCTTTGTTATCGTAAGTTTTGTTGTGACAGGGTATAGAGCATTGAAACAAGCCGTAGTCGCCCTGCGTGTAGAACAGCCTCTCTTTATCGAAGCCCGCCTTTTGAAATTGGTGATCGACATTCGTGGTGATGACGAAATAGTTCCTGTCCTTTACAAGCTCGAAAAGCGCCTTGTATGTGCCGTTGTCAGCGTCCATATAGCGGTTGCAGTAAATATGCCTTGACCACCAAGCCCAGAAGGTCTCGTCGTCGGGAAACGGATAAAATCCTCCGGAATACATATCCGTAATGCCGAACTTATCCGCAAAATCCGAAAAGTATTTGTAAAACCTTTCGCCCGAATACGTAAATCCCGCAGCAGTCGAAAGCCCCGCGCCCGCGCCGATAACTATCGCGTCGGCGGTCTGTATTTCGTTTTTCAGGCGTTCGACCTCAGCCGAGTAATCGCTTGTATATTTCATAGTCGTCACCTCCGAACACGTTGAATATCACTTTTATGTCGTGCGTTTTGCGAAATTCCCTTACGGTATTCACGGCGATGTTAGCCGCTTCCTTTTTCGGAAAGCCGAACACCCCCGTCGAGATACAGCAGAACGCTATGCTGCGTATACCGTTTTGAACGGCAAGGTCGAGACAGCTTTTGTACGAGCTTTCGAGCAAACGGCAATGCTCGTCGGTGAGCCTGCCCTGCACGATGGGTCCCACGGTATGAATCACATGATCACAGGGCAGATTATACGCAGGCGTGAGCTTTGCTTTGCCCGTTTTCTCCTCGTGACCCTGCGCACGCATTATCTCGCCGCATTTGTACCGCAGACGCACGCCCGCAAACGTGTGAATGCAGTTGTCGATACAATTATGACACGGCTGATAGCAGCCTGTCATACCCGAATTTGCGGCGTTGACTATCGCACCGCACCTAAGCGTTGTGATGTCGCCCTGCCACAGATATATGCCGTTCTCGATAGAAGAAAGATCAGCCATATCGGTTATACCCCTGCTTTGAGACAATTCCGCCAGATACTCGTCCTCGGCAAGCAGAAAGCTTTCGTCGGCTTTCACAGCGGGGCGGATATTCACAAGGCTTCTGTATAGTCTGAATTTGTCCTGCTCGTTTTCGGGTATCTCTATATCTGTTAGGTCGTTTCGCTCGGAGAGGAGATAGTTTATCAGATCATCGAGCTTTGTTTTCGTCATAATATCACCTCACAATGACCGCACCTGCGGGACACACTTCGGCACAATTACCGCAGTGCAGACAATTATGTTGTCTTATGACAGCCTTGCCGCCGTTCATATCTATGCAGCTTTGCGGACAAACGCTCCGACAATCACAGCACCCGATACAAGAATCGGTCACGAAATATCCGCTTGCTTTGTTCTCCGCACCACCGAAAGAAAAGCTATCACGTTCAATAGGCTTTTTGGAAAGATC
>CACZCM010000138.1 GCA_902779615.1 uncultured Ruminococcus sp. | reverse complement strand
CGACGGCAGCGGAGACGGTGTCAAGAAGTGCGAACAAAGTGAGCGCTGCGAGACGGAGGAGTTAATCTTGATTTGTACAAAATGACGAACAATTCAAAATTTGCTCATTTATAGTGCCGAATAAAAAAGAAAGAGGTAAAAATGAAACAAGCTGTTAGTATTATCAAGGAAGTAAAAAAAGCCGTTGTCGGCAAAGACGATATACTTGTGAAGGTTATGGAGGTGATACTTGCGGGAGGAAATATTCTTATTGAGGATATTCCAGGAGTGGGAAAAACCACTATGGCGCTCGCTTTTTCAAAAGCAATGCAGCTTGAATGCAAGCGAGTGCAGTTTACCCCCGACGTTATGCCGTCGGATATTACGGGCTTCACAATGTACAACAAGGCAAGCGGCAATTTTGAATATAAAAAGGGCGCAGGCCTTTGCAATCTGCTGCTTGCAGACGAAATAAACAGAACCTCCAGCAAAACACAGTCTGCGCTGCTGGAGCTGATGGAGGAACACGCTGTTACAGTTGACGGAGTGACCCACCACTGCCCCGAGCCGCATATGGTGATCGCAACGCAAAACCATGTCGGGACGGCGGGCGCACTGCCGCTGCCTGAATCTCAGACTGACAGATTTACGGTCAGACTGACGATGGGATATCCGAATTTTGAAAACGAGCTCAATATGCTTCGTGACAGACAGGGCGCAAACCCGCTTGACAAGATACAGCCCGCCGCCTCTGCGTATGATATTATTGAAATGCGCCGCAAGGTCGAAAACATATTCAGAAGCGATGAGATCCTTGAATATATCGTTCGCCTGGTGAAGGCAACAAGAGAAAACTCGAGAATAGCCCTTGGCGTCAGCCCCAGAGGCGCGATCGCTCTCTCCAATATGTCGGCTGCAAGAGCGTTTCTTCACAAGCGGGATTATGTTATCCCCGAAGATATCGAAAAGGTGTTTATCGACGTCTGCGCCCACAGAATTATTCTGAGCGCGCAGGCGAAAATGTCGGACGAATCTGCCGAAGACGTGCTTAACAGCGTGCTTCGCAATATCGACCGCCCGAAAATAAGGGGTTGATGCGATGCCAAAAAACAGAATAGCAATGCTTGCAGTGTCGGTGATACTGTTCTTTTTCTATGTGTTCTGCAACTCATACGTAGCGCTGTTTGCTGTTATAATAATGATCGCACTCGCTGCCGTCAGCTTTGCGGAATGTCTTATCGTATCGAGAAGGATCACTGTCTTGATCAGCAAAGCTCAGTCCCATGCAGACGCCGAAAAAAGAACGGCAGAATTTTGTATATCTGCCGAAAACGGATCTGTCTTACCTGCGGGCTGCCTTATCATCAGCATGGTGTTCAGCGACCCATGCGATACAGGCGAGATCAGAGCTTCGCTCAAAACAACGCTTGCAGCAAAAGACAAAAGGCAGATCTACGTTCCTCTTTCTGTTCCCTACGCTGCCTGCGTCGGGTGTCGGCTTTCAGGCGTAAAGCTGTGCGACTCATTCGGAGTGCTTGCCGTTCCGATCAAAATAAGCAAAGAACAGGTGGAGCTGCTGGCTGCGCCGTCTTCAAAGACTGAAGCAATAAAGCCCGGCGCATATTCGCACCCTTCGCCCGACAGCGATGTTTTTTCGGATACGACAAAGGGCGATGACCGCTCTCAGGTTTTTGAACTGCGTGATTATAGAGAAGGTGACGACCTCAGAAACGTTCACTGGCCTTTAAGCACTAAGCGCGATACGCTGACGGTGAAGGAATTCAGCCGCCCGATCGACGAAAACGTGCGTGTTCTTATCGAAACTGCGGCGAGCGCCGAGCTTTCTGTCGAAGAAAAAAAACAGCTGGCCGACAGACTGCTCTCCGCCTTTATGCAGCTTTCGCTGCAGCTGCTGGAAAACGGACAGCAGTTTAACGTCAATATATATTCACAAACAGCCGCAAAGAACATCGAACTGACCGTGAAGAAAACAGAGGACATTGCGCTGCTGCTTAAAATGGCATTGTCCGAGCCGCTGCCTGCCGGGAACAGGTTTACATATGACGCTTATTATTCGTCTTCTCATAATGATGAAGCCGTGTATTATATTTATGATTCGTCAAATTCCGACTCTCCCACTGCCGACAAAAACGACACGGTGTTCATAGACGTAAAAACTGCGAAAGCGGGAGGTGACACAGCTTGAAAAACAACTTGAGCAGACACAAGCCCGGAAAACCTCAGACGCTGAAGCTTACGGGTGTTATAGGCATCAAGACCGATAAGAAGGATACTCCCGTGATGAGTCTGGCTGCGTGTATTATCGTGTCGGTAACGGCGCTCTGCTTAATGAAAATATATATAAACAGCTTTGAGCTTTTTGGCAGCAATTCAGCCGAGCCGATAATGTTTTCGTTCACCGATCGTGAAGTTCGCCTGTTTTACAGCTGCGCACTTTTGGGGAGTCTTCTGGTGTGCGGGATCCACTGCGTCAAACGGTATTACGCCGCTACGATAGGGGGTCTTGCGCTGACGGCGGGGATAGTGTTCGTCCCGCGATACAAGCTTATCTCGAACGGCTTTATACGGGCGGCGAATCGTGTTATGTATACGCTGCTGACCTCGGAGGGAAACTCGCCCCGAAGATATTACCTTGTTTATTTTGACTCCCAAAACCCAAAGACGGAGCTTGTTTGGTTCATGGCGGCAGCGGTATTCGCAGCGGCGGTCGTGCTTGCGTTTTTGGGAGTACGGCGCTGCAGCGCATTCTGGTATTCCGCTGTGGTCATGTCAATGTGCAGCGTACCTGTCGCTTTGAGTGTACTTGAAGGCGAACCGTGGTTCGTTGCAGCGTTTGTGACCTGCGTTTTGATGTATACGATCAGCGTATCTGAATATCGCAGAGGCGGAAAACGTGATATTATAATGCACTTCGGAAGATCGATCCGTGTCAGCGGACGATTCTCTGCATATGCGGCGTTGGAGCAGACTGCAATAACGCTGATCTGCGCAGGGATAATATCATCGGTTTTATATGCGGCATACGACATTTCCGACTACAAACGGAATTCCGACATCGAACAGCTGGGTCGTGACATCATTCACAATGCGGAGTACGCTGCGTCGGGCACGATATTTGAGCAGCTCGGCTTGGGCACGTCAGACAATCTGAATCACGGACAGGTATCAAAGCTAGGAGATCTTCACTATACGGGCGAAACAATGTTTGAGATAAAAAGCGAACGAGCCGATCCGCATTATCTTTGCGGATACACCGCAGATGTGTTTAACGGAAAAAACTGGAAACGGCTTCCCTCAAGCACACTGCGTTCGTTTTCTAGGTGGAACGAGTTTGAAAGCGACGGCTTTTATCCGCAGTTTATCCAGCCGAAGTCCGTGACGTTTTATGACGGATCAAACTACTACGGAGATCTTTTTCATTCGCTCCACACCTACGATATCGAGATCGTAAACAAGGCGATCAACCCCAGGATATTCCTGACCGAAAGCTATATGCTCCCCGAATATTCCGACGAGATACAGAGCGGCGCCGCAAAAGCGAGATACGACGGCATATTCTCGTTTTCAAGAAGAAGCAGCGTAGAAGGCTATAAGGAACGTGTTCTCGATCCTGCCTTTGATCGTCCTGCGCCATATGTCGGAACATTCGGCAGCTGGACAGCCGATGAGGTAAGCGATACGCAGGTTACCGACGGAGAATTCATGACATTTTTCGGCGCAGGCAGAAATTATGTGTTCGACGGCAATACAAAGGAGTGCTTATACGAAATACTGCATGACGGAGATTTCAGCATAAGCGTATACGCGGAAGACGACAGCCCGCAAAGCAGCGATCTTGAACGGTTTTCCGAAAACGAAAAAGCATACAGACAGTACGTGCTTGAGAATTATCTTGATTTCCCCGACAATATGGACTCATACCTTCCGGATGAGTTCGATGAAGCGATAGAGTATATATTCAAGAGCAACGCACAATATATAGGCGAAGATCACGGCATTTTCTATTTTGACAACTATTATGAATCTGTAGAATCAACCGTTCGGCAATATCTTTCCGATAATGCCGAATACACGCTGAGTCCGGGTCAGACGCCCCGTGACAGGGATTTTTTGGAATACTTTCTGAATGAGAACCACAAAGGCTACTGCGTTCATTTCGCAACTGCCGCCGCAGTAATGCTTAGGCGCGCAGGAATACCGACACGCTACTGCGAGGGGTATATTGCAGCGAAACCGGATCTCTCGCCGAAAAACGCAGTAAACGGCGGATACCACCCTATCCCCGACAGCAACGCTCATGCGTGGGTCGAAGTGTATTACCCGCTGCTTGGCTGGCAGCCTGTGGAGTTTACTCCTCCGTATATCAACAGCGGATCTTCAGCCGATGACCGCTCGTCAGGCGAAAACAGTGACAGCGATACCGACACACAATCTGACAAAGATCCCGAATCGGACACAGAAACCGACACTGCCGCCGACAGCGAAAACAGCTCGGACACTGACAGCGAAAGCAGCTCGGACACCGACAGCGAGGAAGTGGCAGACAGCGACATATCATCTGAAAACGAAAACACGCCTGCACGCCCCGGAGGAAGTGCATCAAGCCCGCCTTCAAAGCTTTGGAAAACGCTCAAAAGCATAATAAGCAAGCTGCTGAAGCTGCTTATCATCGCTGCAGCGGCGGTTCTGCTGAGGACACTGGTTATAAAGCTGCGTTTGCTGTACTTTACAAAAGGCGCACCCCGCAGAAGAGCGGCTGCGATGTACTGCTATTCGCTATGGCTGTTGAGACTGCAGGGAATAAAAAAAGGAAAACTCGAAGGCGCAGAGTCATTCTCGGTCAAAGCGGGAAAAAGCATTCGGGGCGTGTCGTCCGAACAGTACAAAGGCTTTACGGCAGCGGCGCTGAAGGCATCATTCGGACGAGATGCGCCAACGGAAGAAGAGCTTGATAAAATGTACAAAACGATAAAACACCTTTCAAAAGCTGCATACGACAGTCTTAGAAAACCATTGAGAGCATTGGTGAAATACGGGCTTTTCTTGGAATGATGACGAATGTAATATTTATAGTTTGTGCTTTAGCTTTATTGCTCATATCTATTGTTTTGTGGGTATGTTCGTCCCAAATGTAAATGAGTCAAAAGTTTAGCGTTGCCATATCATGGCGAATGTGGAATAGACAATGGGCGAACCCCACCGCTCCTTAGCCCCTTCTTTCCCTTGGAAAGGAGGGGACATTCCTTCTGTGGTTATTTTCCTCTTTCTTATATTTTGATTGCCTTTAGCTGCTTTGTGGGGCAGCGGTTTCACGTGCCGGTTCGGTCGGTGCTTCTGCGATACAGAGGTCTCCCCGTTGGGGACGGCTCCCAGCCGGTGACCGTCCTTACCGTCCTTAGGGATACAGTTTGGCGCGGGCACAAAAATGTAGCTTTCGTAAAACTATGTGCGCGTATTGCCCGTCGCCGCTTGGCGACCGGAGACCCGCACTCCCACACCCTCGGCAGCTTTTTTGAAAAAAGCTGCGAAAAAACTTTTAATTAATAGTTTTTTACTCATTCAAAATCCGTGAGTTTTTATTATTCCATATTGACAACAAAATTCATTTGTTGTATAATAGTAGCATATTGAGCAGACTGAGCAGTTGCGGGTACAAATGCCGAAAGGCTGTACGCGAGGAAAGTCCGAGCTCTGCAGGGCAGAATAACGGCTAACGGCCGCCGGGGGCGACCCCAGGGAAAGTGCAACAGAGATATACCGCCGGATTTATTTCGGTAAGGGTGGAAAGGCGAGGTAAGAGCTCACCGGCACAGGAGAGATCCTGTGGCCCTGTAAACCCTATTCAGAGCAACACCGTGGACGGACAATACGCTTGCCCGGCGTGTCCGGTGGGGGTGGCATTGAGCGGCAGCGGCAACGCGCCGCCAAGATAGATGACTGCTTTTAACAAAACTCGGCTTATAGGTCTGGTCTTTCTTTTATTTCGTATAATTGCAATCAATAAAATGCACGGTTGGTATTGTACCTTCCGTGCATTTTATTATAAGCTTTGCTTCAACAAGCAGACACAAGCCGTAGGCTCATGCGTTCAGTAGGAGGTTAGACCCATGCTGAACATGGAATGTAACCCGCCGCCCCTAAGAGGCGGGAACCCTCCTTCGTTTTGCTTTATATATAAAACAAAACGAGGAACCGCAAATGCAGTTCCCCGTTAAGGAGGTAGGATATCACAGCCTCGTACCATAATTGATAGGCAGATATTATAGATTATGTTAGATATCAGACCCAATACATTTTGTCAAACAGCCGATCGGCTGTCTGTGGAAGATTTATGTAATTATGTCTGCCTTTAAATCTGGTACTACAGCTGATTGATAGGCTCGGTGTACGGCAGGATAGAGATCTCGAGATTGCCGTTTTTGGTTCTGAGTTCGTCGATGAACGCCTTCTCCTCTGAAGGATCTTTCATTCTTATCTTGAATGAAAGCTTAAACATTGAACCCATACCGGTCGTCTTTACGCCTGCGTTTTCGTATTTTTTGAGGTAGTGTGCAAATATATCGTCGAATGCGCCCGTGTATTCGAGTGATTCGGGGATCGTTATTTTCAGCATTTTTTCCTGCTCCATATCTGCGTGTTCAAATATCGGCAGGAACGACAGCAGAAAGAACAGTATTGACATACCTAAAAGTATCACTACACCGTAGCCGATATAGCCCATTCCGAAAGCAATTCCCGACGCCATTGCGATCAGAATCGCTGCAAGTTCGTCCGCGCTGCCTTGCGCAGAACGGAATCTGATCAGTCCGAACGCACCGCCTATGGCAACGCCTGCACCGATGTTGCCGTTAACAAAGGTTATGACCGCCGCAACGACAAATGGCAGTATCGACGCAACGATGAAGAATCGCTTTTTGGAGCGAACCTTAAACGACATCAGCCAAGCAAATATTATACCCGATACCAGCGATGCCGCCGACATTATAAAGAACTGCGAGGCAGTTACTACTGATGTATATATAGAATCAAACATAAATCAAATCTCCTTTCGGTGCGGGTAGCCGCTTGAGTTGTTTATCAGAAAGTCTGAAGCTTTTGGAGCTGTTCTTTATAGGCTGTTCCGTATTTTGAAAAGCTTGTTTTGTAGATCTTCGCCTCTGAGAGAATATCAGTCAGCCACAGCGGGATCGCCTGCTGAACCTTTATCTCCAGGATCGTGCTCCCCTTTGGCAAAAGTGATGTGCCGTCCATTGAATGTGTAAGTGTTAAGTTATCCGCCCGATATCGGGGATCATGGTCGATAGTGAGCCTCAGATCTCCGTCGGGTTGAAAGTAAGCGATCCTGTCATATATTATGAGGCAGGCGGGAACGAGGTTTTCGTAGAAATCACGAAATGTAGTTATCTCTCGGTTGATCTGTCCGCCTGCGCAGATATCGCCTTCACGGTCAAAAAACTTCTTCACCAGCGGGATAGTTGATTGAACGCGCCGCTTATAAACAATGCCATACGCCTTGCGCTTCAGTTCCAGATATACGGGCGACTCATTGTCAGCAAGTCCGTAGGAACGCAGTCGCAGCTTCTCTTTGTAGCCGTTGGAGTCGATCGATGCACGGATCAGTCTATAGGCCGGCGTATCGTAATACAGCGAGGCAATGGAGCACAGTCCGTATTTATCCTCCTGCATATGTCCTTTTATGCGCTCTTTAAAGAAGGCGGTCTGTTCTTCATTCATGATGTATTTCAGCTCGTATCGCTTCATTACCACGATCGGTTTTTCGGCAGCTGCCATATAATCACCCCGCCTTCCTACAATGCGATTGTCAGTTCAAACATTCCGTCAACGATCCTTGCGGACACTCTGCCGTTATGTGCGTGGACCATTTCCTTTACATGGGAAAGTCCCAGCCCGACTGCGGTATCATCGGCATTCGGGAGCGTTGTGAATCTGTCGAACACCTGCTCTGCGCCGCCGTTCGGCAGCTTTGTGTCGTTCACAGCGATGAAGCTGATCCTGTCGTCGTTTTTCTTCAGACTGAACGACGCTGTTTTCTCGGAATACTTAACAGCATTTTCGCAGATCTCGGAGAATATTTGCTTTATTGCTTTATCCTCTGCGTCAATAATAATACCGTCATCAATATCGGCCTTCAGCTCGACGCCTTTCTCGGTGAATGCCGCGCGTTTACTGTCGATAACAAATGAAAGCGTACTGGAGAGATTGACCTTGGTAATGCGCTTATCGCTCTCCTCAAAAATCGCAAGGCTTCCAATATCTTTAACCAGCGCAGTCATTTTTCTGACCTGCCGATTGATCGACTTGGTATAATCCGATGATCCGCTTTCACGCTCTATCAGCTCGGTATCTGCGTTTATAACTGTAAGAGGCACTTTAAATTCGCTTTCGATTTTTGAGATAAAGCGCTTCTGCTTTCGGTCTGCCTCTTCGAGCGGTCCGAACAGGCTCTTGCCGATAAAGCTTAAAAACGCAAAGCTTATCAGCAGACCGATCACCTCACCGATCACCGAAATGATCAATATGCGGTATGACGGGAGCAGCTCCCTTCCCTGATCTATTATTATTACGAATGTCTTTTTGTCGTCTTTGTACACTCTGTATCGATACGTTCCCTGCGTCCAGCCTGTCCCCTTCTCGTCCGAAAGGCTTTTCGCCCACTGAAGCGCCTCTTCGTCGTCAACAGCCGAAATATGGAACGAAATCAGCTGTGCGCCGCCTTTCTTATCGAAAGCATAGGTAAAATAACGGAGCGATGAACTCATATCAGGTGAATCCGGACCCATAGGCCCCATTTTTCGGAACTCTCGATTTCCCTGTGAAAAATCATTCGCCCTTTTCATCGGCGTGTCGTTCGTTTCAATACCGCCGAACACTCCAGACTCGGGGAACATTCCGTGCTTTTCGCACAGCATCTCGGTTATCCTGTCGGCGTCCTCACTAACCATTGTAAAGTTAACGCCGTTGATGATCGCAAGAAGAAGCGTCAGAAGGACGAATACCGAAAACATAGCGTAAAGTACAAATTTATTTCGAGCTTTATTCATATAAATTCACCAGCCTATATCCATGATCTAAAACATATTTTATACGAAGGCTCTTTTTTAGCTTCTCAAACTTGTTATTCAGTGCATTAACGTATGCGCTGATGTGGTGATAATCCGGCTTAGCGCCATTTTGCAGCGCAGTTAGCAGCTCTATCTCCTCGTTTGTAAATCGAACCCCGCTGCCCTCGCGAAAATGTGAGATCGTGATATTAGTGTCATTCAGCAAAATGGTTCTGCTGCTTTTTGCCTTCTCCCCTATCTCTTTCACACGACTGCAAAGCTCATACGGAAAAAAGGGAAAATTCATATACGAGCACGCAGCCTCGCTGTCAAGCAGGATAGCAGGCGTAACGCCTCTGTCGAGAAGAACGAGCGACGGTATATTTTCGCCGTTTAGCTGCCGAATGATCTGTCGGCTGCCGATCATCGGTATATTTTTGTTAACAATCACAAGATCAAAGTCCGACCCCGCAAGCCTTTCCAATGCCTGTGCTCCGTCAAATACGGTCGTCACCGAATGGCCGTCATATTCAAGTAGTTTTTTATATGTCATCAGAAAATCTCTGTCCTGATCTGCCAGCAGCAATTTCATCAATTCTGCACCTCCCGTAGATCGATCACTGCATAGGGTTTGATCTCTTTTTTATCGTGACTATAATATACCATAGCATTCTTAAAGAATTCTTAAAGAAAAGATTTTAATTTAAACTTTTTACAAACTTTGCTTTCAACAAGCAGACAAAACAAGCTGTAGGCTTGTGCGTTAACAATGTCATTAACTTAAGACTTTATCGTCGCCTTGGGGCGGCGAGGGAAACTTGACTCAAACCGCAGCTTAGGGGCATTTTCTGCCATAATGCCCCTCTTTCGAAAACAGTCCGCCGGACTATTTTCGAAATTCCCCCCCAAAAGGGCAGACGCAAGCCTTCGGCAACCAAGGACGCTGTCCTTGGATCCTGCAAGCCTTTTGAAAAAGGCTTGAGCGAAAACTTTATACTATGCTCTATCTAACCTTAGTTAATAACATTGCTCCGGGGGAGACCTCTGCCTTTGGAAACCGCAAGCCTTTTGAAAACGGTTTTTGGCAAAAACTTTATGCTATACTCTATCGAACCTTAATTTAATGACATTACGCAGTATTGCTAAACATCAAATTCGACCGTGAACCTTGTCCCGATCTCATCGGTGCTCTCCACTATTATTTTTGCGCCGATAAGCTCGGTGATCTGTTTGAGTATGGGCAGTCCAAGCCCATAGCCCCTGCACCCCGAGCGAGCCT
>CACZCM010000137.1 GCA_902779615.1 uncultured Ruminococcus sp. | reverse complement strand
CTGCAGCCCCACAAAGCAGTTTTAGCCAAGCAAAAAATAAGAAATAGAGAAATAATAGCAAGCGAAGCAACAAATTGTAACCGGCGTTAACAAAAAAGCAGGCACGAGGTGGTCGGCGAGCGTAAGCAAGCCGTCACCAATGTGCCGAACGTATGGAAGATAACAGCTGAGTTCACATTTTATTTACTCATTCAAAAGCGGTGGTAATAATTATGAGAATTGATACTAAAGAACCACTAATCAAATATTATTATCCGTAAACAATTAGCCCCTGCATCATACACAGAACATGACGCAGGGGCCGTATTACACTTATTGCACGGAAAGCTGTTGTGCGTTTTTATAATATATGCTATCGATCAAAAGCTTGTGCCGACGCTTGCGCGCAAAACAGCCAGAGCGTCACTTGAGGTTATCACCCCATTGGCATCCATGTCACCGTAGGTTCCGGAAGTGGGGGAATTACCTTCGATCCCAACAAACGGTATACCTTTTTTGGCGTAAGTCTGAGCGTATGATCTATCGTAACAACGAATTAAACAAAACAAAAACTGCCGCAAACACCCAAGCTCTCCTGAATGTCTGCGACAGCATAAATATTATGGGAAATTAATTACTTCTTTACGTTGAATGCGCCCATCTGGGGATAAACTGCGCTTGCGCCGAGTTCCTCTTCGATTCTGAGAAGCTGATTGTACTTAGCAACACGCTCGGAACGGCTCGGAGCACCTGTCTTGATCTGGCAAGTGTTGAGAGCAACTGCGAGGTCTGCGATAGTTGTATCGGCAGTTTCACCGGAACGGTGCGAAGAAATTGCAGTGTAGCCTGCCTTGTGAGCCATCTTGATAGCCTCAAGAGTCTCGGATACAGAACCGATCTGATTGAGCTTAATGAGGATAGAGTTGCCGCAGCCAAGTGCGATACCCTTTGAAAGTCTCTCTGTGTTGGTAACGAAGAGATCGTCGCCAACGAGCTGAACCTTGTGACCGATCTTAGCAGTCATCTTCTGCCAGCCTTCCCAGTCCTCTTCGTCCAGACCGTCCTCGATCGAGATGATCGGGTACTTGTCAACGAGAGCTTCCCAGTGAGCGATAAGCTCGTCGGAAGTGAAGTCCTTGCCGCTCTTCGGCTGATGATAGAAGCCCTTGCCCTTTTCGCTCTTCCACTCGGAGGAAGCAGCGTCCATAGCGATCATGAAGTCACGACCCGGCTCGAAGCCTGCTGCCTTAACTGCTTCAAGGATCTTCTCGATAGCTTCTTCGTCGCTTGCGAGCTTATTGGGAGCAAAACCGCCCTCGTCGCCAACAGCAGTAACGTCGTCCATGTCCTTAATGAGCTTCTTGAGTGTGTGGAACACTTCTGCGCACCATCTGAGAGCCTCTTTGAAGGAAGGAGCGCCAACAGGCATGATCATGAATTCCTGAGTATCAACTGCGCTGTCTGCGTGTGCGCCGCCGTTGAGAATGTTCATCATCGGAACAGGGAGCTTTGTGCCCTGAACGCCGCCGAGGAATCTGTAAAGCGGGAGATCGAGTGCTGTTGCAGCAGCTCTTGCCGTAGCGATAGAAACAGCGAGAATTGCGTTAGCACCGAGGTTCGACTTGTCCTTTGTGCCGTCAGCCTTGATCATTGCAGCGTCAACTGCGTAAATATCGGATGCGTCCATACCTGTGATAGTATCGTTAATAACTGTGTTGATGTTCTCAACAGCCTTTTCAACGCCTTTGCCAAGGTATCTGCCCTTGTCGCCGTCACGAAGCTCGAGAGCCTCAAACTCACCTGTAGATGCGCCCGAGGGAGCTGTGCCTCTTGCAACTGTACCGTCAACGAGATAAACCTCTGCTTCAACTGTAGGATTTCCTCTTGAGTCAAGGATCTCTCTGCCTACTACCTTTTCAATTGCCAAATAGTTCATTCTAAACTACTCCTTTGAAAGATTATTTGTCATAAAAACGGAGAAATTTTTCCAATCTCTGCCTGACCACTATAATAATACCATATTATTACCAAAAAATCAAGTGATTCAAACTATCAAGTTGAGAATTTTATTAGTGGATCGATAATTGTAACATTAACTGTAACCCTGATTACAACATTTTTTTTCTTTGCGAGTGGATATAATGATTGTGGAAGGGGGCAGACGTGTGCGTGTGATATATATAGATGTATTGCTTTGTATCAATTTAGTGATCAATTTTTTGCTGCTGTCGGCAACAGCTTTTTATCTCCATGAAAAGCCATCGGTGCTTCGGCTGATTTTAGGTGCGTTTGTGGGAGCGTTGGGGTCGCTTGCGATCCTGCTGCCTGTACTGCCTTTCGTATTGAACTTTACAATAAAAGCCGCAGTCGGTTCTGTAACTGTATTAACTGCATTTGGCAGAAGACGTCTAAAGGATTTTGCGAAGCTTTTTGCAGTGTTTCTGACGGCGACCTTTTTTTTCGGCGGAGCAGCGGCGGCAATGTGGTTTATGTTTACACCTCGCTCACTCGTGATAAAAAACAGTGTTGTGTATCTTTCGATACCTCCGATAATGCTGATCATTCTGTCAATATTATGTTATTTCCTGTTTCGGGCAGTTTATTCGTTTTCAGGGCAGATCAGAGTAAAGCAGGAAATGTGTGTGCTGACTGTGACTACCTGCGCAGGGCGACTGCGCACGATAGGAAAGATCGATACCGGAAATTCGCTCAAAGAGCCTTTTTCTCAGTGTCCCGTAATAGTAATGACGCGCAAAGTCGGCGGTCGCGGAATACTTCCGTGTTTTCGCGCAGATGAGGTCCTGATAAACGATCGTCCGTGCAGAGAGTGCATATATATAGCGCTGTGTGCCGATGACAGATTGGGGGATTACAAAGCGCTGGTACCGTCTGCAATATGTTAAGAAAAAATGATATATCGATAAATTCATCGTTAAAATATCAATATTGATAAATCAATCGATGAAATTATCGTTAAATAAACTGATTTCATTGAGCTTTTTCAGCTGTGTTATATATCGAAAGGGTGATATTATGAAAAAAATCATCTCGTCTGTCAGATCGTTTCTTCTTACGCTCAGTTCCGAATTATCTCAGGAAGGAGTATTTTATATCAATGGCCCCGAAACGCTCCCGCCGCCGCTTAGCCGTGAAGCTGAACAAGAGATCATGAAGCAAATAACAGAGTGCGGCGACAATTCGCAGCTGAGAGAGCCTTTGATAACTCATAATCTGAGGCTTGTCGTATACATTGCAAAAAAATTCGAATCGGCAGGCGCTTCTATCGAGGATCTTATCTCGATCGGTACGATCGGGCTGATAAAAGCAGTCAATACATTTCGCCCCGAAAAGAATATCAAGCTTGCGACCTACGCATCTCGCTGTATCGAGAATGAGATACTTATGTTCCTTCGGAAAAGCTCGCAGCTAAAGAACGAGGTGTCGATCGATGAGCCGCTGAATGTGGATTGGGACGGAAACGAACTCCTTTTAAGCGATATCCTAGGAAGTGATGCCGACTGTGTAAACATGCAGCTGGAGCAGCAGGCGGAATGGAACGAACTGAGAACAGCAGTTAATCGTCTTGCTCCTCGGGAGCGGGAGATAATGGAGCTTCGTTTCGGACTGAACGGAAAGTCAGCCCATACACAAAAACAGGCAGCAGATATACTGGGGATATCGCAGTCATATATTTCACGGCTTGAAAAAAAGATAATCACAAAGCTGCGAACCGCAATGGAGATCAACAGCTGACGAAGCTGCGTAACTGCAATCTATTTTGCCGCAGAATAAAGCTATATGCTTCGCTTTATATAAAAAGGCGTCACTCTTAAGTATCCTTGGGGTACTTGGGGGTTTAGACAATGTCATCAGCTTAAGGTTCGATAGAGCATAGCATAAAGTTTTCGCCAAGCCTTTTTCAAAAGGCTTGCAGGTTGCAAGGGGGCGGGACGCGCCGCCACTCAATACCGTTGAAGCTTTTTTGAAAATGAAATTTTATCACCGCATTTGATAAATAATTTGGTGCGGGTGGTCACCGGTCAGCTCCCTTGCAAGTCGGAGACATATTCCATGTTTCGCCTGCCGGCTCGGTCGGTGCTTCTGCTACGCAGAGGTCTCCCCCGGAGACCCGCACCTTTTAGGACATTTGCGCACACTTTGGCATTTAGTCTTCACTATCGACTTCAATATTTTTCGTAATGACAATTGTTTGACGTCTCCTTCATCCCCTCGGGGAGCTGCGCTCCCCGAAGCCTTTGCGTGCTCTACCTAACCTTAAGTTAATGACATTGGGTTTTGGAGCCGCTTTCTGTTTGATACTGGTGTTTCTTTTTTGATGACAGTACTTTGTCATATCGTTCGGTATCCGGGCATATAATTCTATTGCTTGAGCAAATCTGTGTTTATCTATCACGCTGCTTCTCATTTGAGCGAAAGACGGATCAACGGTGAATTATTCCGCTCGTCTATCGATCATCAGAATTAACGCAAAGGAGTGTATCTATGAATTATTCGATAAAAACGGATCGTGTTTCAACCGCAGAAACTATATATTCCGAAAGCTTTGAGCAGACTGTGGATATCGATCTTAAGCTGCCTGACTATTGTCCCGATATCAGCAAGATACTGAAATGCAGGCTGGAGCCTCAGATCACAGGCAGAACAGTCATGGGCGACAGGGTCAATGTTGAGGGTATGAGTTTGGTGAGAGTGATCTATGTCGACTCACTCAACGGAGCGGTTCGCTGCGCCGAACAGAGCTGCCCCTTTGAAGTCAATGCCACTATCAGCGGGGCTTCTCAGAATGCCGCCGTGCTGACGGCTGTTCGCGTGAATTATCTTAATTGCCGTGCGCTGTCGCCGCGCCGCCTCAGTGTTCACGGAACTTTCAATATTGATCTCAAGGTCATCGACAGGTCGGACAGTCACCTTTGTACTCACGTAAAGGGCGCCGACGTTCAGCAGAAAAAACAGCCTGTTTCATACTATGCGCTGAAAAGCATCGCCCAACAGCCATTTTCCGTAACCGAAACTATCGAAACCGGGGCGGATTCATTATCGGTTCAGTCTGTGATCCGAAGTGACGTCAGCATCGCGTCTAAGGAACAAAGCGTTGTTTCGGGAAAGCTGATGTATAAGGGAGAGCTTCTGGTCAGGCTGCTTTATTTGTCGGATCCCGATTCAAACAGACCCGATACACTAGAATACAGCATACCGTTCAGTCAGGTAATCACTATCGATCCTCCGGGAGACAACGATAAACATATTCTGCGCACGGAACTGATCAACAGTTCGGTAACTCTGCGAAACGAGATAGGATTTGATGATCCTCTGCCGATAATTTCGGCGAAGCTCTGTGTAACTGTGCTGACATACGAAAAATGCGAAACAACTGTTGTTACAGATTGTTATTCGACCTCGTACCGAATGACTCCGCAATACGGAAAAGCGCTTTTGCCGACTCTGAACAGCGTAATTAATGAAAGTGTGGTTGAGAAATCCAACGTCGATTTTCCCGAAAGCAGCGTTTCTCGTGTGTTTGACGTTTGGTGCGAGAAGGGCGGTATTGTGTGCGAACGCAGCAATGGCAAAGCGCTGATAAGGGGCAAATACAATATCTGCGTTCTTGCGAAGGATGCAGACGATAATGTCATATATGCGGAACGCCCGTTTGATTATTCCCGCAGTGTAAGCGATGTGGAGGATAACGACGAAATAGAAGCGTATGTATCCGCAGAATGTCTGTCGGTCGGTTACCGAATTACAGGAGATCACAGCCTTGAGGCGCGTGTCGAGCTTTTGGTGAGCGGAGAGCTGTACACACTGCATTCTGTCAATACAGTCGTTTCCGCAGATGCAGACGAAAATGCTCCTACGAAACAGAGAGACAGCGCGTCGATCATTTTGTATTATGCCTCGAAGGGCGAGGATATATGGGATATTGCAAGAGAGTATTCCGCTTCCGCAAGCGAGGTCCGCGAAGAGAACGACCTTTCAGACGATATTCTCGGCGATGATATGATGCTTATGCTTCCGATACGCAAAGCTTAAAAATGAATAATTATGACCATGAAAATTCAGACTTTTTCCTTTTATTATTGAAGGACACCCTGAAAATCCATTGACTTTATACTGATGTTGTGTTAAATTAAAAACAGCAATGGGGTGGCTCTGCCGAGAAATCTGCAGGGCAGCCCTGTTGTTTTTTTTATTATGAATAATGCCCCATTTTGCGTTGATTTTTCTATGTATAACATTTTGTTATGAAGGATGTGTGACTGTGCTGTTCAAAATTATGGTTCTTGATACTGTTTCTACCGATATGCGAAAATATGCCGATTTTGCCGTATGGCATGAATGCGGATTTGAACTTTCCGGTCACACCTTCAGCGTGTCGAATGCTTTGTCGTCGGTCGTTGATCGAGAGTGTGATCTTGTGTTTTGTGTTGACCGACCGTCGTCGGTTTTGTCGGTGGATTTTTTGCGAAAGGCAAGAAGCAGGAATATCGATATCCCCACGATCGTTATCAGCCATGTTGAATCGACAAAGAACATCAGGGAGTGTTTTTTGTTGGGCGCAATAGACTGCCTTGCCGAGCCGATAGAACAGGACGATCTGCGCGACGCATTAACGAGAGCGTCAGAATATGTGTGCAGAGGCGTTATGAATACGGAATACAGCAAAGCTGTTGAGTCGGCTCTCCAAAATATCGAGCTGACAGATTCCAATGCGTCTTTGATGGAAAAGCTTCGGGAGTTTCTGGCGAAAACCCAGGGCAAGGCCGTTTCGGTCGAGCAGGCGGCGGATTATTTCGGATTCAATCCCGATTATTTCAGACGTTATTTTAAGCAGCGGGCGGGCATTTCGTTCAGCGATTTTTATAAGCGGCTGCTGATGGATTATGCGGGTCTGCTTCTTCATTCCGGACACTACCGGGTAAATGAAGTAAGCGAGCTTCTGGGGTTTTCGTCACCCGATTACTTTACCCGGGTGTTTAAGAAGGTAACGGGAAAACTGCCCTCAGATCTGAAAAAATAACCGGGAAGTCCGAATTTTAATGTGTGATATCGGAAATTTAAAGTTTGCAACAAATTGACTGAAAGTACAAAAATAAAGTATTATTTTAAAGTGATTTTATGTCGATGAAAATCGATGAATTATATTATCCAAGGAGGATGTTTCAAAATGTCATATGTTGATGAGGTCGTTGAACAGGTAACGGCCCAAAATCCAAATGAGCCGGAATTTCATCAGGCAGTAAGAGAGGTTCTCGATTCGATCCGCCCCATTGTAGATGCGAATGAAGAACGCTTCCGCAGAGACGCTGTTCTCGAGAGATTGGTTAATCCCGAAAGACAGATAAAATTTCGTGTGCCGTGGCTTGATGATAACGGTGACGCTCATGTTAACACGGGCTACAGAGTTCAGTTTAACTCCGCTATCGGACCGTACAAGGGCGGTCTTAGACTTCATCCATCCGTAAACCTTGGCATTATCAAGTTTCTGGGCTTTGAACAGATCTTCAAGAACAGTCTGACAGGTTTGCCGATTGGCGGCGGCAAGGGTGGTTCGGATTTTGACCCGAAGGGCAAGTCCGACCGTGAGATCATGAGATTCTGCCAGAGCTTCATGACGGAGCTTAGCAAATATATCGGCGCAGATACCGATGTTCCCGCAGGCGATATCGGTACAGGCGCTCGTGAGATCGGATATATGTTCGGTCAGTATAAAAGACTCAGAAATCTTTTTGAGGGCACATTAACAGGCAAGGGTCTTTCGTTTGGCGGTTCTCTTGCAAGAACAGAAGCAACGGGCTACGGACTGCTTTATATAACAGACGCTCTGATGCGCGATCACGGCTTTTCGCTTGAGGGAAAGACAATAGTCGTATCGGGCGCAGGCAATGTTGCTACATATGCTATCGAAAAAGCTCATGAACTCGGTGCAAAGGTCGTTACCTGCTCTGATTCGAGCGGCTGGGTTTACGATCCCGACGGTATCGATGTTTCTGCTTTGAAGGAAATCAAGGAAGTTAAGCGGGCAAGACTTACCGAATACAAGAACTATCGTCCCAATTCGGAATATCATGAGGGTAAGGGAGTTTGGAGCGTAAAGGCTGATATCGCTCTTCCGTGCGCTACTCAGAATGAGCTTGACGTGAACGACGCAAAGACGCTCATTGAAAACGGCGTTATTGCATTATGCGAGGGCGCAAATATGCCCACGACCGAAGAGGCAACAAAGCTGTT
>CACZCM010000136.1 GCA_902779615.1 uncultured Ruminococcus sp. | reverse complement strand
CTCGGACTAAGCAAAATCGCGCGTATCTGCGATATGGCTGCAAAACGTCTGCAGCTCCAGGAGCGACTCGGACAGGATATCGCCGAAATCATTGCGGAAGCCGCCGATACGCCCGACGTGGGAGTGTCAATCAGCGGATGTCACAGCTGCATGACCGCAAGAGGAATCAGAAACGCCTCGTCCAAAACCGTGACAACTACATTCAGGGGAGAATTCAGGAACAATCCTGAGCTTAGAGACTTGGTTAAATTTGATGAAATGAAGGCAAATGTATAATGAAAGCACTTGTATTATTCAGCGGCGGAGTTGACAGCACAACCTGCCTTGCAATAGCGATAAATAAATACGGCAAAGAAAACGTGCTTGCTCTGTCGGTAACATACGGACAAAAGCACAGTAAAGAACTTGAAGCCGCGTCAAAAATTGCGGACTATTATAAAGTAGAGCACAAAGAGCTTAATTTGGCTAAGATATTTGAGGGCAGCAACTGCTCGCTTCTATCATCATCCGATAAAGAAATACCGAAGGACAGCTATTCCGAGCAGTTAAAGCATACAAACGGCGCGCCAGTATCAACCTATGTTCCTTTTAGAAACGGACTGTTTCTGTCCGCTGCCGCAAGTATTGCGCTGTCAAACGGCTGTACTGAGATTTATTACGGAGCTCACAGCGACGATGCGGCCGGTAACGCGTATCCGGACTGCAGCAAGGAATTCAACGACGCTATAAACAGCGCAATATATATAGGAAGCGGAAACCGGTTAAAGGTAGTCGCTCCGTTTGTCGGCATTACAAAGGCTGACGTAATAAAACAGGGAATAGAGTTGAATGTTCCTTATGAGCTTACATGGAGCTGCTACGAAGGCGGCGACAAGCCCTGCGGCATTTGCGGCACCTGCCGTGACCGTATGGCTGCGTTTGAAGTAAACGGAATAAAAGACCCTGCAATAAAAGGAGAATAATATGAGCGGACGAGAGAAAAACGAAACAGGCAACATCACATTGCTTGGGAATCAGAACACCAAATACAGCACAGACTATTCTCCCGAGGTTCTCGAGGTTTTCCAAAACAAGCACAGGGACAACGATTACTTTGTAAAGTTCAACTGCCCCGAATTCACCAGTTTGTGTCCGATTACAGGTCAGCCCGATTTCGCGCAGATTTATATTTCATACATTCCCGACGAGCTTATGGTTGAGAGCAAGTCGTTAAAGCTATATCTTTTCAGCTTCAGAAATCACGGTGATTTCCATGAGGACTGCGTAAATATAATAATGAAAGACCTTATAAAGCTGATGAACCCCAAATTTATTGAAGTATGGGGAAAGTTTTTGCCGCGCGGCGGAATATCGATCGACCCGTACTGCAATTACGGCAAACCCGGTACAAAGTGGGAAGAGCTTGCCTGGAACAGGCTTGCAAACCACGATATGTATCCCGAAAAAGTTGATAACAGATAAAACAAACCCCAAGGCTTAATAACCTTGGGGTTTAGTTTAAACGTCAAGATCTATAACGCAGTAATCGGAAGCGTTAACAACAAGCGTGTTGTTGTGCTGCATCTTCTGCGGAATACCGTGACTGTAGTTTCGGTGAATATGACCGTGAACAAACAGCTTTGGCTCATATTCATCAAGTAGTTTATTAAAACATTCAAAACCGCGGTGAGTAACAGTATCAAAATCATTCAAGTGTCTTGCGGGCGCGTGAGTTACCAAAATATCAATTCCTTTTTTGCGGAACAGTTTGAATTTCAGTTTTCTTATTCGGCTTTTCATCTGGTGCTCTGTGTACATATATTTACCGTCGCGGTAGCGAAAGCATCCGCCGAGTCCCATGATGCGAACACCCTTGAACTCAAAAATATCGTCGTCAATGCACACACAGCCCTCAGGCTCTCTTTTAAAATGGTCGTCATGATTACCGTGAATATATAAAAGAGGGCAGTTAGCCATTGTAACAAGAAACTCAAGATAAGCAACCTCTAAGTCGCCGCATCCAATTATTAAATCAAAGTCTTTTAGTTTTCCGGGTGAATAATAGTCGTAAAAAAACTTTGATTCATTATCCGATACTGCCAATATCTTCATGATTAATCTCCCGCTGTTTCCTCATTTCCCGCGTCGTCATTATTGTTTTCCTGCGTATCCGCCGCGTTTCCATCCTTATCTTCTTCATCACTATCAGGCTTTTCAAGTCCGGGGCTCTGCGCCTTTTCAACGCCTGCCGTATCAACGGTAGCCTTGCCCATCGGAGAAAGCTCTTCGTATTTGGGAATCGTTCCCACAACACTGTCCACAAGATAATCCATATTAATAATCTGCTCAAGGCTCAGCGACTTTTCGTCCTCGCCTATAAGCTCGCCGTTCTGAGTGTAGAGAGGTGACAAAAACGGCATACAGATATTGTGGATAATGCTTTCCTTTAAGAAATCGGCAAGCCGCTTTGAAGCAATGCACAAGTCCTCTGAATACTCAATATCAACAACTCCCGATGACATACCCCAGTAATAGTTGAGAGCCTTGTTGCTTTTTTCATACTCAGTCTGCATTGTCTTATTGAATACACGTCTCAGGATTTCCTCATAGTAGACATCCCATTTCCAAACCGGGTTAGCCAAAAGCATTTTAGCATCGCCGCTGATATAAGAAAGACCGAAGCTTTCGCGTGTATCCTCGGAAAACCTTGCGGTATCCTGAGTACTGATAAGATGAATATCTCGGTCAAGCAGCGACTGCGCGGCAGCTTGCGCGCCCTTGATTGATGACCATTCAAGATACACCTTGGATCTCGGATTAGTCATCTGAGCGCCGAGCGCAAATGCGTTGATACCGGCAATCTGACCGTAAATAGGATAGTCGCAAACATATCCAAGCTGACCGCTCGCTGTAAGCGAACCCGCAAGAGCGCCGAGAATGAACTTAGCCTCATACATTCTGGTGTAGTAGGTTCGAATGTATCTGTGAGATTTATTAAGCGAGCAGTTCATTATTACAATATTAGGATGCTCAACAGCCGCTCTCAGGCTTGCCTGAGTAAATCTGGGAGAGGTGGTGAAGATCATTGTGTAACCCTCATCAATAGCCTGCTCAATAACTGACAGCGGATCGTCATCCTTCATAGCGTTTGGAAAGGCTTTTGTTTCGATCTTATCGGCAAAAACCTTCTGAACATGAAGTCTGCCTTCCTCGTGACCGTGAACCCAGCCCGAACGCTCTGGAGTACCGTCATAAAGAAACGCAACCTTTAAGACCGCAGGAGTAGCAGGGGAGAGCACTCGCGTAAGCATATTGGGCTTTTTCTCCTCGGGAGGATCAAGGCTGAGCTTGATGGGCTCCTCGTCATCCTGCAGGGCAACTTCTTCCCACATTCTGCTTAGATTCTTCTCGATTTCTTCGGAATCGGTTTTTATGAGCTCTTCATAACCGTAAACCTTTATATAGCTTAGCATAGCGTCCGCAACGGTTGACTGCAGCTTAGCGCCGCCCTTTGCAAAATAAGCCTTTTTAAAATAATAAAATACGCCCGAGAATTCATTGCGGTCCTCATCTGTCCATACATCTGACGGACCTTTTCCCAAAAGCTTTAACAGCTCGGAATAGCTACCTTTTTTGCTGAACTCAACATAGTTGATTTTGCTGTACTTGTAGAACTCAACAAATTCTTTATAAAGCGCAATTGCTTCATCGCTTTCCTCGTTGCCCTCAGGCATAATTCTGATAACATGACCAACGATAGTGACAGCGTCAAAGAATTTAAGCACGCTGACTCTCTTGTTGCCTTCCTCAACGTAAAAGCGGTTCATGTATTCATACGCTTTAATAGGTTCGCGGATACCCTCGTTCAGGTGAGCGTTGCAAAGCCTGTTCCATTTATCGGCAAACTCGGTATCCTCATCCAGAATAGGCATAAAGTTTGACGAGAACGCGTTAACTCTGCCTCTTGTCTTTGTGCCGACAATCAGCTCTGCGGGAATCTGCACGAGTCCAAGATCAATACCTTTTGTAAAAGCCTTAGTTGATACAAAATCCTCAAGCACCGGCAAGCACGGATTTTTACCTGCGGAAATACACGCTCGGTAATCCTTTTGCGCCAGCTTTTGAGCTTCTTTATAATATTCAGCCATTAATTATTCCTCCAAAAATGCAGTGTTCATATACCTCTATAAAACAAGTATAATATAAAACTTTTGGCTTGTCCACTAAGAATTTTACATGCTTGAAAAATTTGTGAAACTGTTATATAATTTGTTAGTAACGAAAATCAGATTTGGAGTTGAATTATTATGAAATTATATAGCGGCCGTCCCGAAAACAGCGATAACAGGGAAGAAAGAGAAATCAGAGTATACGACTATCTTGACAAGCTTGAAATCCCGTACTCAAGAACCGACCATGAAGCAGCAGAAACAATGGAAGTATGCAAAGCAATCGACGAGATTTTGGGAGCAAAGATATGTAAAAACCTTTTTCTCTGCAACCGCCAGAAAACCGTTTTTTATCTTCTACTGATGCCCGGCGACAAGCCGTTTAAAACAAAGGAGCTATCCTCGCAGATCAATTCCGCCAGACTTTCGTTTGCCACACCCGACAAGATGCTCGAATACCTTGATATCAAACCGGGAGCGGTCAGCGTTATGGGACTGATGAACGACAAAGAAAATGCAGTCAGGCTGCTGATTGACGAGGATATCCTAAAGGATGAATATATCGGTTGTCATCCCTGCGTAAATACATCAAGCATAAAAATCAAAACAGATGATTTAATTAATAAATATCTTCCGTCGGTAAATCACGCTTACACGACGGTGAAGCTCATCGGTGAATAATAATGACGGAAATCTCGCCGTCTCTTTTTGGTTTACTGAATATAAAAAAGACACCCATTTTGGATGTCTTTTTTTATACTGGCGGAGACGGCGAGATTCGAACTCGCGGGGGATTGCTCCCTAACTGATTTCGAGTCAGCCCCGTTATGACCACTTCGATACGTCTCCGTATTTTCGTCAACGAGAGTATTATATCACAAAGATTAAAATAAAGCAAGTAAAAAATTAAATAACTTTATGTATTATTTAAGCATTATTTAAACTTGGGCGATTATAATACAGACATAAGAAGGTTTGTAAACCAGGATATAGTAAAGGGCAACTTAGGAAACAGCCAGAGTCTTAACAGATACAGCTATGTACAGGGAAATCCGCTGACATATACGGATCCGTTCGGTCTTTCACCGGAAAAAGATGGTGGAAGTATCGGAATGAATATAGTTCACGGACTGCTTGATGCACTGGGATGTGTACCGGGTGGTGTCGGAATAGTGGCAAATTTTGCCAATGCGGCATTATATGCAGTGGTAGACCATGACTATGGAATGGCAGCACTGTCATTAGTGGCAGGAGTAACTCTCGGAGCATCCAAGATAGTATCCATGGGAGGAAAGCTTGCCGGACACGCAAAGTCGATAGAGACCATAGGAAGGCTCGTATCAAATACGGCAAGTTTCGCAATATGTGCAGAACAGACAGTATCATCA
>CACZCM010000135.1 GCA_902779615.1 uncultured Ruminococcus sp. | reverse complement strand
TTTGCAGTAAGACACCAGATCATACGAACCGGCATCACAACAGGTCGCTCTTTTTTCATTTTCAATTCTGATCTCAATAATATGTTTATGCTGTAATACAGGTGAACTTTTAAGCATAACGATTTATCTCCTTTTTGGTTACTTCTATTATATCTCTTAGAGTGATCTCGTGCTTTGGAATAATTTTAGACATAGCGTCAGTATCTCTCATTTTCTGTCATTATTATACTATATTACCATCGTTTTGCGGTCTGTTTATTTGGACAGCATTGTAAACTTTTTTAGCCTTTTGGGGTTAAAGAAATAATCAAGGCTTCTGCATACAAACCAGCAGAAGCCTTTGCCATACGAGCGTATGCTCTATTATCGGGGAGGTCTCGGAGGGTACTCCCTCTGAGCAGGTAGTACCGCGCAGCCTATGCAAAACCCGCCTTTGGTCGGGATTTGTATAGCCAGCGGTGCTACCTGCCTATGCTGCCATTTACGCAGCATGAACATTTTTTGCCGCGCGTTTTCACGGCTGACATTACAATCAAATAATATAGCACAACAGCGATACCGAAATGCACATTGTTCGGTACCGCTGTTTTTTTATGCCTGTTTTTCATACCATTTTTGCAACAAATTAGTATCAGGCGCGTATGCGCCGACGCGATTTTTGGTATCAGCGGAATTTTACATCGCAAAATTAATCCTTTTTCGCTCCTTTTTCACTCAATGACAAATCGAGGATTCTGTGGTATATTAAAACCCGATGGGAGGCATCAGGGCGATGCTATAACCGTCTGAATATGAAATGGAGGGATCTCAATGAGAGAATTGAAGAACGGAACGAAGATCATAGGCGTTGACCACGGCTATGGGAACATCAAAACGGCAAACACGATAATGCCTACGGGCATAACCGCGTATCCGACTGCGCCGACCTTTGACGGGAATATTCTGATCTATGACGGAGTGTACTACCGCATAGGTGAGGGACACAAGGCTTTCATCGCGGACAAGTCAATGGACGAGGACTTCTATCTGCTGACGCTTGCGGCTGCCGCGCAGGAGCTAAGATGCAGCTACTGCACCGAAGCCGACGTGCATATCGCTGCGGGACTTCCGCTGACGTGGGTAAAGACCCAGCGCGAGGATTTCCGCAGGTACATCATGAAAAACAAAAACGTGAAGTTCACGTTCAACGACGCGGCGTACAAGCTGCACATCGTCGGCTGTTCGATCTATCCGCAGGGGTATCCCGCAGTGGTGGACAGACTTTCGCAGCTAACGGGAGTGAATCTACTTGCGGATATCGGCAACGGCACCATGAACATAATGTTTATCAACAACAAGCGCCCGATCGAGAGCAAGTGCTACACGGAAAAACTCGGCGTGAACCAGTGTGTGATCGCTGCGAAAAACGCTGTCATGGACAGGTTCTGCACGAAGATTGACGAGAGCATTATCGAGCAGGTGATAAGAACGGGCAAAGCTGATATTTCCGAAAAGTATCTGAACTGTATCACGGAAACGATCAGTAAATACTGCGCCGAGCTGTTCCAGACGCTGGAGAAATATGAGTACGACCCCGAGCTTATGAGACTCTACATTGCGGGCGGCGGGGGCTGTATCATCAAGAACTTCGGGGAATACGACATGAACCGCGTGACTATAATCGATGATATCTGCGCGGCGGCAAAAGGCTTTGAAACCATCGCTTATGAACAGCTGAAAAAGGAGGGTTAACCATGAGCAACATCAAGTGTACCACGCTGAGGTTCAATCTCGACAAGCCGCTTGACCGGCAGGCGTGGGATTATCTGCAAGGAATTGATAAGGACGAGTTCAAATCGTACAGCCAGGCAGTCGCAGTTGCTGTGACGGAGTATTTCAAGAATTATTGTCGCAAGAAAGATGACCCGTATTTTGAGACCCGCGAGCGCGAGGATAAGTTCGTTGAGCAAATCGTTTCAGCGGTTGAGACTGCTGTCGAGAAATCTCTGCCGACGTTCCTCGCGGCTTGCTTCACGAAAATGGTCATGCCGTACAACACGGCTGCGCCAACAATAAACATCACAAATACGAATGAGAACAACGTGTCAGCCGATGATATTGATTTCGATTTCGTCGGCGGGTAAGGAGGTCTAATGAATAGAAACAGGGACAAACAGTTTAACATAAGGCTTACCGAGAAGGAGCTGGCGGCTTTTGAGAAAAAGCGTAAAGCAAGCGGTATGAGCAAAACGGATTTTTTCATGAAGCTAGTGCGAGGCTCTAATATAAAGGTGTATCGCTTCGATGATGAGGTAAAATCTATCGTCCATGAGCTGAGAAAGATCGGCGTGAATCTGAATCAGGTGGCGTATTTTGCAAATACTTTCCAGAGCGATAAGGCGCAGGTCGCGCTGAGGTATTATCAGAAAAGCTTTTGTGAGGCGATGGACAGGCTGTCGGCTTTCCTTGACAAGCCCCTTGTGGAGGACTAATGCCGTTCGGGAACGTTAATGTAGATTACGCGCCTTGCAAATCGGTCGGGGCGCTGAAAGCCTCGGCGGACTATATGCTCGGGCGAAAAAAGGAGCAGATCGAAAGCGGTGTGAAGAAAACCGAGGACGGGCTTTTCACCGCGCTCGGCTGCAACCGCAAGAACTTTGCGAATAATATACTCGTCACGCGCAAGCTGAACGGCAAAAGCTATTCAAAGCACAAGGAGAACACGATCCTCACGCACAAAATGTCGATTTCGTTTCACCCCGAAGATAATGTTTCATATAAAACTGCCTTTGAGATAGCGCAGGATTTCGCGGAACATTTTATACACAGTAAGGGCTTTGAGGTGCTGTTCGCAGTGCATACCGATACCGACCATGTCCATGTGCATTTTCTGATAAGCAACTGCAACATGGATACGGGAAAGGCGTATCGGCGTAGCCAGCATGATCTGTATGAGATGTCGGAGTATTTCGGGCAGAAATGCCTGGAGCATGGATTTACACATTCGGTTCGGGATAGCTTCTATAATAACGATATGTCGCGACAGAAAGATAAACTGACATTCGGTGAAGCACAAATGAAAAAGCGTGGTGCTGAAAGCTTCAAAGACGAACTAAGAGCGGTAATTAGAATAGAACTTGCAGACCCGAACAACCGCACTTTCGATGATGTTATTCGTAGTTTGGAAGAGCATTACAATGTCGAGTGCAGGGTCGCGGGGAATACGGTGTCTTATAGGCACCCGCAGTATTTGGATAAAAACGGGAAACAGGTGTCGGTTCGAGGAAGCCGGCTGGGAGATCAATACACGAGGAAGGGGATAGAATATGAGCTTACAAAGAAATACAGACAGTACGCCGCAGCAGGAACTTTCGGGGCTGTGGGAAAACGTGCTCCGGATGAAAGCAGAGGACAGGCAGGTGGCAGAGGACAAGTACCAGACCGCGCTGCTGCTCGCAACGGTGGACAAAATGTGCGCGGTCATGACGGATTTTATGAAAGATACGCAGATCAAGTTACTGAAGATGAACGAAGAACAGCTGAAACTGCTGGACTTGCAGGAGGAGTACCGGCAAAGCGTAAGAAAAGACGCCGCTAAGGTGCTGAACGACAACCTGGGCAACATAATGAAAAAGCAGAACGAGGCGGTCGATCAAATGCTTGAACATACGAAAACCGCCGTAACGGAGATCGAAACGGCGGTGGAAAAGAGTGCTGAAAAGCTGAATAAGGCGACTCACGCTTCGACTATTGCGGGACTGTGGTACAGCCTTGCACCTGTCGCGGTAATTGTGCAGACAGTCATTCTTCTGTGGCAGCATTTTCACTGATTGCAAGATATGCCGGGAGATTTGTTATTCCCGCACGATTGAAATACTTTACCGCAAGCGCAGCTTTTTCGCGGAGGTCGTTATCGGGAAGAACATCGCGGTAAATCCTGAACGCACGAACAAAATACTGCTCGGCGGTTTGAATACCGCTTAACTGAGAAGTGATCCCGGCTATGTCGAAAAGGAGGTCGGCATAGTCGGAGGTCATCTCGGAATTGGTCGCTTTTACGAGATCGGCGCACTTTTGGAGAGCTATGATCGCTCGGCGGGCTTCGCCTGTTTCTGCAAGAAGTCGTGCGTAATTGCGCGACATGATAATCATATCGTGGGTCGGGTCGTTTACCTCCGCTATTATCTGCATGGCTTTCTCCATGCTCGGTTTGGCGAGGTCGGTCTTTCCGTCGGACTGGTATAAGTATCCGAGGTTCATGTGGAGATTGGCGATAAGCAGAGGGTTATCCGTCGGGTCGCACATATTTATAGCACGCTTTTCAAGGTCGATGGCTTTCTTGTAATTGCCGTTCAGCAGACCCTCGCAGGAGGCTTGGTTGTTCAGCAGAAGTGCGCGGTCGTTTTGCATGCCGATGTTTTCATCAGATAGTATGGCGGTCATCACAGAAACAAGTTTTTTCATGCCGCTTGTGTAACGGTATTTTTCCAAATAGGCAAAAGCATCCTCGATAAAAAGCAGATAATCCGCTTTATCACATATCACTATTTTATCTGCGATATTTTCCGTAATTGCGAACAGCGCGGAATAGTACGGAATATCTTTGCCGTGTTGCAAGCAGATATGGTGGATATTATCAAGCAGAGGACGGCAATTCTCGGTATCGGGAGAAAGGTCGGATAATATTATCTCCTGCACAAGCGGGTACAGAACAATTTTGTCCATTTCGGGATTACTGATAAAGCCCAGCTCGATCAGGTCATTGATTGCGTCCATGCTTTCAAGGCTTATCAGCTTTGCGAAAAGTCTGCCGCGGATACCGTTTGCAGGAATAAAAGTCGCATAGCGCATTACCGCCTGCATTTCATCGGACAGCGCGAAGAGAGAGAACAGGGTCTTGATGTGGTTGTGATAAGTAGCTTTTTTGGTGTGACCGTCTTTCGTGATGGATATTTTATCGCTTGCTTCGGGGGCGACAGTGCTTTCGGAGAGCTTGGAGAGGACTTCGTTCGGTTCAAGGATTCCCGTCTGCAATAGCCTTGCTGATAGTTCAACCAACAGAGTGTGTCGGTGTACGGTTTCGATTATACGCTCAACTGTCGGACGTTGATTTTGAGTGTCGATATAGAAATACGCGGCGAGTGATACCAGGCTTTCGAGGCTGCTGATCTCGTTCAGCTCGTATGTATATCCGAACTCAAACTTACTGCGGGTAGTGAACAGCACTTTGCAGTTGTATTTCATCAGCAGGTCAAGCTGCGGCTCGTTCGCAGCGGTGGTATTGAAATTGTCGATTATAAGCAGCGTGTCGGGTTTGAGAGAACGCAGAAAGCGGTTGTGCTTTTTGAAACGGGTGGTGTTATCGTCGGTCGGGAGATCGTCGGCAAAATCAATGTCCTCGATCAGCGTTTGCAGGCTGTCGGGGTAGGAGAAATACAGAATGTTGGTGTAATCTTTTTTGTTGGTCTTGGCGTAGGTTTTTGCGAACTCGCTTTTGCCTATGCCTGCGAGACCCGTGATGAAGATCTTGCTGTGCTTTTCAAGCAAAGTGTGAAGTTCATCAATCTCGGAATCTCTGCCGCAGAAATGCTTGCAGGGGTTGGGAACAGAGCCCGACATTATGAGGTCGGCGGCAACGGGTGACAGCGTTC
>CACZCM010000134.1 GCA_902779615.1 uncultured Ruminococcus sp. | reverse complement strand
GAAGACAGCGACGCATATGATAAGTTTGTGAAGACGCTTGAAAACAAGGGGACATACTCGAAGCCCGATATAGCTCACATTAATGTTTCCTCGGAGTCGGATTCCGATAGCGACAAAAACTCCGATACTGATTCACAGTCGGATAGCGATCTTTCCGAGGATCTCGGCGGTGTGCAGGGAAGCGGTGATGACAGCGGCGTTTATTATGATGTCGACGACGGCGAAAATGACGGCGAGAATTACGATGACGATTATGCTCAGGGCTACGATTACAGCTATGAAGATGACTACTAAAAATTGATCAAGAAAAATATTGCACAAATTCAACAAAAATGTTTGAATTGTATTTGAATGTGTGCTATAATCATATTATACTAAGAGTCTGTAAATTTATAATTTTGATAGGATGTGTATTAGAAAATGATAAACGGCACTTGTTTGAAAAATGCGATTATTTCGGGCGCAAATAATATCAGCAAAAACCGATCGGCAATCGACGACCTCAATATCTTTCCTGTTCCTGACGGTGATACGGGAACGAATATGTCAATGACGATCAATTCTGCTGCAGCTGTTCTCAAGGAGATGGGTGAGGATTCGGATGTAGGGATCGTTGCGGGAAAGGCTGCGTCCGCTATGCTCAGAGGCGCAAGAGGAAACTCGGGCGTTATTCTTTCGCTTATTTTCCGTGGGTTCGCACAGGGGCTTAAAGATAAGGAAACGGCGGACGGTAAGGATCTGACCGGCGCTCTCGGAAACGGCGTGGAGGCTGCTTATAAGGCTGTTATGAAGCCGACAGAGGGTACTATTTTAACAGTAGCTCGAATGGGCTATGAAGCGGGTGTGGAGCTTTGTGAAAACAACAACGACCCTGTTGCCGTTTGGGAAGCTGTTGTTAATGCCGCGGAGAAGGCGTTGGAGCTTACTCCCGAACTGCTGCCTGTTCTCAAGAAGGCAAACGTTGTTGACGCGGGCGGCAAGGGCTTGCTTACTATCTTTGAGGGAATGCTTTCTGTTTTCAGGGACGGCACGATCATCGAATATGACGATGCTGACAGCGCAAAGACCGAGGAAGAGCCGGACTACTTCCGCAGCGCAGCCGCTCAGTTTGACAATGATATTACATTCACCTACTGCACTGAGTTTATCGTAGGCAAAGACCCCGATATTCACACTGACACTCAGGAGCTCCGCGATTATCTCAGATCTATCGGCGACTGCGTTGTTGTTGTTGACGATGAGGAGATCATTAAGGTTCATGTACATACAGAGAACCCCGGAAATGCGATCCAGAGCGGATTGGAGTTTGGTCAGTTGCTCAAGGTGAAGGTCGAAAATATGAAGGAGCAGCATAGGAAGGCTGCCGAGGCAGCGGAGCTTGCGAAGGCTCGGCTTGCAGAAAAGCGCGAAAAGGAGCAGGAGCTTGCGTCAAAGGAACCGACCGAGGAGATCGGATTTGTTGCGGTTGCGGCAGGCGAGGGTCTTGTTCAGCTCTTTAAGGACTGCGGCTGCGATCATGTTGTGTCGGGCGGTCAGTCGATGAACCCCAGCACGCAGGATATCGTTTCGGCTGTTATGGCGACTCCCGCAAAAAAAGTCGTTGTATTTCCGAACAACAAAAACATCATCATGGCAGCCGAGCAGGCAATACCGCTTGTGACAGACCGTGAGGTCGTAGTTATACCCACAAGAACTATTCCGCAGGGAATCTCTGCACTGCTTTCGTATGATGCAGACTTGGATGCAGACGCAGCTATCGAGGTTATGAGCGAGTCGTTTGCCGGTGTTCAGACGGGTCTTGTAACGTTTGCGGCAAGAAATTCGGAGTTCGGTATCCATAAGATCAAGGAGAACGATATCATCGGTCTTGAAAACGGAAAGCTTACCGTTAACGAAAAGGATATTGTGAAGGCTGCCGTGAAGGTCACAAAGTCGCTTATCACTAAGGAGTCTTCATTCATTACCGTTATCAGCGGCGAAGGGGTAACGCCCGAGCAGTCGGAGAAGCTGGTCGATACGCTTACCTCAAAATATGGCAAGGACATGGAGATCACTTATGTTGACGGTGGTCAGCCGGTGTACTACTTTATTATTTCGGTAGAATAAAATGGGCTCGCTTTACGAGGTTCCTATTGAGAAAATTTCAGGCGTTGGAGAAAAGCGTGCCCGGCTTTACGGAAAGCTGGGCATTGCTTCTGTTGGCGATCTTATCAGGTTTTATCCGCGAACATATGAGGACTGGAGTCATATAAAGCCTGTTTGTGAAACAGCCGTGGGGGAGACCTGCTGCGTGAAGGCGCAGGTGGAGATGACGCCTTCGGCTCGAACTGTTTCCGGCGGAAGATGGCTTTCTTCAACTAGAGTAAGTGATGATACAGGCTTTATCAACCTGACTTTTTTTAATAATCCATATATTCCCAGAATGCTTCATCGAGGACGGGAGTACTTGTTTTATGGAAAGATAACGGAAGGAATGGGCGGGAGAGAACTTGTCAATCCACAGTTTGCCGACGCCTCGAAGCCGCCGGTTATCCGCCCGATATATAGTCAGGTTGCGGGGCTTACAACAAAAAATATCGAGTCCGCAATGCATTATGCGCTGAATATGCTTCCCGAAATTATCAAAGACCCGATACCGCAGGATATTCTTTCAAGGTATGAGCTGATGGAACTCAGAACGGCGCTTTGCAGGATCCATTTCCCAATTTCGCAGGAGGACATAGAAAATTCCCGAAGAAGGCTGATTTTTGAGGAGCTGTTGGTTCTTGTTTTGGGACTGTCCTCCATAAAAAATATGCCCGACAAGCTGACCAATGTGAGGATCCACAAAAATTATACCTCCGAGTTTGTTGATCTGCTGCCGTTCAGGCTGACTGACGCTCAGCTTAGTGCAATTTCAGATTGTATTAACGATATGTCGAAAAATACGGCTGCGATGAACCGACTCGTTCAGGGTGATGTGGGATCGGGGAAAACTATGGTCGCAGCAGCGGTTGCTTATACCTGCATTAAAAATGGCTCGCAGGCAGCGATGATGGCTCCGACCGAGATACTTGCAAGACAGCATTACGATAGCTTCAACAAGCTGTTAACTCCTGTAGGGATGAATGTCCGCCTTCTGACAGGCTCAATGACCCAAAAGCAGAAGCGCGAGGTGCTGGAGGAGCTTGAGTGCGGAGAGGTTGACTTTTTAGTCGGGACTCACTCGCTCATTTCCGACAATGTGTCATTCAGGGATCTTGGACTGGTTGTCACAGATGAACAGCATCGCTTCGGCGTAAGGCAGCGTTCGACGCTATTGGCGAAAGGCTCAAATCCGCATTTATTGGTCATGTCGGCAACGCCGATCCCGAGAACGCTTGCGCTTATGATCTACGGCGATCTTGATATTTCCGTTATCAATGAACTGCCTCCGGGAAGGCAGACAGTCGATACGCTTTTGATAGACGAATCGATCAGGGAACGAGCGTATAATTTTTTAAAAAAGAATATAAACGAAGGAAGGCAGTGTTACATTGTTTGCCCTGCCGTTGATAATACCGACACCGGACTAAAGGGCGTTGAGGAGTATGCAGACGAGATTCGCCGGACGGTTTTTCGGGATTATCGTGTGGGTATGCTTCACGGTAAAATGAAAGCTGCTGACAAGGACGCTGTGATGGCGGAATTTGTGAATGGGGATATTGACATTCTGGTTTCGACTACCGTTATCGAAGTCGGCGTCGATGTTCCGAATTCAACGATCATCTTGATAGAGAATGCTGAGAGGTTTGGTCTTTCTCAGCTTCATCAGCTGAGAGGACGAGTAGGCAGGGGAAAGTATAAATCGTACTGCATACTTATGTCGGAGGCGAAAGGAGCAGACGCACTGAAGCGGCTCAAAGCTCTTTGCGCAACAAACGACGGCTTCAAGATCGCTGATGAGGATCTGAAGCTAAGAGGTCCGGGAGACTTTTTTGGATCACGCCAGCATGGTCTTCCCGAGCTGAAGATCGCAGATCTTGCCGAAAATGTAGATGTACTGCGTGACGCTCAGGCTGCAGCAAAGGATATCTCTGAGCGGTATGCAGATATGAACGATAACGAACTGAGAGGATTGAGAGCGGAGGTGCGTATGCTCTTTACGGGCGTAGGTACTCAGCTTAATTAATGGGGGGGATTTTGTGAGATTAAAAAGAGCGGCAGCAGCTGTAATGGCGGCTGTGATGTTGGTGTGCTGCCTGTCAATGTCGGCAGCGGCGGCCGTTTTCGTTACGAATTTTGAGATAGGATCAAAAGCAGCGTATCTTGTGAATCTTGATACCGATAATGTGGTTTTTGAAAAAAACTCCGATCAAAAGATGTTCCCTGCGTCCACCACAAAGATCATGACATATATTGTTACAATAGAAAATGTGGAGGACATAAAAAACACAAAGGTATTGGTAGATCAGGAGATCCTCGATCAGCTGTTGGGAACGGGTTCTTCGCTGTCGGGACTTGAGTATTTTGTAGGCGAAACAGTTACCGTATACGATCTTCTGAACTGCCTTTTGATCAAATCCGGCAACGAAGCTGCATTGCTGCTTGCAAATTATGTTGGCGGCGGTTCTATTCAGAAATTTGTTGACATGATGAATGAAAAAGCTGCACAGCTGGGCTGCGAAGGTACTCACTTCGTAAATCCACACGGTCTTCACGACCCCGATCACTACACAACTGCCCGTGATCTTTATACTATCATGAGATATGCTCAGACGCTGCCTGAGTTTATTGAGATAACATCGTCCACCACAGCGTATCTATCGGTTGACGCCGATAAGAATTATCCGCTCATTACGACTAATAAGCTGATAGACAGTGTAAACGGCGGCGATTATTTCTATGAATACGCCAAGAACGGCAAAACAGGCACTACCGATGAGGCGGGATTCTGCCTTTGTTCTACTGCCTCAAATGGCGGCTATACATATATGTGCATTTGTTTGGGCGCACCGTCCGTTACTGCAAGTGGCGAGGAGGTTGATGTCAACGGCGCGATGGTTGACTCAAAGGCGTTGTATGAATGGGCTTTCGACAATCTCGAATTAAAGACGGTAGTTGATGAGAAGAAGCCGGTCTGCGAGATACCGATCGAACTTGCGTGGGACCAAGACACTGTTCAGCTTGTTCCGCAGGGCAGCTTTTCAACAATTCTTCCAAAAGATGTTGAAAACTCGAGCATTGATATCACGACAAATATTCCCGACTCGCTGACTGCTCCGGTAATAGAGGGTAATGTTATCGGCAGCGCAGTTGTCAGCTACGCAAATCAGGAGCTTTGTACAGTTGATCTTATTGCTGCGGAAACTGTGGAACGCAGCAGAATGCTGTATTTTATGGAGTCCGCAAAAAAGATCCTCCAGTCACGCTGGATGATCCTTGCAGTCAGCATTGTGGTTATCCTTTTCATTATATATATCATAGTGACGCAGATCTATAATAACAAAAAGAAACGCAATGCAAAGCTGAAAGCAAAGAAGAAGCGCAGATCGGGAAAATAATTAAAAGCTCTGCTTTAAACAAGCAAAGACAAAGCCAAAGGCTTTGTGAGTTCAGTATGGGATTTATACCCCTACTGAACGTGGGGATGGAACCCGCCGCCTATAGAGGGTGCGGGTCTCCTGTGGAGACCTCTGCGCAGCAGAAGCACCGACCGAG
>CACZCM010000133.1 GCA_902779615.1 uncultured Ruminococcus sp. | reverse complement strand
CATCACCGACTGGTTAGTTTCGATTGACCTGTTAGCGTCGGTTGAAATCGGCGGCAAGAATTATAAATTTCCGACCCAAAAAGGAGAAGCGCTCGGTTTGTCGGTTGAAAGACATGAGACGGAAACGGGCGAAATGTATGATGTAGTTGTATATAATCGCGACGCGCAGGAGTTTGTTATCAATAATCTTGCCGAGAGGTATGGGTGAATAAATAAGATAATTTACAGTATATTCGGCTGCGGGAGCATTACCGAAAATCTTGACTTATACCTTGGGAAATGGTATCATAATTTTGCTTTATGAATTCGCAAAATAGGACATAGCTGATGGTGACCTGAGCAGTATACGAGTCTTGCGGGAGCAAAATGCCAAGACGGTCATCCGTCAGAATTTGATTTAGGAGAGAGTAATGGACTCCATTCAGGAACAACTCCTTGCCGTTGTGCATTATCAGCTTTTCGGCGGAGAAAAACCAACGATAAAAAATGAAGAGCTTTCTGATATTCTGAAAGAAGCCAAAGCGCAGACGGTTTTTACGACCGTCTTTTCGCATTTACAGGAAAATCTAAGGAATTTTTCTCCAAAGGTTTTTCTGCGTTATCAGGAATCATTTTACGCAAATGTGACGACAAACACGAATAACTTTATGGAGCATGCAGAGCTGCACAAGCTGATGACGGAGCGCGGAATTCCGTATGTCTCGATGAAAGGGTTAGCTTCGGCATACTATTATCCCGATCCGTCGTTGCGTGATATGGGCGACGTAGATTTCCTTGTATATGAAAAGAACTTTGAGATGGCGAAACAATCGGTGCTGAGTGTAGGATTTACGGTTGACCACGGCGGTGATGACGATGATATCCATATTGCCTTTAAGCGTGAGTCGTTAAGTATTTGGGAGCAGCATCGCTGTGTCAACGGTGTTCCCAACGGTTTAATTGGCGAGCTGCTTAGAAAAGAAGCAGACCGTACGATTGAAACATCGGAGCTAATTGAGCTTGACGGCGCGGTGTGCAGAATCCCCGATAAGCTTCATCACGGTTTGATAATGCTGCTGCATATGATTTCGCATATGACGAGCGAGGGTATAGGTTTGCGCCATCTGTGCGACTGGGCGGTATTTGCAAACCATATTGATAATGATGAATTTGTCAAGCTATTTAAGGATAAGCTTTCTCGTTTCGGTTTGTGGAAATTCGCGCAGACAATGACCGCTGTTTCGGAAAAGTATCTCGGCGCTGACCATAAACAGTGGGCTGAAAATCCTGACTTGGAAAGTCATTATCTCGAAGAAGTCGTAACGGATATTTTGAACGGCGGTAACTTCGGAAAGAAGGATATGAACCGGTACCGTGAAATAAAGTACATCTCTAATCGAAATGAGAGAACGGTTGATAACAAAGGCGTTGTTGCACAGGCTGTCAATACGCTGAATAAAAAGGTGTATAACAATTACGCCTTTATAGACAGGCACAAAGTATTCCTTCCGGTTGGCTGGATAGCCGAGGGAGCAAAATATGTAGGGCTGTTAGTGTCCGGAAAGCGCAAAAGCAAGGGAACCTCAGCCATGCTGAAAGAGGCGGCTAAGCGAAAGGATATTTATCGAAAAATGGAATTATTTGAGGTAAAATGAGAAGTTTGTTTCACGATTTCTACGTTCAGCCGATGAACATAGTTTACATAGAAACGATAGCGATGTACGTGATTTGGACTGTCGCTATGCTTTTGCTGCGAGGAAAAGCAAAGAGGATCGTTAGCATTGCGGGTTTATGTATGGCGGCTGCTTTGGTTATAGCGTTTACCATACTAGGACGGAAAAGCGGCAACACCCGCGATATTAGCTTGATTCCGTTCATCTCCTTTGTGAATGCCAAAGTGCAACCTGAATTCTATCGCACAATGTATATGAATATGCTGCTGTTTATGCCGCTTGGGTTGAGTATGCCGTTTGCTTTGCCGAATAAGTGTAAGCATAAAGCATTGCTTACCATATTAATAGGGGCAATCCTCTCCATAGCGGTTGAAGCATGTCAATATCTCTTTTCTCTCGGAAGATGTGAAACGGACGACGTAATCATGAATACGATCGGCGTTGCAATCGGCGTTACATCATTTTTGATATTTCAATTTTTTGTTCATATTCAGCAAAGGCATTGCAATAATTGACAAAAGCCGCTACAATGATATCAGAACTATGTTTATTGTGGCGGTGCGTGGTATGAAGGTTTTTGAGATTGTTCCTGCGGATTTCTTCTCGGCGTTGGTGTCTCCGAACAGGGAAATCTATGTGGAGCGAGTAATACGAAAGGCTGTCGACCTATGAGAAAAATGTATTCCGCCGCATAGGAAATGAAAACTCCCAAAATATCTTGTCATAGCCACAAAAATGATTTATACTGTTAATTGATATTGATTTGAAACACATAAAACCGCTAATGCTAACAAATGATATTAATGCGGCGCTTAATTGATGTAGTATTGTATTTTTCAGGAGAAAAACATGTATAGCAATCTTTATAAAAAACTATTTGCCGGTGAAGAAAAGCTGTCCCTTGTGGGATTGGGCTATGTTGGGATGCCGATTGCGGTGGCGTTTGCTGCTAAAGGAGTTAATGTTATAGGTTTTGACATTAATGAAGCAAAAATAGAGCTTTATAGGAGCGGCGTTGATCCAACCAAAGAGGTCGGCGACGATGTAATAAGAAACACTACAGTGGAGTTTACCGCTGATGAAACGAAGCTTAAAGAGGCAAAATTCCATATTGTAGCTGTTCCCACTCCCGTTAACACTGACCATACTCCCGACTTAACTCCGGTCGTCGGAGCGAGCGAGATCCTCGGACGCAATCTTACAAAGGGATCTATTGTCGTATATGAGTCGACCGTTTATCCCGGTGTAACAGAGGATGTATGTATTCCGATTCTTGAACGTGAATCAGGGTTAAAATGCGGCGTCGATTTTAAGGTCGGCTACTCGCCCGAGCGAATCAATCCCGGCGACAAGGTTCATCGCTTAGAGAATATTCAAAAGATTGTTTCCGGTATGGATGACGAGTGTCTTGAAGTTATAAAAGCAGTATATGACATCGTAATTGAAGCCGGGACTTATGCCGTCAGTTCAATCAAGACCGCTGAGGCGGTAAAGATTGTAGAGAACAGTCAGCGCGACATTAACATTGCATTTATGAATGAGTTGGCGATGGTATTTGACCGTATGGGGATTGATACGAATGAAGTTGTCGACGGAATGAATACAAAGTGGAATGCGTTAGGCTTTCGTCCCGGGCTCGTCGGCGGTCACTGCATCGGAGTCGACCCTTACTATTTTACATATGAAGCTGAAAAGCTCGGCTATCACAGCCAGATTATCTTAAATGGCAGAATTGTCAATGACAGCATGGGCGCTTATGTTGCAGATGCCGCTGTCAAAAAAATGATTAATGTAGGACAAGCTCCGAAAAATACTAAAGTTGTTATTCTCGGATTGACTTTCAAGGAGAATTGCCCCGACACTCGCAACAGCAAAGTCGATGATATTATCAAGAGGCTGAATGAATACGGAATCGAACCAATCGTAGTTGATCCATGGGCAAGTGAACGCGATGCCATGAACGAGTACGGTGTTTCTTTGACAAAGTTTGAAGATGTTGAAAACGCTGGTTGTATTATCGTTGCTGTTGCTCACAATGAGTTTAAAGCGTTGAGCTTGGATTCGATAAAGGCGATGTATGATCTCTCGCTTAAAGACAATGAAAAAGTATTAATTGATGTAAAAGGGCTTTATTCCATCAAGGAATTAAAAGCTTCCGGTATATGTTATTGGAGGCTATGATTTAAACATATTTTTGTTCTCCCCTTGACAACAGCACCTGCGGCGGCGGAGACCATACTTGGATTTTTCCGCGATACTCAAACCTCTCCGGAGGACTACGACATGATATTCACCGGAGATCTTGGCGCGGTGGGGAGCAAGGCATTTTATGAGCTGCTCAAAAACGAGGGTGTGTTCCTGAAAAACAGACACAGGGATTGCGGAATGATGATTTTTGACCGCACAAGTCAGGACGTACACGCGGGCGGCTCCGGTTGCGGCTGCTGCGCGTCGGTGCTGTGCTCGGAGATTCTCAACGGTCTAAGGGACGGAAAGTACAAAAATATTCTGTTTATGGCGACAGGCGCGCTGCTGAGCCCTACCACCGTCATGCAAAAAGAGAGCATCCCTTCCATCGCCCATCTTGTGCATCTTCGCGCATAATAGAAGAATTCTTTGGATCGTTTCCGTCACCCCGGGATGACCCGACATCGAGCAACCGATAAAGCAAGGGGCTGTCGCAAATAGATGCGATAGCCTCTCGTTTTTTTGTCCTAAGTGACTTTGTGGCAGTAACACCGACCAATCCGCTTAGAATGGCATTATTATTTTTGCGACAGTCCCGGTCGTCTATGCATCCATCCAGCTGAGCACCGTATGGATCTCTTTGATATACCCCGCGTCGTCGTTGGGCGTTTCGAGGATGAACGGCTTATTTTGCAGAGCGGGATGCAGAGCGATGCGCTTCATCGCCTCCATGCCGATGAAGCCTTCTCCTAGCTTTTCGTGGCGGTCTTTGTGTGAGCCGCAGGGATTTTTGCTGTCATTGAAATGGATCGCGTACAGGCGGTCCAGACCGATAACATCATCGAAGTGTTGAAGGACGCCATCCAAGTCACCTGCGATATCATACCCCGCGTCCCAGACATGGCAGGTGTCCAGACACACGCCGATCTTATCCTTCAGCTCCACGCGGTCGATGATCTCGCGCAGCTCTTCGAAGTTTCCGCCCATTTCCGTGCCTTTTCCTGCCATCGTTTCTAATAGGACGATCGTGCGCATTTCGGGGAAGAGGTTGTCGTTCAGAGCCTTCGCGATCAGCTCGATCCCTTTCTCCGTACCTTGACCGGTATGCGCGCCGGGATGAAAGTTGTAGTAGTTTTCCGGAAAGGCTTCCATACGTTGCAGATCCTGCGCGAACATATCCAGTCCGTTAGAGCGGGTGGTTTCGTTAGAAGCGCATAGATTCATCGTGTAGCTGCCGTGCGCGACAAGAGGACCGAAAGACTTTTCTTGCAGCAGAGTGTTCAGCGCCTCGGCGTCCTCGGGGACGATATCTTTGCTTCTGCCGCCGCGCGGATTGCGTGTGAAGTAGGCGAAGGTGTTGCCGCCGAAGCCGCACATCGTGCGACCCATCGCTTCATATCCGTTCGTCACGCTTAGATGACAGCCGATATATATCATGATCGATCTCCTCCTATCCCCATCATTATAAGATGGATCAGCGGAAGACGCAAGAGAAAAATCCGCGTAGACAAATCCGATTTGTTTTGTTATACTAAGTAGAAATAAAGCTATCATCAGGTAATGAGGTGATCCGATGATTCTGTATATCAACTGCTGTGTCCGTGAAGCGTCGCGAACCGATCGGCTTGCGCGCAGGGTATTAGAACTGCTTGGCGGTGAAGTGAAAGAGCTGCGGCTCTATGAAGAAGATCTCAGACCGCTTGATCGAGGAACGCTCAAGCGTCGTACTGCGCTGATCGAACAGGGCAGCTACGGCGACAGAATGTTTGAATACGCAAAACAGTTTGCTGCGGCGGATTCGATCGTCATCGCCGCGCCGTACTGGGATCTGTCTTTCCCGGCTCCGCTGAAAGTCTATTTTGAGAACATCTACGTGACCGGTATCGTCTCCGAGTA
>CACZCM010000132.1 GCA_902779615.1 uncultured Ruminococcus sp. | reverse complement strand
CCTACTTTTGCCGCGCAGCAAAAGTAGGTCGCCTCGCGGCGATAGAGCGGTTGGTAAAAGAAATAGACGAATCATCTGCATAACGGTAATTTGCCTATTCCTTTGTCGTTCACTATAATAATTGCTGCATCGCCGTGACACGGCGACGCAGTAAAAAGTTAGTGCATATGGGGCGCCGCCCAAACCCCCGCAAGCTTTTTTCAAAAAGCTTGTCAATAACTTCGGCTCTGTTTCCCAAAATTGATTTACGTAATCATTGCAAGAAATATCATGTTTTTATTCCACATTTCTGATATAATACAAAAGGGTGTGCAATATATGTCATCAAAAACCGTTGAAATAATGATCGAGTGGCTGGAGGATAATTTCTCGAACAGTCCCACTCTTCCCGAAATGGCAAAATATGTTGGCTATTCGGAATATTACTGTTCTGCAAAATTCCATGAATTTACAGGCGTCACATTTAAAGAATATTTGTCTAAGCTAAAGCTGTCCGCTGCGTCCGAATCGCTCAAAAGCACGCGAAGCAGGATCATTGATATCGCTCTCGACTGCGGTTTCTCGTCATCGGAAGCATTTTCACGGGCCTTTGTCAAGGAATACGGCTGTTCACCCCGTAAGTACAGATCTCTTAACAGAAAACAATGAGGTGAAATTATGAATATAAAGATCGGCAGAAACGACCCGTGCTGGTGCGGCAGCGGAAAAAAATATAAAAAATGCCATTGTGATTTTGACGAAATTATCGAAGAGCATGCAGTGCTGGGCGAAATCGTACCGCCAAGGTCACTAATCAAGAACAAGACTCAGATCACCGGAATAAAAGAAAGCGGCGTGATAAATACCGCCGTGCTTGACTATGTTGCCGAAAACATCAGGGAAGGCTGCACAACCGAGGACATCGACAAATGGGTCTACTCCAAGACCGTTGAACTGGGCGCAGTTCCCGCTCCGCTTAATTATGAAGGCTACCCGAAGAGCGTATGCACCTCTATCGACAACGTTGTCTGCCACGGTATCCCCTCAAAAGACGTAATATTAAAAAGCGGCGATATCATAAACGTCGATATATCGACCATATATAAGGGCTATTTTTCGGACGCTTCCCGAATGTTCTGCATCGGAGATGTGAGCGAAGAAAAACGCAGGCTTGTTGAAATAACCGAGAGATCAGTCGAGCTGGGATTGGCCGAAGTCAAACCTTGGGGTCATCTTGGCGACATTGCGCAGGTTATCAAGGATCTTGCGCACGAAAACGGCTATACCGTCGTTCGTGAAATAGGCGGTCACGGGATCGGTCTTGAATTCCACGAAGACCCGTGGGTCAGCTACGTCACCGACAGGGGCACAGATATGCTGCTTGCTCCGGGCTTGTGCTTCACGATCGAGCCAATGCTGAACATGGGCACCTACCGCACCGTTACCGACCAAAACGACGGCTGGACAGTTCGCACAGCAGACGGAAAGCCCTCTGCCCAGCGTGAGATCCAGGTGATCGTGACCGAAACAGGCTGCGAGGTCATTTCACACTAACACTAACATTAAAGTAAACGCACACTCGACAAGCTCTGCCGGGTGTGCGTTTTTTAATCATCAAGTATTACTTCGTCAACAATGAACCTCGGGCGGGACTTCGCCTCAAGATACAGCTTGCCGACATATTCGCCTACAACGCCGATAGCCAAAAGCTGAAGACCTCCGATCGCCCATATCGAAACAGCCAGACTCGCCCAGTCTGATACAGTATCGCCCGAACAGTATCTTACAATGCTATATATAAGCATTGCAATACTCAGCGCAAAAATAAGCGCGCCGACCGTCGTAACGATGCGTATCGGCCGAATACTCAGCGACGTGATGCCTTCCCACGCAAGCGCAAGCATCTTGCGGAGCGGGTATTTGCTCTCGCCGGCCTCACGCTCGCTGCGCTTGTAGGTCACTATGTCGGACTTAAATCCGATCATCGGAACAAGTCCGCGAAGGAAAATGTTCCTTTCCTTAAACATCGACAAACACTCCACTGCCCGCCTGCTCATAAGTCTGAAATCGGCATGATTAAAAATAACCTTTGCGCCCATCTTCTCGAGTATCTTATAGTACGACTCTGCAGTGAAGCGTTTGAAAAACGTGTCGGTTTTTCGCTCGGAGCGAACGCCGTATACAACATCGCACCCGCCTTGAAATTTGTCGAGCATCTCGTCAATTGCGTTTATGTCGTCCTGAAGATCTGCATCGATCGAGATAAATGCGTCGGCGTGCTCTTTCATCGTCAGCAGTCCGCAGAGCAAAGCATTCTGATGACCTCTGTTTCGGCTGAGCTTGATCCCGCCAAACTTCTTGTTTATGCGGTGGTAGCCCTGTATCTTCTTCCATGTACTGTCTGTCGACCCATCGTCTACAAAAATGATCCTGCTGTCGCTATCAATCTTTCCGCTCTTCTCAAGCTGCTCGCATTTTTTCAGCAGAGTAGACGCTGTTTTCGACAATACCTCTTCTTCATTATAACACGGTATTATAATATATAACGTGGTCATACATTCTCCTCAAAGCTCGCCCTCGCCCATAGGCATCATATCATCGAGGGTGATATTTCTTATAACCTTACACGGAACGCCCGCAGCCACAACATCGGACGGGATATCCTTCGTCACAACGCTGCCTGCGCCGATAACCGTGTTGTCGCCGATCGTGACTCCCGGGCAGATCTGAACTCCGCCGCCGATCCAGACATTGCTGCCGATCGTGATCGGAGCAGCGTATTCGCAGCCGCGAATGTTTCTTTGCGACGCCAAGATCGGGTGAGCCGCCGTATAGATGCCGACATTCGGCGCAATAAATACGTTGTCGCCGATCGTGACCTTTGCGCAGTCGAGCACGACTAGATTATAATTTGCATAGAAATTCTCGCCGACCTCAATAAACGTGCCGTAATCACACAAAAATGGCTGTTCTATCCAAATCTGCTCTCCCGTTTTCCCGAGGATCTCCTTCAGCAGCCGCACTCTGCCCTCCTCGTCATCGGGCGGCAGTGTGTTGAATTTCCTGCACTTCAGCTTCGCCTCTCGTCTGGCTGCGACCAGCTCCTCGTCTTCTGAATTATACATAACGCCCGCAAGCATTTTATCCTTTTCGGTCATTCTAATTTCTCCTTATACAGTATCGCCGCCCCGCAGAGCGACGCAAGCATCAAAAATACTCCGACACCGGCTCGCGCACTGCGCCCCGTTGTCACGCTTCCGTTCGGCGAAGGCGCTTCGCTTTCTATTATATAGTACGTCTGTTCCGCCGCATCGGGAAGCACATACTCATGATCCCGCTCCGTACCGCTATTATCGTCGCTGCCGGTATCGGTCACCTCGGACGATACAATTTCGCTCGCCGAACTCACCGACTCTGACGATACATTTTCGCTCGCCGCACTCGCCGTCACTGACGATACATTTTCGCTCGCCGCACTCGCCGTCACTGACGATACATTTTCGCTCGCCGCACTCGCCGTCGCTGACGATACATTTTCGCTCGCCGCACTCGCCGTCGCTGACGATACGCTTTCGCTCGCCGCACTCGCCGTCGCTGACGATACGCTTTCGCTCTCCGCACTCGCCGACTCTGACGATACGCTTTCGCCTTCAATATCGGATATCGGAACTCTGCTCGAAAACAGCACACCGGTCACCATAACCGCGCCCGTCAGAAAAGCCGCGGCGCACAAAGAAGCCGCCAACACACGGAATTTGCCGGGGCGTTTATCGGGAGGCGGCGGAGGAAGGCTGCTGCTGACGGCGCGCACAACATCGCTGCCGTAATACTGCTCCATTCTGCCTGCAACGTATTTATCGAGATCGCTGTCCGCATTTCCGCTCATACTCCCGCCCCCTTATCTGCCTGCTGTCTTCGATCTTATTATACACAATTTCCGATAAAATATCAAGGCAGTATAATTGCGCGGCCGTTGAACAGCAAACAAATCGTGAACTCAGCCGTTATCTCCCATACGTTCGGAACATTAGTGACGGCTTTTTTGTTAACGCCGGGTACAAGTTTTGCTTCGCTTGCTATTAGCTGATTTGCGGGGCTTCTTGCCATTCACACTAACTTAATACTCACTACGCTGCCTTGGAGCGGCGAGGACGCTTTAAGGCAAACCATTAGTTAGGGGCATTTTCTGCCAAAATGCCCCTCTTTCGAAAACAGTCCACAGGACTATTTTCGAAATTCACCCCTAAAAGGGCAGACGCATGCCTTCGGCGACCAAGGGTGCGGGTCTCCTGGGGAGACCTCTGCGAAGCAGAAGCACTGACCGACGCGGCAGCGGAGACCGCCGCCTTTGGAAACCGCAAGCCTTTTGAAAAAGGCTTGGCGAAAACTTTATGCTATGCTCTATCGAACCTTAAGTTAATGACATTCAGTCTTACCTGTCGGTTCGGTTTTTGTATATATTACCCGCCGCCGGAAGCGGCAGAAAACATATCTTCCGGGGTTATAGCAGCCTTACTTTTTATGTTCGCTGATAAGATCGTACAGCAGCGCCGATAACCCCAACACTGCGGTTATAACTGCCAAGACAGTGCCGATCGTTCTTCGGATCTGTAATCTTTTTGAAAGGCGGCTCAGATTCAAAGCGATCTGTTCCTCCTCCGGTTCGCTGAATTCCACTTTAAAATGAGGAGTCTTGACAGATCTTCTGCCCGAATAGAAGTATCTGCATTCATCGCACTCCTCAAGGTGACCTTCGATCAGCTTTGCCGTTTTCTCCGAAACACGTCCGCCGAAATACGGCTGCGCCAGGTCTTTTATCAGCTCACAAGATATGTTCATTACTCAATTCCTCCGTAAGTTTCTTTTTCGCTCTGTAAAATATAACTTTCGCTGAATTTTCGCTTATCCCCAGCGCCTGCGCCGTCTGGGCAAAGCTCATGTCTGCGTAGATCCGATACTGCACCACCGCCCTGTATTTTTCGGGAAGCCGCTCGATCAGCTCACGCAAAGCGACCGTTTCGCCTGCGCGCTCGATCATAAACAGCGGATCGTGATCTTCGCTGTCGGCGAGATGATCCGCAAGCTCACTGAGGCTCACAAACTGCTCGGCGGGCTTGTTCTTTCGCAAATATTTATAATATGTATGCTTGGCGATCGAAGCTATATATGTAAACATATCGCTTTTCCCGGAAAATCTGTGAAGCGACAGGATCGTCTGATAAAACGTTTCCTGCGTAAGATCTTCCGCAAGCTCGGGATTGTTACACAGCTTCAGCAAAAAAAGATACGTTCGATTGTAATATTTCCTGCACACATCTTCATATTCCTCACGCAGCGTCCTCGCCTCCCCGCCGATACGATCATAACTATATCCGCCGTTTCTGTTTGCAGCAAAACTGCACTTTTCCATTATTAATCATATCATTTAATAAGTGTGTTGTCAATCGGTTTTTTTATTGACCCTACAGAAATCAGTTTTCTTTGAAAGAATAATAATAAAAGTTTTCGCTCAAGCCTTTTTCAAAAGGCTTGCGGTTTCCAAAGGCGGCGGTCTCCGCTGCCGCGTCGGTCAGTGCTTCTGCTTCGCAGAGGTCTCCCCCGGAAACCCGCACCTTTGGTCGCCGAAGGCATGCGTCTGCCCTTTGTAAGGCACTTGCGCACACTTTAGCATTTAGTCTTCACTATCGACTTCAATATTTCTCGTCATGACAAATTTTTGACGTCTCCATCAGCCCCCAACCCCCTTCTTCCTCAAGGAAGAAGGGGGCTATAGGTGGCGGGCTGCGCCCGCCGCCTCTCGGGGAGCTGCGCTCCCCGAAGCCCTTGCGTGCTCTATCAAACCTTAAGTTAATGACAT
>CACZCM010000131.1 GCA_902779615.1 uncultured Ruminococcus sp. | reverse complement strand
ATAAATTGGATACTTGCCATTTTCAACGGTTTTATCTTTGTCGATATCTCCGCCTGCAAGAATTTCAATAGCTTCATCTCCCAACTTACGCTGTTCCCAAGCATCGGTAAAACCGGCAAATCTGATCTCCGGCACACTCTCACCATTTTGCGGGAACATTTTTTGCAGCATAGATTTTTTGAATTTCTGCAAAGCGTCACACTTACGCTGATGAAGGGTGATAAGGGTGTCAAGGTTAGTAAAAGCCTGAGCAATTTTGCTTTGTTCTTCCATAGAAATCGGAACAAAGAACTCTGTATTTGATATAAGTTTCCAATCGGCACGGGGCATTTTTGAGCCTGCTGATTGATTTGCAACATCATCAAATTGCTTTGTCTGAATTAAACGATAAAGGTAATCTTTATCTATACGAATTGGTCTTAAAACCCACCAGTCACCAACTGCAACGCCCGTAAAATCGGGATTTAGCCAGTTGTGAAGATATGGACGCAGTTTACCATAAAGCACTTGTGTTCCGTCAAATTTAATACCTGTTTTCTGCGTTTCTTTTAGCCTGATGTCTTTATTTAATCGCCCTTCCTCGGCTATAACATCTTCATACTCAACGCTGGGACAGTTAGGCGATGATACTTCAACCGCCGACTCCCTTTGAGCAAAATCCGAGAACTTACGCTGTTCCCAAGCGTCGGTAAATCCTGCGAATCTGATCTGTGGTGTATTGCTCATAATATACCCTCCAATACTCTCATCAGCTCGGCAAGCTCGTTCTTCGTATTATCATCTTGCGCTGTCAGTTCACCCATCTGCGCGATGAGGTCGGCGGCTGCCGTGTCCATATCGGCGGAAATATCCGAAAGCTCGCTTGCAAGATCGCTCAGGCTGATCTGTTCCTCCTGCTCAAAGGTATCCACATAACGGGGAATGTTCAGATTATAGTCATTTGCCTTGATCTCCTCGTATGTAGCAAGGTGGGCTTCTTTTTCCACATCTTTACGGTTTGTGTAGAGTTCAATAATATGGTCAATATTCTCAGGGCTCATAGAGTTCTGCTTTTTGCCCTTAACAAACTGCTGCGAAGCATCGATAAAAAGAATATCACGTCCGTCACGGTTCTTTTTCAGCGCGATGATCGTTGTCGGAATAGATGTATTGTAGAACAGGTTTGCGGGCAAACCGATTACAGCGTAAATAGCACCGCTGTCAATGAGCTTCTGTCTGATCTTGCCCTCGGCAGCACCGCGGAACAGAACACCATGCGGCAGAATGATCGCCATTGTGCCTGTATTTTTCAGATGATAGAAGCCATGAAGCAGAAAAGCGTAGTCGGCCTTCGACTTAGGCGCAAGGACACCATAATCGGAAAAACGGCTGTCATTCAGGAAACCTTGCGCCGCTGACCACTTCGCGGAGTACGGAGGGTTCATCAAAACCATATCGAAGTCGGTTTCTTCGTCTGTGGGCCAATCGGCGTCAAGCGTATCGGCGTTGCGGAGCGTCTGATTTTCGGGATCGACCCCGTGCAGGAACATATTCATTCGAGCGAGGTTGTATGTGGTCGTGCTGAGTTCCTGACCGAAATAGCGGATGTAATCGGGTTTGTGTGAAAATTTCCTTGCGTTCAGAAGCAAAGAACCCGAACCCATAGCGGCATCATATACCAAAAGCCCCTGCTTATCCTCCTGCCCCTGAATCGCAACACGGGTAAGGATCTGTGATACAGCCTGCGGAGTATAGAATTCTCCGGCTTTCTTTCCCGTTTCGCTTGCAAACTGACCTATGAGGAATTCGTAAGCATCGCCGAGAACATCACCCTCATGGTTCAGCAGATCAGCCTCGTTGATTTTCTTGACGACCTCCGCAACGGTAGCAGACTGCTTCTGTTCGCCCGCGCCGAGCCTCGTAGAATAGAGGTCAACATCAGCGAAAAGGTTCGCAAAAATCGGATCGGCCTGTTCCACTTGATTGAATGCTTTTTTAAGCATTTCACGCTGAAAGGCGTTCTTGCTCGCCGTTTCAGCGAGCTTTGTATAGGTCAGCTCCGGTTCGATCGTATAGTGATAGCTTTCCTTGATGTCCTCGAGCAGTTCCTCGGCATCTTCGGTGTTGTATACTTCTTCATAAGCCGCTTGAGCATCTGCCATGCTGTCGGGCTTTTTATTGTATAGAAGATCGTAGACGTGAGTGAGAAACGTATCGGAAAGATACTTATAGAATACGATTCCGAGAAGATAGTTTTTATATTCATTAGCGTCCATCTTACCGCGCAGAATATCCGCACCCGCCCAAAGAACGCTCAAAAGGTCTTTACTGTTTTCGTTTACTGGCATAATGTTTTCCTCCGGCATCCTTTCATTCACGCTTCGAGAAAGCGTAAGTATTACACATAGACAATTATACCATATTTTTATCGCTATATCAAGTGTATATTGGCGAATACTTGAAAATTCGCTCTTTACAGTTTAGAAGTCGTGTTTCTGCGACTCTGTTATTTCCTATGTTTCATATTCAATTCCGAAATCAACTGATTTTCTGTCATTTCACCATTGACCCATTTTTGATAAAGCTGTTCCGTTTCATCAGAAACGGGAACGCCCTCAATGCTTCCTATGGCGGAAGCTATTCTCATGGCGCGTTCTCTTTTTGATCGCTCCTGCGGTATATCCGTAAGGGAATCTACCTGCCTTTTGTTGTTCTCATACTCCGTCAACACAACAACATCTTTCAAATCAAACGCCCCGACATCCGTCAACATAACACCTTTTACACGAACACGTCACGAAATCATAAACAGACTTTGACTCGATTACATCGCCGCACACTTTACATTTAATGCGGTTACGCTTGATGATCTTCCCGATATTGCACATAATATCTCACCTCCCGCTTAAACCGCCGTTCCGAAGCATGCGGGGTGGTCTTCGGGAGTGACAAGGAATTGATATTTGTATCTTCTGTCGGAGCCGATCTCGCAGTGCAGGATCTTGAGCCAGGTCAGCTTATGAAGCGTTGCGGTAACGTGCGATGAGCTGTATTCCAATTCGGCGACCACCATATCCGAGGAGAAAATGCCGTCTCCGAAGATCTTGTACATAGCTGCCAGATCGTTCTTTGTGGTTTCCTCTATGCTGTTCAGTGACGGTGTCAGTTTAGTGTTGATCCTATATGTGCTTTCATCTTTTCGCTCTACAAGCCCGAGCTGCGTTGCAAACACCATATCGGTGCGGTAGCTTTTTCTTTCGCCTGCCGCAAAGTAATCTTCCTCCGTAACAATACCTTTTTGCAGGCATTTTTCAAGCATATGTGCAATACGTATATCCTTTTTGCCCGAGTACCTGGAACTCTTCAGCTGATCAATCGTTTGGATTATCTCGGGAGTGTAAATCTGCTTGTTCTCGCCCGGTATATCGTATTCAACGCTGTCTCCCAAACAGAATCTGTATCTCACACCTCCTTTTTTATTGTCATGATCTATTATATCAAGCGTTTTTAGTCTTTTAAGATAATTCCCCACGCAGTGTGCCGTAAGCCCTAAGCAATCTGCGATCTCAATTGACTTAAATGTGTATTTTCCGCTCTTAAGGAATGATATCATCATTTGCGCTATGCGGACCATATTTCCCGTGCTGTCATTTTCGACTTGGTTCAGCTTATCGACAATCGCCTCCAAACCACTTTCTTTACCATGAATCCGTTTATCGTATTCCGGCATGAAGTTAAAGGTGTAATAACTCAAGCGTTTATCATACCGAACCATTCTGATTATTCCGTATTTTTCTATTGACTTAAGGATTTTAGTAACTTCGTACTTAACGTCAATAACATGTTCCGCAACATCCTGTGATGAAAACTCGTATTTCTCGGAATTCAGCAATCCAAGCAGAACTGTACAAGTTTCCCTTACTCTATTTCCGTTAGTGTCTCTAATGATCCTGTGCAGACTATTTCGTATTTCTTCGATCTGTGTATCCTGTACTGTTGTATCGCTCGAACCTAAAACGTTAATTGATTTCGTAGACAGCGGCACTCTCGCAAGCTCCCGCTCCGCCTCGATGTTTTCCTCGTCCTGCTTGCGTCTCGTTACGCGATAATCGTCCAGTGCAGAGGATAGCACAGAAAGATAGTACTCGATGAAATACGTAAGATCAGCTCCGTTTTCTCCCCGTATGATATTCGCTATAGCGTTGAAGTAATCGTAGCCGTTTTGAGCAATGATCGCGGAAATGCTGATCTCACTGAAGAATGTGTAACCCGATCGTATCAAAATAATCTCAGAAAGCATTCTTCCTAATCGCTCGTTCCCCTCTGGGAACGGTCTGGTAACCAAGACCCAAGCCTGCGCCGCAGCCGCCTTTATCATCGGGTGAATGCCTGGATCGGCGAGCATCGCGGTAAGTTCCCTTACCCTGTCGATTAGGTCTGTCGCTCTCGGCAGGGTGTAATCCTCACCTTGCATTGACAGTATCTCAGCCTCGTCACTTGTACGAAAATCTCCGCCGCCGTTGTCGAGTCCGTTTGTCAGGATTCCGGCAAGGCTGCGGAGATATTGTTCGTTTATCGGGTGGTGTATATTCTCGGCAGCGAAGGTCCCGGCTTGCCTGTTGTTGAGGATCATAAGCTCCTCCACGTCATGAGGCTCTTCCCCGCTCTGCAAAAATGACATAGCGTCCCTGATGGATATCTGCGCGCCTTCCATGTATCCTGTGAAGAATATTTCCTTTATCGGCGATACGCTCGTGATCGGCTCGACGATCTCGGTATCAAGAAGCTCGTCCACAATGTTCTCGCTCGCCTTTATCATAGTGTCGGTGAGCGTGTACCAGTAGCTCTGACCTGCGGCATTCCTGATGGGCAAAATGACCCCTTTGGAACGGCGGTTGTTAAGCACTTCGTCCCATAACTCGTCGGCGTTCATACCGAGCGGCAGCGCCGTATACATCTCCCTCTTGGAAGCATATTTCTTGTCGATAAATCTAAAAAGACGCTCTTTATCCATGGTGATCCTCCTAACTCAAAATCGTAACATCGTTCAAATCGAACGTGACTGCTCGTATTGTCGGGTAGCATTTACCCCTGAACTCTCTCGGAGCGTCATCGTTCCAGTTCATCTTGCTGCGAAGCTCTTTCATTATGCTCCTGCCGCTTATCTCTGTGGACATGACACGCTCTTTTGGAAGCACGACCGCCTGCGTGTCGTTAATGCTGCAGGCTCTGAGTACAAGAATTTTTTCCTGCATATTTATCAGCAGCTGAACCTGTCGCGGTCTGCCAAGCGCTTCTATCGTGCCGTCGTTTATTGTAAATACTCCGTCCTTGAGATCAAGACTCATTTTTATTTCTTTCATCACTCTCTCCCTTTCCGTCAGGCGAAATGTACCCATCAAGGAAATTCACCTGTGTTGACATATTGTGTTCCTCTACGTCCATGCCGAACCCTGACTCCCAGCCTTTCGGAAACTCCGGCGATGACGCTTTGTGCTTGCCCGTCGCTTCGTCCTTTTTCTGCGGCAGGAAGCACTCGTGCGCTTTCAAATCAAACAGATACATCTGCTCATTGTTGTATCGTATTTTCATACCCTGCAGGCGGTAGCGGTATATCGGGTCCCAACCCATCATCTCGTAAAGACGCTCCGCGAATACTCTGCACGTTATCTGTCTGCTTTTACGTTTATCGGCCTTTAAAATGCACCAGGGGTTTATAAGGAACTGTATGTACGATGCATTTTCAAGCTTGCTGATACAGGAATTGTTGAACGTTATACTGTTGCCCCGTATCGTCATTGCGGGATCAAAGCGGTGCGATATGAACTCACGCCGCACGACCTGATATCCCTCGAAGCTGAAGTTTTCTTCTTCGGCGAGCCGCTTGGCTTCAAGCTGCTCGGCACGGCTGAGTCCTATCGGAGCGGGATTCTGGTGGATCGGAAGCGCCAACTTCTGCTGCATCCACGGCTGTATCATCTCCATTTGTTACCCTCCTTTATATGTTCTGTGGTTCTGCTCCGGCCATATCTTTTCGACAAGAAGTCTGTCAAGCTCGGCGCATATCTCGATCGCGCAGATCGATAAATCTCTGTCGTTTAAGGGGCTTTTTATTATGCCCTCATACGCCTTTCGCATAGTGCTCTCATCAAAAGCGCCGTATACCATTCGGCTTGACTCATCGTGAAGTATGCACTCACAGCGGTAAATGTAGCCCAGCCAGTATGCGTATGACATCTCGTCAATATCGGGCTTATCGACCTCAGGAAGCTCCAGCAGCGCCCTCGGCGTTTGTCGGATACTTTCTTCATATGCCCTCGTGAGTATAAGCGACCTGTTATCTGTTTCGTTCGTTTTGGCGATAATATCGTCTATCCAGTAGAGAGTTTCGATTATCATTCTCGGGTTATCAAAAAGCCTAGGCACTTTCAGTAAACTTGACAGTCCCGAGTCGGTATCGCCGAAGCTGCCGAAGCAGTAGTCGATCACGCCTGCAAGATGGCTTTCCATATACAGCGGAACGAAACTCTCCATGCCTATCCCCATAGCGGCAGCTTCCATAAACAGGTTACCCTGCTTATGACAGAAAACATAGTTATTCCGTGTAAACTCTCTGCCCGATCGCATTACCTTGCTATTCCTCGGCGACGCTCTTTCGAGCCACATCATACGCTTTACATTAGCTGAAAGGGGTCTGCTTTTCGCGGGATTTCTTGACATTTATTTCACCTCCGTATCTGTCGGGTCAACCTCGATGGCGCTCTTTTTAGGTTTTGGCGGATTGTGTCGGATATCGATCATAAGGCGGTCGATCACCTCAT
>CACZCM010000130.1 GCA_902779615.1 uncultured Ruminococcus sp. | reverse complement strand
AAGCAGCACTCTTGGCACCTACCGCACTGGCAAAACAGGCATTCACCATCAAAGGTAAAGGAAATAAGGTATCTATCTCCTGCGATAACGGCATCTTTATCGGTGTGGATACAGGTCTTGTGAAATACCACTTTGAACTTGGAGCGGGTAAGAATTGTTTTGAATGGGTGTGATCCCTATGGGTGAGCATTACAAAAGCATTTTTCTGTCTGTAATTATTATCTGACAAATTCCAATTTGAATTTGAAATAATCTATGGCTATTATAGCATATCATAGGTTGTTAGTAAAGTCCTCCAAAAGCCTGATAAACAGTGGATTTTTCGCAGTTTGCTCACCTTATGCGGACATAGGATTTCACATTTTATTATATCGTTCCCGAAGGCTCGCAAGGGCAAAGTTAAGGGAAAGAAAAACTGATAACAGATTATAACAAAATGTGGCAATTGGGGAGCTGTGATATATGTGCGAATATATTTTTTGGAGGATTCTATAATGAAACACAATTTTGAAATCAGCTATACACAACAAGGCGATTATCTTCTGCCCGACCTGAGATTACCCGAACAGCCGAAGGTTGAGATTGGAATATGGGGCAAACGGCATTTACGCTACATCAAGCAGCACCACAAAGTCCGGTCTCACAATCGATATCGAGGCTTAAAGCAAGGCTCCCCGCCGCCCGTGATGGCAGTGTGGGAGCCTTGGCCTTTCTCTGCATGAACACCTTATTTTTCGTTTACAGCAATCCAGATTTCTCCCGCATAGTTAGGATCATCCGTTTTATCAGACGGATATACCTCGATCTCTACACCTGCGGCATATTCGTACCGGTCGCTGCTTGGGAAGAAATCACTGACGATCTTCCTGTATGTCTCGATGAAGGTTTCTGGCATTTTTCCCTTGAACGGGAATACCGCGTAGGTATACTCCGGGAGCTCAATAACCTCAAGATCTCCATCCACCGGTGCTCCATTATACTCTGCACCGATTCCATACGGGAACACGTCTCCGTTCGTTTCCAGCGAGAAGCAGATTCCGAGGAGCCCGGCCAGTCTCGGCTTTTCAGGGATATAACCGCAGATCTTCTGCATCGTTCCGTCCTGTCCGCACTTTGTCCAGAAGCCTGTAATGTCAGGCGTTCCTGCGCCGGTTTCGGGTTTGTGAACAGCTTCTCTTTTGCAGATCACCTTAATCGCACCCGGTTTCTCAATTCGATAATCCATTTCAGTTCCTCCTGTCAGAATGAGTTTTACAGACAGTCTGGAAAAGGATTTGACCGTGCCGCCGTTTCTGGCTTCAGTCGGTGTAATGCCATGGAATCGTGAAAAGGCGCGGGTAAAGCTCTCTGGCGTTTCATACCCATACTTGAGCGCAATATCGATCACTTTCTCATCGCTGTGAACAAGCTCATCCGCTGCCAGCGAAAGACGTCTCATACGGATATAGTCGCCAAGGGTAAAACCACACATGATGCTGAATACTCTCTGAAAGTGAAACGAAGACGAATAGGCCTCTTTCGCCACCGCGTCATAGTCGATTTCTTCTGTCAGATGTGCCTCCGTATAATCGAGCGCTCTTTGTATGCCTTTGATCCAGTCCAAATCCAGTCCCTCCTGTCTTACGGGCTCTATTCTAACAGGGATAATCAGCAGCTTCCTGACTCTGAATGCTGACTGATGTCAGTTTATGCTGCCCGCAATACGCAGGAGCATACCTCATAAAATGTTATCGGTCGAAGACGATACGTCTGATTTGACCTGTTTCCACGGTCTTGCTTTACCGATCCAGCCGTTCTCATTCCAATACTTAAAGTCGGTGTATTCGGGATTCTGTTTACCGAGGCTCGTCTGAAGCATTCTTACCATATAGAACTTAGCTTTCACGATAACATTTGTATGACCAGGTTTATCATAATTGATGGCTTGCATTTTTCGTGCGACGCTGCTCAGCTTCTTTTGGAAGGATGCTTTCCTCTTATCCTCGATCATGTTCCAGTCAATTTCAGACATCAGCTTGAAACTTACGACTTTAATGGTCGAAATGCCCCACCAGGAAAGGCTGTCCTTAATATCTTTTGCGGTGGACTTTCCGCCTGCTCCGAGACACTGGGTGATGATTACCGCACGCTTTCCGAACATTTCCTTTGCAGGACGATGTGGCATCCATCGATAGCCGAAATGATCCAGCATTGCCTTCATTGCGCCGGTTGTATGGAAAACATATGCCGGTGATGTAAAAACAAGCAGATCCGCTTCCCGCAGGGACTTCTCGATCTTCTGCACCTTTTCGGCGTCCTTACAGCGATTCGGATCATTCCTGAAACACGCAGTACATCCCGTGCAGAATCCCGGACCGTCCTTGGGAAGATAATACTCCGTAATCTCCGCACTATCTCTAAATGGTTCTAAGAACATTTCTTTCATTCTGTATGTCACACCGCTGTATGTCACACCGTGTTTTTCGGTTCCGTTGATAACTGTGATCTTCATTTGACCTTCCTCCGCGATTTCTTCTTATTATCTTGAATGACTTTTTCATCTCTTGCATACAGCCTGTTAAACTGCCGGATATGCGCTTCCATTGTTTTGAGCGCCTCTGCCTCACGTTCTGGCTCTCGATCACATATGGTCAGCAGCATATAAATCGGAGCGTAAAAATGCAATGTCATAATCTCTACATTCTCCGCTTGCAAAACACCTGCGGAAACCATCAGTCCAAAAAGCATCCCCTGATAGGAAAGCGGATCATCCACATACTGTTTCATGTATACGTCCGCCAGTTTCTTAGCATGAAACTGCTCGATGGTAAGCATCTTACGAAACCGCCTTGTGTAGTCATCGTGTAAGAAATAAAGAAATAAATTGTTGCCGAGAGTTATCAATTGCTCTTCCGATATATGCTTATAGATTTCAGCGTCCACCACAGCGTCCGCCCCGTTGATCTGTAACGCGCCTGCTTCCTCCAAAAAACGCCTGTTCATCTCTTCGATAATTGCATCGAAGATAGCCTGCTTGCTTTTATAATGTTTGTAAAGGGATGGAGCCTTAATGCCAACCCTCTCTGCAATATCTGCAACAAAAACATTTGCATAGCCCTTTTCGGAAAACAGCGTCAGTGCTTCATCCAGTATTCTGTGTTTGGTATCCATCTCGTTTCCTCTTGCTACATGCTTTTCAGGTTTGTAATATTGGCACGCTAAATTTGGCTAATTTGAATTAGCTTTATTATAGGCTAATTTGAATTAGCTGTCAAGAGTAAAAAATGACGGCCAGCAAAACAAAGCTCTACCAGCCATCATCATCTTATCGCTTCGTCACATTTGCGGCAGCAGAGATTGCTATATGTATATGGGCTATTGTGCTGACCGTCAAGGCACACCGGTATTTGAAGCAATTACAAAAAGAAAGCAAAATCTATGAATAAAAAGGGTGTGTCTTTTTGTATTACCTGTATGTAATACCTTTTTTCGTGATTCTGATCATCATTTTTATCTCTTATAATCCAAAAATATCGGAAAGGAAAATGGCAATGGTTATTTTATCAAACGACAAAACAATATGCGCCGAGTATAACCGCCTGACCGTTCAACGAAATTATGTAAACGGCAAGGATAAAAAATTTGTGCTTATTGGCAGCGTCGACCATCATTCGGATGTATTAAACAGTTATCCGACAAAAGAAGAGGCAGTTGTAGAGCTTGAAAAGATATACGTGGCTTATCAAAACGGCAATAAAACATATGCGGTATAAGATTATGGTTGAAGGTATTGTATTTTATCCAAATCAATCTGTAACGCCCAAACGCGCAAAGCAATGAAATTTACCCTACTTATCAAGAATCTATCCCCAGAGAGTGCATAAACAATGCGTTTTGAAGCCTAAAAGCGTGACATATCCTCAAAGAATAAAGTTAAGAATAACCGACGGTGCTTTCGTTTTGGAAACTCCGTCGGCTTTGTCTTGCTATCTATCTCTGTCTTGGGAATGGCGGTTGCGGCTGCGGTGTTGCTTGCTTTCCGCTTGAAGCTGTCTGAGCCTGTTTCTCACGCTTTTCTTTTCGGGCGGTGAGGATTGCTTATCGGGGGCTTGGTTGGATTTCACCTTGCGCTCCCAGTCGGACAGGTCACGGTGGTATTGCTCGACAATCTCGGTCGCTTTTTTGAAAGCGGCTATAAATACCTCTGCGTCGGGATAGCCGTCGTTCTGCAAAATCGTCGGGATTGCGTCCAGCTTGGCGGTAATGGTTTTTTCCGTCTGCTGAATCTTCTGCTCCAACGCCTTGCGTTCCCTGCCCTTGAACAGACCTTTTGTTTCGACAAGCTGCGCTTGCAGCTTTGGCAGCTCCACGTCCTGCAATCGGCGAATCACCGCTGCTTCGTCCTGCACCTTCAACATCAGCTTTTGCATAACACGGTATTCGTCCATATCGACGCTCAGCACAGGCTTGGGCGGCAACTGCTGTGTGCGAATCATATCCCGTAACAGTTCCTTTGCCTTGCTGACAATCGAGCGGAACAGCTTTGGCAGCCAACCGTTTTGTTTAATGGATTCACTTGTTTTCTCTTGAATCTCCTCCTTTTTCACAGCGAGGATTTTGACTTCCTCAATACCCGACACCAGTGCCAAATCAGCGGTGCGGTTCCATTCCTGCCTTGCGGCGTTATCCGCTTCAATCTCCGCCGCCCTCGGATTGTTCTTGCCGATTTTCTTGGTTGGCAGATAGACGCTCTCGCTGTTGAACACCTTCAACTTGTGTTCGGGATTAGCAACGCCTATGTTAATGAGGTCGGTGTAAAACGCCTTGACCTCCTGCAAGAACGGCTCGCCCTTGAATTGCTTGTCTTTGACGGTGAACAGGTGCTGCTCGTAAACCTCACCCTTTTTGATAATCTTGCAACCGTTGCGGAGCTTACCGCTCTCGTCCAAAATCTCTTTCTTGGTACGGACACGCTTGCCCTGTTCGTTGTAAAAGAGATTACGTGAAGCGGTTTTGATTTCGGGTTGCTCCAATAACCGGCGCTCGCTAAATATCAGGTGAATGTGGTAGTTGGTCTTGCGCTTGTTGTGATGAAGCGCCGAGACGCACTCCACATTGTACCGCTTGCGGAATTCGTCCGTAAAGCTCTCAAGCACTTGCTGAGGATTGAACTTTGTGTATTCTTCGGGAAGTGCGATAATTAGCTCCCTTGCTTCAATACACTTTCCCTCAACATTACTGCGCTTGAACTCATTTTGAGCCTCTTTGGCAAGGGCAGACCAAAACGCCGAATCGTCGGTTTGATAGGTGGCGTAAAGATTCTCCTGCCGTGCGTGGCTGGTGATATAGTTGATTCTTCCTTTGACATTAGACAGCTTCGACATTTGGATAAAGCTGTGTCGTGTCATATTACTCCTATCTGTTTACGCCGCCCTCAGCTCCCCGCAGGGGCGAAATACCCCTTGCATAAATTCCGTGAATTTGTGCAAGAGGTGTATTTCGCTCTCAGTCGCCGAGGGCTCTTTATTTTACTCTACCTTGCGGACTTCGCTCTGATTCAAAAGGTTTCTGCCCTGATTGGCGGTCATAAATCTATCCAGCGTATCGCTGCGGATAATCTTCTTGCGACCTACCAAAAGTACAGGCAGCTTGCCCCAGCTAATGAGCTTGCGCATTGTATTTCTTCCGATTCCGCTGACTTCTGCGGCTTCGTCAATTGTCATACCTATTTTAGATGTGCTCGTTTTGTTCACCTCCCTGTTTAGATTGCAAATTGCAACTTTATTATTATCATTATACTTAAAATAATATCGTTTGTCAACTCACATTGCAACTTGTTTTTAAATATTTTTGAAAATATACGAAAAATAGGTTGCAAAATAAATATGTTTATGCTATAATAGTAGTCAAGAGGAGATGAGTATCGTGAAAAACAATAAACCGTTCACTCCAAAACAGGTCGGCGAACGCATTAAGGAACGCCGAACGGAGTTAAATCTGTCAATGCCTGAGCTTGGCAGACGCGTCAGCGTCAACAAATCGACCATTCAGCGATATGAAGCAGACGGCGTTGATCCGAAACGAACAATGGTTATCAATGGTCTGGCACAGGCGTTGCTGACAACTCCCGAATGGCTGACAGGACTTTCCGACGAAAAGGAATACAGTAACTATACCATTTGCCAAACGGAACTGGACAAGCACATTAAAGCGTATCTGGAAACAGTGACCTCCGCTGTTGACGGAGAGCCGAGACAGGAAATGCTGACAACCTTCCTCGGTCAGATTATCGACCTCTACGCAATTCTGACAAAATACTTTGCCCTCTCAATGGAGAAGGTCAATCAGGCAGCAGAGGACGAAGGCTTGAAGGAGTCGATACGAAAATATGCTATCAATATCGGCTCTATCACCGAACAGGTTTATCAAAAAGAAATGCAAATGCCTGTTGACGATATCAAAAAATATCTCGACGGCATACTTCACTTATACGACGAGGGCAGAACAAAAACGACAATGCCCGAACTCTTCGGAATAGTTGAGCAAGCCGAACAGAAGCTGCTCGACAAACAAAATTCCGTGGCACCTTGAAAAATAAAAACGCCGACTGACCTTCAAAATCAATCGGCAAAAGTATAACTATTGTTAGCGCACAACATATATCACAGCGCCGATTGCCACGGATAGAAAGGAGAAAACATATCAATGGCAAAAGGCTCTGTAAGAAAGAAAGGTAAAAAGTGGTACTACCGCTTTTATGTAGAAAATGAAAGCGGCAATTTGGTACAGCGTGAATTTGTCGGCACGGAAAGCAAGAGCGAAACCGAAGCTATGCTCCGCAAGGCGATGGAGGACTACAAGGAAAAGAAATTCGTAGCCAAGTCCGAAAACATCACCGTCGGGGATTTGCTCGATATATGGGTTGAAGAAGAATTAAAGCCCGGCAATCTGAGCAACGGTACGGTGATGTCGTATGTGGGTACGGTGACACGAATCAAAAAGCACCCGATAGCACAGCGAAAACTGAAAGCAGTGACAGCCGACCATTTGCAAGCGTATATGGATTTGCTCAGCTTCGGCGGCAAGAATCCCGACGGCACAACGGCAAAGGCTCTGAGCAAGGGCTACATACGGTTGTTCTCGGCAGTCCTGCAAGGAGCATTTCGGTTTGCGGTTTTTCCGAAAAAACTGATTACGTTCAATCCAATGCAGTACGTTGTCTGGCGGCAAAAGAAAAATGTCATAGAGCTGTTCTCGGACGTGAACGAAGCGGCAACGCCGACGGTTACTCATAAGCAGTATTTGAAACTGACGGAGTATCTGAAAGCGAAACTAAATCCCGCTCTGCTCCCGATACAAATAGCATACTACACGGGCTTGCGAATCGGCGAGGTCTGCGGTTTGACGTGGAGCGACATCAACCTTGACGAGCAGTATCTCACGGTAAGGCGCAGTCTCCGCTACAACGGCGACAGGCACAAGTTTGAAATCGGCACGACAAAGCGGAATAAAACCCGCACGGTGGATTTCTGCGATACACTGGCAAATATCCTGCGGCAAGCAAAAGCGGAGCAGGAGAAAAACGCAAAGGACTACGGCGAGCTTTACAGCCGTAACTTTTACGTTGAGGTCACCGAAAAAGACCGCCAATACTATGAGGTCTATTCCAGACAGCTAACCGAGGAAGTCCCTGACGATTACAAGCCAATCGCTCTTGTGTGTCTGCGACCTGACGGCACATATGAATCGCCGAGTACGGTGGGAACTGTGTGCAGAGCAATCCGAAAAAAGGTTACGGGTTTGGAAAACTTTCACTTTCATATGCTCCGTCACACGTTCACAAGCAATTTGCTGTCAGGCGGAGCAGCACCAAAGGACGTGCAGGAACTGCTCGGACATTCCGACGTCAGTACCACAATGAACATTTACGCTCACGCTTCAAGAGAAGCAAAGCGCACCTCAGCCCGACTGCTCGACAAGGTAGTCGGCGAATAAAAACTTTCCCTTGTTTATCCTCATAAGGGAAAAAACAAGGGAAAGTAGGCACAATTTGAGTATGAACTGCGGTGTTTAGCTGATAAATACTGAGGTTTAAGAGGGAAAATCGGATAAATTCCAATTTGTAGTTCCATAACTATCATCAATAACAAAAACACACCAAAGCCATGAGGTCAATAGCCTTGTGGCTTTTCTTTTTTGGAGGTGAAACCAAATGATACTCACAGCATTAGTACAAACGAAGGGCGGTACGCTTGTGGTGGATTTGCCGCGCGACCGCGAAGGGCGGTACGCTTGTGGTGGATTTGCCGCGCGACCGCATTGATTTGGAGATGAAGATACGATCTGTCGGCATCGAGCGCTTATCAGACCAAATCCGTATTATCGACGACGAGGAAAAGAGCGATATCAGCGTGAAGCTGTTCGGCGAAAGCGATATCGGCAGACATTTGTCGCTGCTTTTTAACGAAAACCATACGCTGTTTGAGGTAAACAAGACCCTGCAGTTCGTGGCGAATTCCGTTGAGGATATCCGCGACGATTTGGAGATGAATATCATTCACGACCAGCATGACACACCTGCGGAGCTTGTCGGCGATATCGAGCGCATGACTGATGAAGTCGGGCAGTACACCGAAACCTTCTATTTCCCGCTTGTCGGCAATATGG
>CACZCM010000129.1 GCA_902779615.1 uncultured Ruminococcus sp. | reverse complement strand
CGACATTTATTCTTCCAAAAACTGACCGAAAGTAGGCGGGCGCCTGCAGGCAAACTCCGTTCGAATGTATTTTAACCGGAAGATACCCCCGCATTCGACATTTATTCTTCCAAAAACTGACCGAAAGCAGGCGGGCGCCTGCAGGCAGACTCCGTTCGAATGTATTTTAACCGGAAGATATCCCCGCGTTCGACATTTATTCTTCTAAAAACTGACCGAAAAGCAGGCGGGCGTCTGCGGGCAGACTCCGTCCGACTGTATTATAACCGGAAGATATCCCCGCGTTCGACATTTATTCTTCTAAAAACTGACCGAAATAGTACTTGGAGTATATTTTTAAGGAGTGGTTTAATTGAAAAGAACGATATCAATCATGCTTTCGGCTGCAATGCTATTGTCGTGCGCAACGGCTTATGTATCAGCTTCGGCAGAAGTAATATCATCGCCGATCTACGAAAAAAAGAACGTTAAGGCTTATGATGACGTTAACAGCAGCAATATAGTTGAGTATACCTGCTTGTTCCGCAGCGATCTTCCCGAGATCCCGTTTGTTAATGTGGAGGATTATCTGGGACAGCTGTTCAACATTGTGCAAAAACCTGCAAATCAAGGGAATGGTGTTTATGTATTTGAAAACGGCGATTATTCAATGACGCTTAACGCTGATAATGATATCGTTTCGTTTGATTTTTATGAGGGTTTTATTGCAAACGACCCAAAGCACGATTCAGGCTACGGCGAATGCACTTACTTGGAGAACGGCGGCATTCCGGTATGTGTTGACGATAATACGAGCTTTGAGGCTGACCTCTCAAAATACGATCTCGATATTGTCGAGCAAGACGGAAACGTATATCTTCCCTTCTGCACGCTCAATGATTTTTTTGCCGATACAAATTACAATATGACCTACCGAAAGGACCAACTTAAAATGGTGATCTCTTCGATGGGCGCAAAGGGCAGCTTCACAGAAACACGCAGCAAACAATACGCAAAGCTCGTTTACGATGAATTTTGCCTTGCAGCCGACGTTTTTCAAGGCAAGCCTTCAAATGCGCTGATAACTGCAAGCATCGAAAAAATAGGTCTTGACAAAACTCTCGATACATACAACAGCATCACGCCCCGCATTAAAGAGCTGCTTCTGTCGGAAAGTACGGAGGATTTCTGTACAGGTTGGATACTTTTGCAGCACTATCTTGATGACGGCGGCCACACGATCTTGGATTACAGCATGAAGGAGCGTCTGAAAAAATACGGTATCCCCGACGCCGCAAGCGCAGCCCGAAAGGTATTTGGCAATACCGATAACAAGGACGCAGCCGAGCTGATAGAATCCGAAACCGCAAAAGCCGACACGCAGAAAAAGAGCAGCCTGTTTATTTCAAAGCAGTCCGAAGCTTACAGCAGCTTTGAAATCATAAAGGATTGGGGCGGCGCTGCACTGTATAGGTCAGGCGACACGTATATCTTCTGCTTCAGAGGATTTGCTGAGAATATCCTTGAGCCATGCAAATGGTCTATGGACTACGCGAACGAGCATAATGCAAAGACTTTTATTTTCGATACGAATGCCGGGGGTGACCCGAACGCGGCGATCTACATGATATCACTTATGAAGGACACGAATACAATCATGTATTCGGAAAAGCGAATTGCTACGGGTAATATCATGAAATTTGTCGGACGTGTTGACAAAAATCTTGACGGAAAGTTCGACGAAAATGATTCGGCAGTAAAATATGATTTCCGCTGCGCTCTTTTGACAAACCATGGATACTACTCATGCGGAAACATCTTCGCCTGCATGGCCAAGGACAACGGTATCTGCGTCATTGGCGAGAAAACAAGCGGCGGCAGCTGCGCCGCAACATCAAGGACGCTGCCGAACGGAACCTCCTACAACGTTTCCGGATATTTCATGTATCTTCCCGAAAACGGAGCAGACCCCGACTACGGCGCAGAACCCGATGTTGCAATAGCGGACGAAGAAAACGACTACAACAACTTCTACAACATCAGCGCGCTGGAAAAGGGTATCGCAAAGTTCTACGGCGACCCGATCACCGAACAAAATGGTTTGTACGGTGATCTGAACAATGACCGCGAGGTCAACTCAGCCGACGCACTTTTCGTTCTCAGAATGAGCGTTGGACTTGAAAAGCAGACCGTTGAGAACAAAACGCCCGCCGACGTTGACGGCAACGGTGTTATAGATTCGGCAGACGCACTGAGCATACTTCGCTTCAGCGCAGGTATAAGCGAACCAAACAGCAGGATCAGCACTCCGATCTCGCAATAAACGCAAATTCTGTAATATATCAGATGTTATAACCTATGAAATGAGCAAAAAGTTAAAATGCGCAAAATTACTTTGTTGAACCCTTCCGTCTTGCGCAACTCCTACGGTCGTTACGCGATCCACCTTCCCTAAATGGAACTTGCACACACTTATGAAAAATCGTTATCAACTTAAGGTTCGATAGAGCATGCAGGGGCTTCGGGGAGCGCAGCTCCCCGAGGGGCGCGGGCGCAGCCCGCCACCTATAGCCCCCTTCTTCCTTGAGGAAGAAGGGGGTTGGGGGATGATGGAGACGTTAAAAATTTGTCATAACGAAAAATATTGACGTCGATAGTTATGACTAAATGTTAAAGTGTGCGTAAGTGCCCTAAATGGGAGGCTTGCAGAAGATCCGACATTTTTATAGCCTCCACTGTAGGGGCAATTAAAAGCTCTGCTTTAAACAAGCAGAGACAAAGCCAAAGGAGGCTTTGTGCGTTCAGTAGGGGATTTATACCCCTACTGAACGTGGGGATGGAACCCGCCGCCTATAGAGGGTGCGGGTCTCCGGCTGGGAGCCGTCCCCGACGGCAGGCGAGACCCGGGGGACATTCCCCTCTGTGGTTATATTTAGAAGCTAAACAAATACCCGTTTTCGCAGTATCGAAAGCGGGTATTGCTCGTATTGATCTCATTTATTCTGCGTGATGCGAAAGCACAATTCCATCAGGCTGTCACCAAGATGAACGTTTTCCACGATAACGTCTTCATACTTCATTCCTATATCGAAATGACTGAAATTCCAGAAACTGCGAATACCGCTGCTGTAAAGCCGTTCCGCAAGCTCCTCAACGGCTTTTCGAGGAACACAGATAATCGCCGCTGTAACATTGTTTTTTCTGCAAAAAGCTTCAATTTCATCGGTGCTTCTTACTTCTATTCCGCTGATCTCCGTACCGATCTTCTTTTCGTCTTTGTCAAAAATACCTATCAGATCGAAGCAGCGATTTTCGTACGCGACCTGATTTGCAATGGCCGTGCCGATATTTCCCGCACCGATAAGAATTGCCGGGTACAAGCATTTTACGCCCAGAATACCTTCGATCTCCTCTCGAAGCTGAGTAACGGAATAGCCTATCCCCTGCTGACCGAACTCACCGAAGCAATTGAAATCCTGCCGAACCTGAGAGGCAGTAGATCTCATTCGCTTTGCAAGCTCCCCCGAGCTTATGTGTGAAATGCCCTGCTTGTCGAGATCCCGGAGGAATCTGTAATATCTCGGCAATCGTCTTATTACAGACGATGAAATATTATTTCTCTTAGCCATTTTGTTCAACCCTAATTACGGGGCTTTCCCCATTGTTTGTTATATGAGCCTGCGGGCTTGCGAAAAGATCTGTCCTTCGCTGCACGCAGGTTCGCACATTTAAAAGCTCAGCTTTCAACAAGCAAACACAAGCCGTCGCATTGTGCGTTATATTTACAACATTGCTTTAAGTCTTTCGTCTACAGCCCTGAGGAATTCCTCGGTATTGACCTTCTGCTTATTGGGAAGTGTGGAAAGAAGCGCAAGGTCGCCCGTCATAACGCCGTCTTCGATCGTCTTGACAGCAGCGGCTTCCAGCTTATCGGCAAAAGCGCAAAGGTCGGGGGTATCGTCAAGCTCGCCTCTCTTGCGCAGCGCACCCGTCCACGCGAAAAGCGTTGCAACAGAGTTAGTTGATGTTTCCTCACCCTTGAGGTGCTTGTAGTAGTGGCGCTGAACAGTGCCGTGAGCTGCTTCATACTCATAAACGCCTTCGGGCGATACAAGAACGGAAGTCATCATAGCGAGTGAGCCAAAGGCTGTTGCGATCATATCGGACATAACATCGCCGTCATAATTCTTGCAGGCCCAGATGTAGCCGCCATCGGAACGGATAACACGCGCCACAGCGTCATCAATAAGCGTATAGAAGAATGAAATGCCTGCGTCTGCAAACTTTTCTTTATACTCGTTCTCGAAGATCTCATTAAAAATATCCTTAAAGCGGTGGTCATAGATCTTGGAAATAGTATCTTTAGAGGCAAACCAAATGTCCTGCTTCTTGTCGAGCGCATAGTTAAAGCATGAACGGGCAAAGCTTGCTATACTCTTATCGAGATTATGAACGCCCTGGATAATGCCGTCTGTCTTGAAGTCGTGGATAAGAGAACGCTCCTCGCTGCCATCGGGCTTCGTAACGCATAATTCTGCTTTTGATCCCGCTTCAACACGCATTTCGGTATTTTTATAGATATCCCCATAAGCGTGACGAGCGATCGTGATCGGCTTTGTCCAGGTCGGAACATAAGGGGTAATACCCTTTACGAGGATCGGGCAGCGGAAAACAGTACCGTCAAGCAGCGCTCTGATGGTGCCGTTCGGCGATTTCCACATCTCCTTAAGGTCATACTCCTTAACTCGATCGGCGTTCGGCGTAATAGTTGCGCACTTAACGGCAACGCCGTACTTCTTTGTAGCTTCGGCAGAATCGATCGTGACCTGATCGTTAGTTTCGTTTCTGTGAACAAGACCGAGGTCGTAGTACTCTGTTTTAAGGTCAACATAAGGCGTGATAAGTATATCCTTGATCATCTGCCAGATGACTCTTGTCATCTCATCGCCGTCCATCTCAACGAGCGGCGTTTTCATCTGTATTTTATCGGACATTGTTGGTATGCTCCTTTCATATTATACTATACCATTTACCGGATCATATCCGGCATGACACTGCGCAGAACAATCATACGCAGCGTCAGCTTTATATTAAAATTATTAATTATTTGTTGCTCTCTCTTGTGTAATCGAGCAACCCGCCTGCAAGAATAATGTCTCTTGTTCTGTCGGTCAAGTCGCAGTCAACGGGGATATCGATGCCCTTTGTTATATTCTTAACAACAATAGCCTCGCCGTTCTCTACCTTCTCGCGAACATTTTCAATCGAAAGCTCATCGCCCTGATCGATCTTGTCGTAATCATCGGGATTTACAAATGTAAGCGGCAGAATGCCTGCGTTGATAAGATTTGCCCTATGAATTCGTGCAAAGCTCTTAACAAGGACCGCCTTCACTCCGAGATACAGCGGAGCGAGCGCCGCATGCTCTCTTGAAGAACCCTGACCATAATTAGATCCGCCAACAATGATCGACTTGCCAAGTTCCAACGCTCTCTGCGGGAACTCCTTGTCGCATACCGTAAAGCAGTGCTGCGAAATAGCGGGAATATTGGAACGCAGCGGAAGGATCTTCGCGCCTGCGGGCATGATGTGGTCGGTTGTAATGTTGTCGCCTACTTTGAGCGAACAGGAAGCATCTATAGATTTATCAAGCGGAGAAGTCTTCGGGAAAGGCTTGATGTTGGGGCCTCTGAGCACCTCTACCTCGTCCATGCGGCTCTCTTCGATCGGCTCCACTACCATATTGTCGTTGATAAGGAACTTCTCGGGAAGCTTGATCTCGACTGCATCGCCAAGAGTTCTGGGATCGGTAAACACGCCTGCCAAGGCTGACGCCGCGGCTGTTTCGGGGCTTACAAGATAGATCTGTCCATCAGCTGTACCGGAACGTCCGAGGAAGTTTCTGTTGAAAGTACGCAGAGAAATACCTGCGGAGTTCGGCGACTGCCCCATACCGATGCACGGACCGCATGCGCACTCAAGAATTCTTGCGCCGGCAGCGATCAGATCGCCCAGAGCGCCGTTAAGCGCAAGCATATTGTAAACCTGCTTCGAACCCGGAGCGATCGACAGCGACACGCCGGGGTGAACAGTCTTGCCCTTCAGTATAGCGGCAACGCGCATCAGATCGAGGTAGCTTGAGTTGGTGCATGAGCCGATGCAAACCTGATCTATCTTCTGCGGACCGATCTCCTCTATCGTCTTCACGTTATCGGGGCTGTGAGGACATGCTGCCATCGGAGCAAGCGCAGAAAGATCGATATTGATCTCTTCATCATAAACAGCGTCGTCATCGGATCTAAGCTCTGTCCAAACCTCTTCTCTGCCCTGAGCCTTGAGGAACTCTCTCGTAACCTCATCCGACGGGAAGATCGAGGTGGTTGCGCCAAGCTCTGCGCCCATATTTGTGATAGTAGCACGCTCGGGAACGGACAAAGTTTTTACGCCCTCGCCCGCATACTCGATGATCTTGCCGACTCCGCCCTTAACAGACATAATGCGAAGTACCTCGAGAATGATATCCTTAGCGGAAACCCAAGGCGAAAGCTTGCCCGTGAGGTTTACTCTAACCATTTTTGGCATAGTTATGTAGTATGCGCCGCCGCCCATTGCAACAGCAACATCAAGACCGCCGGCGCCCATAGCGAGCATACCGATACCGCCGCCTGTAGGTGTGTGGCTGTCGGAGCCGATAAGAGTTTTTCCGGGGATACCGAAGCGCTCAAGATGCACCTGATGGCAAATACCGTTGCCGGGACGCGAAAACCAGATACCGTGCTTCTTTGCAACAGTCTGGATAAAGCGATGGTCATCGGCATTTTCAAAACCCGTCTGAAGTGTATTGTGGTCGATATAAGCAACGCTCTTTTCGGTTTTTACTCTTGGCACGCCGATAGCTTCAAACTCGAGATAAGCCATTGTACCCGTAGCGTCCTGCGTAAGCGTCTGGTCGATACGAAGTCCGATATCCGTTCCGACCTTCATTTCGCCGCTCAGAAGATGATTTTTAATGATCTTTTGTGCGATCGTGTAACCCATAATGATTTCCTCCCGTAAATTAAGACAGTCATCTGCCGCCATGACACATCAAAAGCGTATGTCAAAGCGCCAGTCAAGACCGACTCTATAATAATACCTTATAATTATAGCACATTTCACGGATTAAATCAAACAACAATTTGTTAATAATTTAAAACTGCCGAGAAATCGAAAGAAAACCGAAAACGCCGAGAGCTGCTTTTCGTTTTAGACACATAGGCGCTACTTTTGGAACAACAACGGTATAATTATTCAATTCGTTCAAAAGCCGTGATCGTGAATAGTAATTTGTTGACAGAAAGGACTTTTTTTGGTACAATTATAGCAGTACAATGAATCAAGTGCGGCATTCGTCTATTTATTTGTATCGCTATAATTGCCGAAGTAATAATCAGTGGTTCCTTGAATCATTATCAAATATTTATCCGAACCGATCAACATGATCGCTTCTTATGCAAGGAGGACAAGCCGTATGATAAAAGAAAACATTTTTGATCTGTCGCTGCCGTATTTTGACGGCTCACAAAAAAAGGTGCGTGTATTTGTGCCCGAACACGAACAGAACGAAAAGCTGCCTGTGGTCTATATGGCCGATGGTCAGAATCTTTTTGAAGATGATCACGTCAAATATGGCTGCTGGTACACCAGGGAAGCTGTAAGAGAGCTTCAAAAGAACAGCGGGAAGAGTGCCGTGATCGTAGGAATCCACAGTGACGAAAACGATGTCAGGCGCTTCATTGAGCTTCTTCCGGGTTCTGTCGGCAGACTTAATTATCCGCCGGATGCACCAAAGGAATTGATCGGTAAGGTTGAGCCGTGCGGCGATAAATATGCCGATTTCGTGGTAAACACTGTTATGCCCGCCGTTTCAGCGCAGTTCCCTATAAAGACAGGCAGAGAAAACACCGCATTCTGCGGCAGCTCCATGGGAGGACTCCAGTCATTCTTTCTCGCATTGGAATATCCCAAGCTGTTCTGTGCTGCAGGCGTATTCTCTCCTGCTTTTGTATATTATATCGAAGAAGATCTTATAGGCTGGACACGCTCAAAAATGCACAGTATCGGCGAAGTGCCGTTTCTGTATATGTATATGGGCGGAGCCGACAAATTTGAACAGCTGTTTGAGGGCAGCTTTGAGAAAACCACCGGCGTTTTGGAGGAATGCTGGCCAAAGAATAAGCTCAAGAAGGTCGTAATGCCAGAAAAGCCGCACCATGAAAGCGCATGGACACCTGTGTTTAAGGATTTCCTGAACATATTCTTGTAACCGCAGAGAGAATGTCCCCTGCCTGTTGTGAAATCCGCAGATTTGTTGCTCCGAATAAACTATTTTGCAGCTTGTGACCCGGAGTTTATGTTTCGAAGTCTGACCATGCGAAATCCGGCGGCTGCAATGCTCCCAATCGCAGTAAAACAGCGGGCAATTCACTAGATAAAGTCCGACCCTTTGGTGCGTTAGCACCAACGACTATGAAGTGCGACCATGCGAAATCCGGCGGCTGCAATGCTCCCAATCGCAGTAAAACAGCGGGCAGTTCACTAGATAAAGTCTGACCCTTTGGTGCGTTAGCACCAACGACTATGAAGTGCGACCATGCGAAATCCGGCGGCTGCAATGCTCCAAACTAGAATAA
>CACZCM010000128.1 GCA_902779615.1 uncultured Ruminococcus sp. | reverse complement strand
AGTATGCCGCAGAAATCGTGAAGCTGTTATAGCAGTAAATTTACCGCGTGGGAGAGATCAGCCGAACGAATAAACTATGACGGAACATGGGAGCGGCAGCATGCCGCAGAAATCGTGAAGCTGTTATAGAAGTAAAGCTGCCGCGCGGGAGAGATCAGCCGAACGAATAAACTATGACGGAACATGGAAGCGGCGCCTCGCCGCAGGGGGGATTTTATGAAATTTGGCAAACGTGAATTGGTGGTATCTTTGTTGGCTGCTGCATTGGGCGGCGCAGTTTTCATTAATTGGCAGATGCCGCCCGACACGCCCGATAATTCGAAATATGACGAAGACCTCGGAACGGCTCACTATGTGAATGCGTCGATCGCAACTAAGGATACGCCCGCTCCGACACCGGCCGCAGGCACGGAAAGCTCCTCATCTCAGGAAAGCGAGTATTTTTCTCGTGTGCGGCTTGAACGCCAAAAAACTCAGGATGAGCTTCTGGCGCTGTCACGAAGTGTTGCGGAATCCGAGAATACCGGCGGCGAAGCGAAAGCTCAGGCTGTTCGTCAGCTTAATGAGCTTCTTAGTACGATCAACAAGCAGTCGAATGTGGAGGGGTTGATAATTTCAAAGGGATTCAGTGACTGCATCGCTTACATCGAAAACGGCGAATGCAGCGTTGTTGTTACCGGAAAAGAACTCAAGAGCGATACGCTGACTGCGATCAAGGATATCGTCACAACTCAGACGGGGATCACCTTTGACAAAATAAGAGTAACTCAGATATGACAGAGAGTTTTTTGTGATTTTTCTATTCCCGGAATTATAGCCCGCAGAGGAGATGTATTCGCTTCTGCCGGCGGCAGATTACATCTCACGTTCAATATGGGTTGAAGCCCGTGCTAAACGCGCAAGCTTACGGCTTGTCCTCTGTTTGTTGAAAGCAAAGCTTTTAAAAGTGTTTGGCTTTATCTACGAAAAATCGTTGTTTGAAACCGGCAGAAGGTGTGTTCCGTCTGCCGGTTTATTCTTGTATATTTTACGGCAGGCGGGTACGCAGGTCTCGCCTGCCGGCTCGGTCGGTGCTTAGACTTCGTCGAGGTCTCTCCATGTAGACCGCTATTAGGTACGATTTTGGACGCGGGCGATAAGTTGGATAAATAATTTAAGTCGGTGCGCGTATTTGCTTGACGGCGCGTGCCGCCCCGGAGGAGACCCGCACCCCGCAGGCAGATTCCGTCCTGCTTTCTTCGTAATGCCAATTATCGCCGAATATCAGATCTGTTTTTTTCCAACAAAACCGGGCAGGCGGTACGAAGTAACGAATGGGGGAATATCAAATGATGCAATAACTTGTTCAAAAGCCGTGGTTTTATGTTAATGAACAGTTGCAATTGGAACAAAAAAGGTTTATAATAAAATTGGCAGAACAGCGTTTTGTATTATTCATTCGCTGTGTTGATTTACTTTTTAAGTACGATTGGAGATATATTCAAATGAAAACAATTCTCAGCGCAGCCAATCTTCTCGATTATGACAAGACCATCGCGCGTCCGCTTTTTGAGAGCGTAAAATATCCGTGGGAGGTTTTCGATAAGCTTGCGGATTTTATTATCGAGACAGGCGCTTCACTTCCCGAGGATGAGTACGATAGGATCGGAGAGAATATTTGGGTCCATAAAACGGCAGTGATCGCTCCGAGCGCATATCTCAACGGGCCGCTTATCATCGGCGAGGGAACCGAGGTTCGTCACTGCGCTTTCATCAGAGGAACGGCTATTGTCGGAAGAAACTGCGTGGTCGGCAATTCTACCGAGTTGAAGGGTTCGATCCTTTTCGATAATGTTCAGTGTCCTCATTACAACTATATCGGAGATTCTGTTCTCGGGTATAGATCTCATACGGGTGCAGGTGTGATAACATCTAATCTCAAGAGCGATAAGTCGGAGGTCACGATCGCTCTCGAAAGTGAAAAGGTGGATACGGGCAGAAAAAAATTCGGCGCGATCATTGGTGATTATACGGAGGTCGGCTGCAACAGTGTGCTGAATCCGGGAACGGTGATCGGCCGCCATACGAATATTTATCCGCTGTCGATGGTTCGCGGATTTGTTGCCGAAAACAGTATATATAAGCGGCAGGGAGAGGTTTGCCGCAAGGATATCGTTCATGTTTGATCGGACAGGAAGGGTGAGATGAAAGATGGGATATGAAAAAAAGCGTAAACTGATCATAAGGATCGTTGCTGGAGTTTGTGCGTTTTTGCTGTTCGGGTCGATATTTGTGTCGATACTTGTTTCGTAAAATGGTAAACGACAATGACTCTGTTTGATCTCTTATTTCCGCCTATGTGTCCTTATTGCGGCTCACAAACAAACGGAGTAAAGGAAGCCTGCGAGCGCTGTATGGTTATTACCGATATCGCGCCGCATAAGCGGCAGCTTTCCGACAAAACGGTGTGTTATTCGGCGTATGAATATGAAGGCGTTGTCCGCAGGGCGATAATTGATTATAAATACAAAAAGCGCAGTCAATATGCAAAATCATTTGCGCTGACGTATCAGCGGATAATTGATGAAGCGGGGCTTAGGCAGAAATACGATGTTTACACGTCCGTGCCTACCCACCATCACGCCGAAAGAGGCAGATTCGATCAGGTCAAGCGGATCGCCGTTCCGACAGCACGCATGGAGGGAGTGCCATATAAGCAGCTGCTGACGCCGACACGGAAAACAGTTTATCAGCATTCACTTTCTGAAAAAATGCGCCGGGAAAATGCAAAGGGACTGTATGCTCCGATCTCGTCGCAGCTGATCTCGGGTAAGCGGATACTGATCTTTGACGATGTCGTAACTACGGGATCAACGCTTGGAGAATGTGCCAATGTGCTTTTTGAGGCGGGTGCGGAGAAGGCGGACTGCATAACTCTTGCTTGGTAGAATTTGCGTCGGATACTGCCGTATATCAATTTTAGATGAGCAATATCCTGTACATAGAGCGTGCTCTGATCGCTTCGTGTGTTCGCCGAATGTACCTTTTCCGTGATGATAATGGAGAACACAGCCTAAGCGCTGAATAATCAGCAAATATTTTGCCTTATTTTCAATATTTTTTTGTTTATTTTACGACAAACTCTTGCTAATCGTGATTTTTTATGTTAAAATACACTTATATGGGTGGGCGCAGATGTTGTTTGGTCTAACACTTGTGCTGCTTACGCCTGCCTGTAGTGTTCAATTAATAAAATTATTTTATGGGGCTTTATAACCGCAGAGAAGATGTCCCTCGCCTCTATGCCGCGGGTCTCATCTCAGATCCGGTAGGGATATAAATCCCCTGCTGAACGCACAAGTCTATGGCTTGTCTCTGCTTGTTTAAAGCAGAGCTTTTGATTCGATAGCGGCCGCCGTCCGATCAGGTCGGGACGTGCCCGTATCGAAATCGGCTCTCCCGAAAATCAAAATTAGCAGACAGGATACTGCTGAAATGAAAGGTGTGAATTTAATGTCCAGAGCTGCGGGTATTCTTATGCCCATAACCTCCTTGCCCACACGCTGCGGCATCGGTACGATCGGAAAAGATGCTTATGAATTTGCCAATTTCCTGAAAGGCGCAGGTCAGAAATATTGGCAGATACTGCCTGTCGGTCCTACAAGCTATGGTGATTCGCCGTATCAGTCATTCTCGACATTTGCGGGCAATCCCTATATGATCGATCTTGATACGCTCTGTGAGGAAGGTCTGCTCAAGCCCGAGGATTACAAAAATATCGATTGGGGCTCAAACAGCGATTACGTTGATTACGCAAAAATTTATAACAATAGATTTAAGGTGCTGCGAATCGCCCACAAAAACTTCAAGAAAAAGGATCCTGCCCGTGAGGCGGAGCAGAAGGAGTTCAAGTCTTGGTGCAGCAGCGCAAAGAATAAAACATGGCTTGACAATTACTCACTTTATATGTCTGTAAAGAATTATTTCGGTAATAAGGCATGGACGGAGTGGGATGACGAGGGTATTCGTCTTCGTAAGGCAGACGCAGTCAAAAAGTACAAAAGCTCGCTTAGAAGCGATATTGCTTTCTGGAAGTTTGTTCAGTTCAAGTTCTATCAGCAGTGGGAAAAGTTCCGTGCGTATGTTAACGGTCTGGGTATTAAAATAATCGGCGATATGCCGATCTATGTTGCGATGGACTCGGCAGATACTTGGGCAAATCCCGAAGTGTTCTGGCTTACAGAGGATCGTCAGCCCGTCTGTGTTGCAGGCTGTCCGCCGGATTACTTCTCTGCTACCGGTCAGCTGTGGGGCAACCCGATCTACGATTGGAAGTATCTCAAGTCCACGGGCTACAAGTGGTGGTTTGAACGTATAAAGGCGGCAAGCGAGCTGTTTGATATTACGAGGATCGATCACTTCAGGGCTTTCGACAGCTACTGGGCAATTCCGTTCCCCGCAGAGAATGCAGTCGGCGGTTCGTGGAAGGAAGGTCCGGGGATCGAGTTCTTTGAGCTTATGAAGAAAGAGCTCGGCGAGCTTCCGATCATTGCCGAGGATCTCGGCACGCTGACGCCGGGAGTTATTCAGCTCTTGAAAGACTCGGGCTATCCGGGAATGAAGGTGCTGGAATTTGCTTTTGATTCCGACGAGGAGAACAATTATCTGCCGCATACATATACGCCAAACTGCGTTGTGTATTCAGGCACTCACGATAACGACACGCTGATCGGCTGGGCAGGCACTGCCAAGAAGGAATGCGTTGATTTTGCAAGAGAATACTGCAAAATGGCGAAGGACGAGCCTTTCAACTGGGGAATTATCCGAACTGCATACGAGAGTGTTGCCGATACCGCTATTATCCAGATGCAGGATTTCCTGGGCCTTGGCGCTGAGTCAAGACTCAATACTCCGTCAACTCTCGGAGGAAACTGGGAGTGGAGGATTCGCAAGGATTACGCTTCGGGCGGACTTGCAAAGAAGATCCGTGCATTGACCATAAAGACTAACAGGTTGGAGGAAAACGAAAACATGGAGAATAACACAGAGAAGAGTCCTATTCTTGTAAAGCTGGAGCTTGCAGCGCAGACCGATTTCTGCAAGACTGTTGAGGAGCTGACTGTTGAAGAGCTTCATCAGGAGCTTGGTAAGGCAGTTATGGGCGAGATCACTGAGCGTTGGGCAAAGGCTAAGAATGTTCATGCAGGCAGCAGAAGAGCGTACTATTTCTCGGCAGAATTCCTGATGGGAAGAATGATGTACAATAACCTCTATTGCCTTGACATTCTCGACGAGGTAAAAGAGATCCTCGCAAAGAAGGGCATCGATATCAATGTGTTTGAAGATATTGATGACGCAGCTTTGGGCAACGGCGGACTTGGCAGACTTGCGGCGTGCTTCCTTGATTCTGCAGCGACTCACGACGTACCGCTCGACGGCTACGGCATTCGCTATAAATACGGTCTGTTCAAGCAGAGCATCGTTGACGGCTTCCAGGTTGAAACAGCAGATGACTGGCAGCGCTTCGGCGACCCGTGGTGTATTCGCAGAAACGAGGATACTGTTCTTGTTAAGTTTGCTGATCAGGTCGTTAAGGCTGTTCCGTATGATATGGCTGTTATCGGTTACGGCACAGAGAATATCAACACGCTGCGCCTGTGGGAGGCAGAGCCTGTTGAGAACTTCGACTTCCTGAGATTCAACAATTTTGATTATCAGGGCGCAGTTGCCGATAAGATCAATGCAGAGGATATTACAAATGTTCTCTATCCTAACGACAACCGCCACGAGGGTAAGGTTCTCAGACTGAAGCAGCAGTATTTCTTCTGCTCCGCTTCACTTCAGGATATTATCAAGAGATACAAGAAGACTCACGGCGACAACTACAATGATTTCGCAGCTTTGACAG
>CACZCM010000127.1 GCA_902779615.1 uncultured Ruminococcus sp. | reverse complement strand
ATGCTGTCCATTTTCTCTAAAAATTCTCTTTTGTTGGTTCTGGCTGCACCGAACTCATCATTCATTTCTGCCAGCGTCATTTGTCTGTTCATGACTATACTATATCATATTTTTTGTGTTTTGGCTACTGTGCGGTGTTGCCTTAAAAATAATATAATTAAACGATTTGAGATTCTCGGGTGGCGAGTTGTAAAATGAAGTTGAAACAATAAAAAGTATCCACAGTGATGATTTTGTAGTAGAATTGAGTTACCACACACCCATTCGAAAGGAATCATCACTATGGACAATTCCAATTGTAACACAGAATACAAGAAATATCAACACCTTACCGCAGAAGAACGACATGAAATTGAAGTTCGACTGAAAGATAAGTGGTCGATCTACAAAATTGCCAAACATCTTGGTAAACCATACAATACCATTAAGAACGAAATCAACAGAGGAACTGTATATCTGTACAACGGAAAGGTTGCAAGGTACAATGCCGACAAAGGTAAATCCGTATATTTGGAGCATCGGCAAAACAGTCGGCGTAATTATCGTGCCCTTGAAGCGGTTGATTTCCTAAATTTCGTTGAGAAGAAATTCTTCGAGGAGAAGTGGTCGTTAGACGCTTGCGTAGGTCATGCTAAAGCGAACAAGAAATTTCCTGATACGCAGATGGTGTGTACAAAGGCGCTGTATAATTATGTGGATCTTGGTTTGCTGAACATCAAAAACATTGATTCACCCGAGAAGCTCAGAAGAAGCCCGAAGAAAAAGAAAGTACGGGAAAACAAGAGAAAACTCGGCAGCAGTATCGAGCAAAGACCCGATGAAATCAACACTCTTAAAGATTTTGGGCATTGGTAGATCGACAGCGTTATAGGTCGTAAAAATGAGGGTGAGCCACAGGTAATGACGATTGCGGAAAGAAAGCTGCGTGAAGCTATCTGGATCAAGGTCAGAGATCATTCGGCAGAGGCAATAGATAAAGCATTAGCTGCCGTTATCGACCGATTTGGTGATAGATACAACGAAGCATTCAAAAGCATTACAGGTGATAACGGCTCGGAATTCGCTAACCTTTCCCGAATAGAAGAAAAGGGAATCTCCGTCTACTTTACGCACCCATATTCCTCATATGAAAAGGGAACCAATGAGTGTCACAACCGTATGCTGCGTCGATTTATTCCAAAGGGCAAGAGCATTAATGACTACAGTGCCGATGATCTCTTATACTTCGCTGATAAAATCAACCATCTTCCAAGAAAGATTCTCGGGTATCATACACCTGAGGAGTTGTTTGAGAAGGAACTCGACCGTATATACGCCTCATGAGCAGCGCAGCTGTGAGTTCCTTTCCCTCGTCGCTACGCTCATCACTCAAGGAACTCACAGCGTTTTACTACAAATTATAAAATTGTTTCGACTTGCTATTGCAATTTTCAATTTATTTTTCAAGTAAAAAACCGACCTTTTGAGGATATTTCGTCCATCAAAAGGTCGGTTTAATTCAATCAGTCTTTAAAAAGCTAATATATCGGGAATTACTCTTCGATCGTACAGTACATGAAGTACTTGTAACCGAGCGGGTTGGAGAAGAAGCCCTTTACCTTTGTGCTGAGCATGTACTGATCTGTGTAGTAGTAGAGCGGAGTGATGCAGCCGCTTTCCATAAGCATATCCTCAGCAATGTGCATCATAGCATAACGGTTCTTCTGGTCTGTGCAATTCTTGATCTGAGCGATGAGAACGTCGTACGTCTCAGCCCATGTTCCGTTCTCGACCTTAACATCAATACCGAACTGTGTGAGATCAAGGCTGTAAGCTGCGACGGAAGCGTGGTCGCCTCTGCCGTACTGAACGTCGTTGTTACCGGAAGATGTTGTCCACATATCGAGGAAGCAGATCGGATCATTGTAGTCAGCGAGCCAGCCGTTTCTTGCGATAGTGTAATCGCCCTGCTTACGTGTGTTAAGAAATGTTGCCCACTCCTGGTTCTCAAGGTTCATTGTGATACCGATACCTGCAAGAGCGCTCTGGAGATACTCACCGATAGCCTTATGACCCTCGGAAGTGTTGTAGAGGTATGTGATAGTCGGGAAGTTTGTGAACTGCTTTGTGGACTCGTCGTAGTTGTAATACTTCTTGAGCACCTCAATAGCAGAATCGAAATTGCTCTGGAGCGTGTCCTCGGAAACATTGAAGTAACCGTCATAATCCTTACTTACGCCAGTGTTCTTGTAGAACTCGGAGCCGTCAGCGTCTGTAAGACCCATTGCAACGAAGGATGAAGCGGGGAGCTGACCGCCCTGTGCGATGTCGTTTACGATATAGTTTCTGTCAAAGATAAGGGAAATTGCGTTTCTGATCTCTGCCTCTGCGTTAGCCTTCTCTGTGCCTGTGAGCTTGGAGTCAGCGGGGAGGATCGACTCGTTGATGTTCCAGCATACATAGTATGTGCCTATCTGACCAACGTTAAAGAACTCGTCGGGATACTCTTCCTTAAGCGTAGCCATCTCGTTTGTCGGAACGTCGTCGATAAGAAGCCAGTCGCCGTTCTTGAAGTTGGAGAGCATATTGTTTGCGTCGTCGGAAAGGTAGAAGTTAAGAGTATTCATTGTTACCTTGTCGGCGTCGGTGTAGTTCTCGTTCTTCTTAAGAGTGATTAGGCTGTTGTGCTCCCATGAATCGAGAGTATACGGACCATTGCAGACGTATGTGGACGGGTCTGTTGCCCAAGCTTCATTTGAAACAATGTCCTCACGAACAGGGAAATATGTCGGGAACGCAAGAAGCTCGTTCCAGTAGGAGATCTTGTTAGCAAGCGTAACTTCGATCGTCTTGTCGTCTACTGCCTTGACATTGAGCTTAGCGTCGGGGTTAACGTATGTTGCCTCGTCGTCTGTAGCTGTTTCCCAGATATCAGCATAGCCGTCGACTACCTCGAACATGTAACCGTAGTCTGCTGCAAGCTCTGTGGAAGCCGCACGCTGCCAAGCAAATACGTAATCACCGGCTGTGACATCTTTTCCGTCAGACCACTTGAGGCCGTCGCGGAGGGTGTAAGTATAGGTGACTGTACCGTCCTCGTTCTCAACGCCTTCAACGAGCTCCTTAGCAGCGTCTGCAACGATAACGAGCTTACCTGAATCGTCCTGTTCCCACTTTGCAAGACCTGAGAAGAGGTGCGCAAGAAGAGTTGCGCCGTCTACTGCGGAGTTGAGCGCAGGGTCGATCGTGTCAGGCTCACTTGCAAGACATACATTCAAGGTTTTGGGATCGTTTGATACCGTTTTTTCAGCTACGTCGCCTGTGCCTGTACCTGTGCTGCCGCCCGAATCTTTTTGACAGGCAGCAAGACCGAGCACCATCGCACCTGCAAGAACAGCGGCGAGGATCCTTTTGAATTTCATTTCTGTTCAATCCTTTCTAAGATCATTAAAATATATATGAAGCTAAAGCGTCGTATCTGATGCCTTAGGAACATATCAGGAATTTATGTCTGCCGTTCTGTGGCAGGCAACGAAATGACCTGTCGATACCTCTTTGAATTCGGGCATCGACTCCGCGCATTTATCTGTCGCGTACTTGCACCTCGTTCTGAACGGACAGCCGGAGGGCGCGTTGAGCGGACTGGGGATATCTCCAGTGAGAACGATCCTCTTATTCGCTCTTGCGATCTTCGGATCAGGAACGGGCACCGCTGAAAGCAGCGACTTTGAATACGGATGAAGCGGTCTGTCATATATCTCCGCTGCAGGGGCAAGCTCCACCATTTTACCGAGATACATAACCGCGATCCTGTCGGAGATGTGTCGGACAACGAGAAGGTCGTGCGCAACAAAAAGATAAGTAAGCCCAAGCTTTTCCTGAAGCTCGTCGAACATATTGATGACCTGCGCCTGAATAGATACGTCAAGCGCGGAGACCGGCTCGTCACAGACGATAAAATCAGGGTTGACCGCAAGCGAACGAGCGATTCCTATTCTCTGACGCTGACCGCCGGAAAACTCGTGCGCATATCTTGCGGCGTGCTCAGAGTTCAGACCGACGTATCCCATCAGTTCAAGTATCCTGTCCTGACGCTCCTGCTTTGTGGAATAAAGCTTGTGAACGTCGAGTGGTTCGCCGATTATATCTGAGACTGTCATTCTCGGGTTCAGCGACGAATACGGATCCTGGAACACCATAGTCGCTTTTTTACGGAATTCTTTTATATCAGAACGCGTCTTGATCTGCTTGCCATCGTACCAGATCTCGCCTCCTGTAGGCTTGTAAAGGTGAAGCATCGTTCTTCCTACAGTCGTTTTACCGCAGCCGGACTCGCCTACGAGTCCGAGCGTTTCACCCTTGTTGATCGTGAATGAAACACCGTCAACCGCCTTGAGCGGCTTTGAAACAAACCAACCGGTGTTAATATAGAAATATTCCTTGAGATCCTTGACCTCGATAAGCGGCTTTTTTTCGTCAACCTTTTTTTCTGTATCAGCCAACAGATTCATCGCCCTTCTTCTTGTTCTTCTTGTTCTTCTTTCCCTTATTACTGCTGCCTGTGTTGTTCTTATTATCAGCCGTATATTTTACAGGCTCTTTCTTCTCCTCTTTCGGAGGCTCGGCTTTCTTTTCCTTCGGGTTGCCGTCGGATGAAAGCTCATCAAGATCTATCTCCCCGTTCTGAACACCGTGCTTAACATTCATCCAGCAGGCAGCGTCGTGATCGTCGTTAATCCTCATACGATCGGCTCTGTGGTTAATGCAAACCTTCATTGCAAACTCACAGCGCGGCGCAAACGGACAGCCCTTTGGCATATTGAGAAGATCGATCGGAGTACCGGTAATAGGCTGGAGCTTTCTGCCGGCAGTATCGGTAGTGGGGATCGAGCGGAGAAGTCCCTTTGTGTATTCGTGACAGGGATTGTAGAAAATTTCGTCGGCTGTACCCTGTTCGCAGATAGATCCCGCGTACATTACGATGACCTCGTCGCAGATCTGAGCTACAACACCGAGATCGTGAGTTATCATTATGATCGCCATTCCGAGCTCTTTCTGGAGTGAACCCATAAGCTCAAGAATCTGTGCCTGGATCGTTACATCGAGCGCCGTTGTCGGCTCGTCGGCGATAAGAATATCAGGCTCGCAGGCAAGTGCCATCGCGATCATAACTCTCTGGCGCATACCGCCGGAAAACTCATAGGGGTACTGTTTCATACGCCTTTCAGGTTCGTTTACATTTACAAGGCGAAGCATTTCGACCGCGCGGTCGTATGCCTGCTGGCTGTCTCTGTCTGTGTGAAGGAGGATAGCCTCCATAAGCTGCTTGCCGATCGTGTATGTCGGGTTGAGCGACGTCATCGGGTCCTGGAAGATGATCGAAATCTTGTTGCCTCTGATCGTCTTCATAACCTTTTCGCCCGCACCGACAAGCTCCGTTCCGTCAAACTTGATCGAACCGCCGACGATCTTGCCTGTTCCCGCAAGTATCTGCATAATCGAGTATGCCGTTACGGATTTGCCGGAACCGGACTCACCAACTATCCCGAGGACCTTTCCTCTGTCAAGACTGAACGATACGTTGTTTACAGCCTTGACTTCACCTGCGTCGGTAAAAAAGGAAGTTCTGAGGTTATTAACTTCAAGTAAAGCCATTTGAACATATCCTCCTTTTAACCGTTAAGCTTCGGGTCAAACGCGTCGCGCAGACCGTCGCCGAATAGGTTCAGACTGAGCACGATAAGCGAGATAACAACCGCAGGGATAATGAGGCGGTATGTGTAGCTTGTAATGCCGTTGAGTGCGTCGGACGCAAGAGAACCGAGCGAGGGCATCGGCGCGTTTACACCGAGACCGAGGAACGAGAGATAACTCTCTGTGAAGATCGCAGAGGGAATCTGAAGCGCGGCGGAAATAATAACTACGCTGATGCAGTTCGGGATGAGATGCTTTTTGATGATCCATTT
>CACZCM010000126.1 GCA_902779615.1 uncultured Ruminococcus sp. | reverse complement strand
AGTTCTAATATTTCCTCCGCCTTTGAATAGTCAACAACAAGGCTTGTGCCCTCGCCCTGATGAGCGCCATCTCTGTAAACGGATATATTATCCATAATACTTCCGTTTTCCGTGCTGATATTCTGGAAACCGACACTCTGTCTTGTTACATCCACCTTTGTCGTAACACTTGAACCGGCGGTCATAAATATATCCTGTTTTTCTGTCTTTCCGGACTTAATCTCAACATCACGGAGATCATCTGTTCCGTTTACGCTTATCATATAACGGAAATATCGGGGCGAACTGCTCGTACCGTACATTGCTCTTATCGGCGGGGTACGGAAATGACCATTCACGTCCGCAACGGCGTACTCGCTGCCTACGGAAACGACAGCCCCAGCAGCAGGCGTATTCTTGAACGCGCTCACATCGTGAGATCTCATATTATACGCAGGTCTTACGATATTGCCCTCAAGCGTTTCATACATATCCGCTTTGGCACCCGTTTCTACCGACAATGTGATAACATTATCGTCCTTGCTGCCCGATGCTCTGTGGTAGAACATATCACCTGCATATACTTTGCCGCTACCTACTTCTTTCCAGTTCAGGTACGCCTTATTGCCCGCTGATGAAGCAAGCTTTGCGCCGACTGTATAGATTTTACCGTTTCTGACATTGTCATAGATGGCATATTCTTTATATGCGACGCCGCCTACCGTTACATCATTTACAGCATTTGCCTGCATAAAGCCAAAGCCCGGGTCAAGCTTTGATACATCAGATGCCTTCACCATTACGGCTATGGCGTTGCCTTTTCTCTGATAAAGCGGGGTTATTTCATAATAACTGTACTTTAATCTCTTTCCCTCGTTCAGGTATCTGTTGCCGCTGATATCATCGTAAGGAACGATAACATCGCGCTTTACCCAATAGGTATCGCTTTCGTTCTGCTTGATGCTGATCTTATAGCCCGACGGCTCGTACATATCCTTATACGCATCGCGCATTACGGTATCAAGCTTTAAGATATCGCCGCGGTGATAGGTATAAGTCGTGTCCTTGCTTACATCCTTATTTTCATTGCTTATCTTGAAGTAACCGAAGTTAGTACTTTCAGGCACCTTAACGACTACCTTCGCGTCCTTATAGCCGAAGGTAGGCTTTAGATTGATAACGCCCTTTGTACCGTAGGTGCCGTTGGGGTTCTTGTAAGCGGCTACCTGATTCGTTTTAACATTATAAGAACCTCTGTTACTATTAATCCAGGATGCGTCCATAGTAAATGAGCGTGTATCGCTCATATCGCTGCCCGACAGACTTATGCTCCTTGTGTATCCGTTTTCTTGTATGGTCTTTGCACCGGTAAAACGGGCATATGTCGTATCGTCCTGTATGATGGATACAGTATTCAGACCGTCCTTGGCATATTTTACGATATAGTTGTTATTCTGGTTGTTCGCGCCGGAGAGCTTTGCCCCGGTTGCGCCCGCCCACTTGCTCTTTGTACCGTCTTCATTGAGGAACTCAAGCTGATCGGCAACCTGTAGGTTTATCTCAAAAGGTCTGTAGATTCCCTTCAAGCCCTTTATCTGCAAGCGGTCGCAGTCCGAGCAGTTTGCATAGTTTTCAAAATAAATCTCGTCCATGAGATCTGTACCATCGTTTTTCGGCATGAAAAAATTCGTCTTGCCTATGGGGTTCTTGCTGTCATATACAGTCTGATCCTCCACTGTGACCTTTATATTGGCACATGTATCCCATTTGAATATATCCGCTTCATAGCCGCAATATTCATAATACCATGGATCACAATAATATTTGACCCAAAGCGTGCCGTGGGGATTGGTCCAGAACGCATCCTCGTCCCACATAAGATCCCAGCTGTCACCGTCCCAGCCGTTAGCGCCGCAGAAATCATGTCCTCTGGACGTTCCGTGACCTTTCGGCTTTGATACATCCACCGATTCACCTGTTATGACATCCTCAACGGAGTACGTTCTTTCCGCCATAAGAGAAACGCTGTCATCATCTTCTGCCGACATAAGCGAAACATCCGCTGCCTTCGGCTTTATCGTAACATACGCCTCTCCGTTTACGATTTCGGCATTTTCTGCACCTTCAAGTCTCAAAGTAAAATCAGCATCGGATTTTAAATATGCTTGTCTTATCGGAATATCGACTGTCTGTTTCGTTATACCGAATGGGAATGCAAGCTCAGCGTCAACAGGTGAGAAGTCGCGTCCCGCAACTGCAGTTCCCGCCTCGCTTGTGAGGTGTACCACAGCCATTTGATTCAGCGCACCTTCGCGTGTTACGGTAATTTGCAGATTATTGCCATCAGCCGTATAACTTGTCTCCGAAAAACTAAATTTTGCGTTTTCATGCTCTTCATCATCAACTATCGTTAATGCACAGCTTGATGCGGCACTGTTTGTGGTAGAACCGAACGGTGCGCCAAGCATAATGTAGAAGTATCTGTCACCATCGCTTTTGTTGTTATTTTTAACATCAATAACAAGGTACTTTTCCTTTTCTCCCGCCTCAAAGTTCAGAACAAGGTCGGCACCGATAACAGCATCGGTTATGACATTTGCCATCTGCTGTATCTGCTGCATTGTGTCCGTTGATGAGGAAAGCTTCTGAGGATAAGCCTCTTCACCCGAGTAGAGCTTTAAGACCTCTGCGTAATCATCGGATACATCATCGCCTGTGTACTCGGCAGCGGTATCCGCAAGTCCGCTTTTTTCCTCTATGTAGTCAACTGCCCCCTGCATAGCCTGCTCTGTTTGCTTTTGAAGTTCCTCGTCGCCTTCCATGATGTTGTAGAATTCCTCATCGCTTTTGAGTTCGCTCTGAGTGTATTCTTCACCTTCCATCATCTCCATGAGCGACATGCTTTCATCGGCATTTTCCACCGTTTCGCCCGTTCCGAATACCGAAACCGTGTAATCTTTGCCGTATTTTGCTGTCATATCGGAGATTTTAATGTTTACTCCCGCTTCCTCCGCTGCGTCACCGCCTCTTGCAACTCTCAAGAGATAGCGCTCGTTTGCGCCCTCATAAAGATTTGCTGAGGTTGACGCAAGGTAGAAAACATCACTTTGTAAAATCGAATCCTCGATTTCCACCTCCGGCAGATATACATCCGCCGCTTCTGCTGCTACAGGTAACTGCACCATTGCCAAAGACAGTGTAAGCGTCAGCAAAAGCGCAGTTGCCCTTTTGAACATTTTGTTCATTCCTTTTCCTCGCTTTCTTTATATTCTTGATTTTTAATAAGTTCTCTGAATAAGCCTTCCTCATTTTTCAGCTCTTCAAATGTGCCCTGCTGAATAATCTCCCCCTTATCCATAACGATTATCTTATCACAGCTTAAAATCGTCGATAATCTGTGAGCAACTATGATTTTAGTACATTCAAGCTCGCTTAGACTTTTCGTGATTTTTGCCTGAGCTATATTATCAAGCGCACTTGTAGCCTCGTCAAGTATTATAAGGGACGGTTTGGTTAAAAGTGTTCTCGCTATAATAAGTCTTTGTATCTGTCCGCCGGAAAAAGTGCCGTTTTCTGCACTTACCGGCGTATACAAGCCCATAGGCAAGGCATTTATATCATCTTTAAGGCCTGCTTTTTCAATCGCCCAATAGACTTCCTCGGGAGGAGCATTTGGCTTGCCTATTGCTATATTATCATAAATATTGCCGTTTAATAATCCGTCGTTTTGAAGAACTACGCCTATTTTTTTTCGATAGTTTTTTAGATCAAGCTCTCTTATATCAATACCGTCTACCAAAACGGAGCCTTCATGAAAGCTCTCAAAGCCCAGCAAAAGCCTTATAAGCGTTGATTTTCCGCTCCCTGACGCACCGATTATTCCGACGCTTTCGCCCACCTTGATATTAAGCGACACTTGCTTTAAGACATACGGCGCATTTTCGTTGTAGCGGAAATTCAAATCCGATATCCGAATATCTCCTCGTAAATTATCCAACCTGCGTTTCGTGCCACCGTATTCCTCGCACTCAGCAGTAAGTAAAGGCTTTATTATCTCATAGGACGAACGAAACTGTGACAAAGACTGTACAACAATTCCGGCTCCCAAAAGCGCCGCCATATATGCACCGTATGAAGCGGCAAACGCTATATAATCCGATACCGCAAGCGAGGAGCCTAAAATAAATATAACAAATGTACTCAGCACGGTAAAAACCTTATATATTACCGGCAAATATTCCAGCACTGCCGGTTTTTCCTCATGCTCGGCAGTGTCGGCATAGCGCCGGCTCCAACGTTTCATCACACGCGCTTCGGCACCGCTTAGCTTTATATGCTCAATCCCCGAAAACATTTCATAGCAAAAGCCTGACATTTTTGACATCGACTGTGCGTACTCACGCATCCATTTTGCACTGATTTTTCCCTCAAATGCCATTAAGGCGATAAGAAGTAACGACACAAGCACAACAAATCCCGTAAGATTAGGGGCATAACGGTATATTTGAAACAAATATACTATTGATAAAACCATATTTATAAGCGCACTTATGCTTCTTACGGAGATAATTTTCGACAAATCCGAAAATTCCAGTATAATACGCGACAGCTCGCCTGCCTTAACTTTTTGGAAAAAGTCGGCCTTCAGGCTCATTAACCTTGAAAATATACCGCTTTGAACATAGGTGTCGGCTCTCTGCATTGTGTTTGCAATTATCAGCGATTGCAAAAGCCGCATAACCGCCGCCACCGATACTGCCGAAAAGAGAAGCGCCGCAGTGGGGAATATTGCCGACAAATCTCCGGCAGGAACAACCCTTGAAAATATAAAACTGTTTGCCCAAGGCAGCATAAGTCCCGCCGTTACTGCAAGAATACATGCTGTAAATACCGTAAGTGCGTCTCTTAGAGTTATGCTTTTTATCATGAACGAAACAAATCCCCTAAAGCCAATATTTTTGCTACTTGTACTTTTATAAAAGGATAATGCGCTGCTCATAAACTTTTTTGCATTTTCCGTTGTAACAGTATAGCTTTTCCCATTTTCTATGTATGAACAAGAACCGTTGATTTTAGGTATTACCGCAAGATGCCGCCCGTCCGATGTTTTTAACAGCATCGGAACCACCGCTGTTTTATACCAATCAGGTTCAAGCTCCACCAGCCGCGTTTTTATCTGCGAATGTACTTCTATTTCCTCAAGCTGCTTTGACAGCGGCAGATTTTCATCCACAAAATTCTTTTCGTGGAAAAAATGCAGGACGGCGTTTATACCGTTATAGCTCCTCTTATCTTCAAAAACCGAATGTATATTTTCGTATGCCCGAAGCACAGATTCGCGGTCGCGCTGACTGATATTTTCAATCTCGTTTTGATAATTGTTTTCTTCCATCAGTCCTCACTCCTTCTAAGGCGATAGTATTCACCCTTCTTGTCCATAAGTGAACTATGCGAGCCTCGTTCTTTTATAATTCCGCCCTCAAGCACAATTATTTCATCGCTGTCTATTATCGTTGAAAGCCTGTGTGCCACTATTATGCAGGTAATTCCGATGGCTTTTATATTGTCCATCACTTTTTTTTCGGTAATGGTATCAAGTGCGCTTGTCGCCTCATCCAGTATAAGTACCGCAGGCTTTTTCACAAGCGCTCGGGCTATTTCTATACGCTGACGCTGTCCGCCGGAAAAATTTGCGCCATTCTCGATTACGGCTTCGTTATAGCCGTTTTTGCGATTTATAATATCCTCGTGAATGCACGCCACTTTTGCCGCAGCGGTTATATCCTCGTAAGGTATGCTGTCATCCCACATTGTTATATTGTCTGCAACGCTTCCGTCAAACAGATGCGTATTTTGACTTACAATAGCTACTTTTGAGTAAAAATAGCGGTGATTTATTTCATTAGGTTCCATACCGTCAAAAAGTATTTTTCCGCCTTGCGGTGAGTAAATACCCGCAATCAGCTTTGCAAGCGTCGACTTTCCGCAGCCGG
>CACZCM010000125.1:1205-10059 GCA_902779615.1 uncultured Ruminococcus sp. | reverse complement strand
CACGATACTCAGTTCTTTACCGCAAACGGCTACGGCTGGAATATGCCCAACAGCAACATCGCTCCTTACAGACTTGACCTCAGCAATAATGAGATCAAGAATGTAGCAAGCGACAGCGCAGCAGCTTTGTCGTTCATCGCCTTTATACAGGCGTCGATCGAACCGTACAGCCTTTCGGCAAGCGCGGCCGCAGCATCGTTCGCAGCCACCATTGCAACAGCCTTTACAAGATCCTCAACGCTCAGCTGCTCGCTTTCGACAAGCCAGATATCTGCGCCGTTCTGAGCGCAGGCGATCGGAGATGCCGTAACCATGCTGTCAAGAGAAAGCGTACCTTCGTCTATCGCTTCGAAAGCAAGGCACAAAAGCATGATCTTCGACAATGAGGCGCATGGGCGTTTTTCATGGGAATTTTTCTCGCACAGAACTTTTCCCGTTTCGGCATCCATCAGCACCGCCGCCGGCGCATTCGTCCCCGCAGCATCACCGCCGCTCTCTGCGTGAGCAGCAGGAATATTGACCGCCGCCACTGCCGCAGTTAACAGCACACACAGCCCTTTTCGAACCAAATCTTTCAGCATAATGATCCTCCCAATAAATCTTTAAAGATGTCCATAAGCTATATTGATTATATGCGGAAGGATCTGCAAAAATACCCGAGCAGCTTCTGAACGGCTGCAGGATCGGTTCATTCTTCGGAAACAGTTTTTAAAAGCTCTGACTTAAGCGGGGAACTATACCTCTACTGAACAGGAGATGTCCCACACCGCCCGACAGAGTCAGCGGACATCTTCTCTGCGGCTATATCGCCAAACTGAAAACGGATCACCTTATTCAGATCATTCGGCGCTATTTCCACCTGAAATCCGATCTTACCTGCGCTAAAGCAGATCGATGATTTTGTCTGTGCAGATTCGTCAACTGTGGTTCTGAAGAATTTTTTCATTCCTATCGGAGAACACCCGCCGTGGACATATCCGGTAAGAGGAAGCAGTTCACGGCTTTTGAGCATCTCTATCGACTTCTCGCCTACTGCCTTGGCCGCCTTTTTCAGATCAAGTTCACCGTTGATCGGCACGACAAAAACATAGTTTGCCCCGCTTTTACCGACCGTAACCAACGTTTTGAAGACCTCGTCCGCAGGCTTTCCAAGAACCTCTGCCACCTGTGTTCCTGTCATTTTCGAGTTGTCGCCGATGCTGTGGGGCGTATAGCTGACCTTTTTCTGATCGAGAATACGCATAACATTTGTTTTTTCCATACAATAGTCCTTTCGGGATCGATCTTACTTTTCGATCGACATCGTCGCGGCAGCATTCAGCGAGAGATTTGCAATATTTCCCTTTAAATATTCGTAATACGCCTGTGCGCCGACCATTGCGCCATTGTCACCGCAGTATTTCAGCTCGGGCATAAAAAGCTCGTATCCTCTCTCTGTGCAAATTCGGGTCAGATCACGCCTAAGCAGTGTGTTGGCCGATACGCCGCCGGCAATCACAAGGCGGCTGCAATCAAGATCATCTGCCGCTTTGATAAAATTATCTGTCAGGCAGCCGATAACGGCTTTGCGGTATGAGGCGCTGAAATCCTCAACCGCTATTTTTTCACCTCTTTGTTCGGTGTTGTGGATCAGATTCAGCGCCGCCGTTTTCAGCCCCGAAAAGCTGAAATCATAAGGAGAATCAGCCAGCTTCGGACGAGGCAGCTGATATGCATCATCATTGCCAAGCTCTGCTTTTTTATCCAGATTAACGCCGCCCGGATACGGCATTCCAATAGTTCTTGCGACCTTATCAAACGCTTCGCCCGCTGCATCGTCACGAGTTTTTCCTATTATTCTCATTTTTGTATAATCTTCCACATATACTATGTGACTATGTCCGCCGGAAACCACAAGGCACAAAAACGGCGGCTTAAGCGTGGGATTTGATATATAATTTGCAGCGATATGCGAGCGCAGATGATGAACGGGGATCAGCGGAAGTCCTGTAGCATAAGACAGCCCCTTCGCAAAATTCACGCCGACAAGCAGCGCGCCAATCAGCCCGGGCGCATATGTCACCGCAACGGCATCAATGCCATTAAGCGTGAGTCCGGCACGATCCAAAGCCTCGTCAACCACGACATTTATTGCCTCAACATGACGGCGGCTTGCGATCTCCGGCACAACTCCGCCGTACAGCTTGTGCTCCTCTATCTGCGACACTACAACATTCGACAGAACACGTCTGCCATTTTCAACGACCGCTGCCGCAGTTTCGTCACAGGAGCTTTCGATCGCTAATATCTTCATATCTTTTTCGTTGTTTTCGTTAATACTTCCCATTAAATATTCTCCGTCCCGTTAAAATAGAGAGTCATTATGCGCGCGTCCTCTGTCGGCGAAGAGTAAAACCCACGCCTAGATCCCACTTCTGCAAATCCTACGCTTTCATAGAGCGATACCGCCGCCGTATTTGAAGGACGAACCTCCAGCGACAGAAACGACACTCCCCTTGATCTGCATATTTCCACTGCATTATAAAGCAGTTTCCGCCCGATACCAAGTCTTCGGAACTCCGGCAGCACCGCTATATTGTCGACATACGCTTCATCACATATTATTTGAAAACCCATATACCCGACAGGCCGGTCATCAAGCAGCGCAGCATAAAACACAGCTGTTTCTTTCTCAAGCTCCGCCGCAAGCCCCTCCTCCGTCCACGGATGAGAAAAGCAAACTCTCTCGATCTCTGCCAAAGCGGGTATCATCTCGGCAGACATTTTTACAAGCGTGATATCGACACTCATTTGTGTCCACCGCCAAGCTTGGATTCAACGAAATCTGCAAGCATCTTCACATTTTCGGCGATCTCATCACGAGTCTTCCTATATGTATCGATACTTCCGCCGTATGGATCTGTGACTTCATTCTTAAACAAATATATTTTACTTTTTTCAATACCGATATTTACAAGCGCAATGGCCTGCGAGTACGTCATAGGCACGTAGAGGTCGAACTCATCACTGATGACCGCCGAGAGAGCCGTCGAACGAAAGCTCATGATATCTATTCCGATCTCCTTCAGTACTGCGACCGAATTATCGGAAGCGGGGCTGCCGGTGAACGCAGCAAGTCCTGCGCTCTTGACCTCACAATCAATGCTGCGCCGCTTAGCTTCGGCAGCAAACAGCGCCTGAGCCATCGGGCTGCGGCAGGTATTGCCGGTACATACAAAAAGAATTTTCAAAAAACGGCACGTCCTTTCACGTTCGATAATATGATTATTGTACCACAATCCGGAAAAATTTACAAGCGGAAAGCGGCGTTTTACCACGGCTTTTGAATGAGTAAAAACCTATTAATCAAAAGTTTTTTGCGCAGCTTTTTTTCAAAAAAGCTGTCGAGGGTGTGGGGTGCGGTCTGCCAGTGGCAGACGTTGCTGCATGCAACAGCACCGACCGACGCGGCAGCGGAGACTGCAGCCCCACAAAACAGTTTTAGCCAAGCAAAAGAATTAATCAATAAAGAAATAATCGCAAGCGAAGCAAAAATTGTACCCGGCGTTAACAAAAAAGCAGGCGCAAGCCGTCACCAATGTGCCGAACGTATTGAAGATAACAGCTGAGTAAAAAACTATTAATCAAAAGTATTTTGCAAGCATTTTTCAACAAAGTTACAATGCATAAAAGTAAAAGTGCCGCCTCATAAGACCGATCAAAGAAGCAGCACTTTTTATTCATATTAAACTAGTTTTTACGCCTGCTTGCCGACCTTGTTGTCGCCGCCAAAACCTGCGCTTGCTCGAAGAACCGAAAGTGCGTCGCTCGAAGTAAGCGTTCCGTCACCGTCAATATCTGCAAGCTTGAACTGCTCGTCATTGAGCTTGTTGAGCTGAACGCTTGCACGGAGAATATTCAGTGCGTCACCCGATGTGATAACGCCGTCATCGTCCATGTCGCCGTAAATAGCCTTGCTGACAGGCTCGGGGATAACATCAAGGTAGGAATTATAGTGGATAGTCGCCCCCGTCAGATAGTCATTGCCGTAGCTAATGTTGATCATTTCCCACTGTTCCTTTGAGCCTCCGTAGTAAACGTCCTTCAGATTTGCGCATTCACCAAAAGCACTGCTATCGATCGATGTCATGGATTCGGGAATAGAAACACCTTTCAGATTCGAACATTTGTAAAAAGCATTATAGCCGATCTCGGTTACAGACTTGCCGATCGCAACGCCCTTGAGGTTTGTGCAGCCGCTGAATGCGGAGTCGCCGATCGAGGTAACAGAATCGCTGATATTTAGTTTCGTAAGGTTTACACAGCCATAGAATGCGCTGTTGCCGATCGATGTTACAGACTCGCCGATCTTTACGCTTGTCATATGTGTGCATTTCTCAAAAGCGCTGCTGCCAATCGAGGTCACAGCTCTGCCGATGTCAACACTTATAAGACTTTCGCAGCCCTCGAATGCCGAATAACCGATTTCCGTAAGAGATTCGCCGAATTTAACGTTTGTAAGCTTTGTGCAGCCGGAGAACGCCCCACCCTCGATCGTAGTGAGCGAATCAGGGAGCGTAACCGACGTCAAATGTGTGCAGCCGCTGAACGCGCGGTAGCCGATCTTGGTCAATGACTCGCCAAGCGTCAAGTCGGTCATATTCGTACATTTGCTGAATGCATTCTCGCCGATAGTCGTTACAGCATTGCCGATAACCGCCTTTTTCATTTTAGTACAGCCGTTGAATGCGCTGTTACCGATCTCAGTCACGGAATCGGGGATCTTTATCTCCGAAAGATTCGAACAGCCCTCAAACGCAGACGATCCGATCGACGTTACGGAATTGCCGATAACTGCGCTCGAAATACGTGTACAGCCCTCAAATGCGGAATAGCCGATCGATGTGACAGCGTTGCCAATCTTAACCTTTTCGATGCCTGTGCAGCCGTTGAATGCGCCGCCCTCGATCTCGGTCACGGAATCGGGGATAATCACTTCTTTGATGTGAGTGCATCCGTTGAACGCTCTGTATCCGATCTTGCCTACATGATTTGAGATCGTAAGTTCGGATAGATTCGTACATTTATCGAATGCGTTTTCACCGATGGTAATTGTAGAACTGCCGCTGTCATCGTTGGAGTTGCCGATAACCGCCGTCTTGAGGTTTGTGCAGCCATTGAATGCGCTGCTGCCGATTGAAGCAACTGAATTCGGGAGAGTTACACCCTTCAGGTTCGTACAGCCGGCAAACGCGCTGCTGCCGATCAAAGCAACAGAACCGGGAATTGTCACGCTTTTCAGATTTTTGCATTCCTCAAACGCGCCGTATCCGATAGATGTCACCGATTTGCCGATCGTTAAGGTTTCAATACCTGTGCAGCCGTTGAATGCATTGCCCTTGATCTCCGTTACCGCATTGGGAATAACAAGATCCTTGAGGTGTGTGCAGTCGCTGAATGCCTGATAGCCGATAGAATTGATCGAATCGGACAATGTAAGATCGGTCAGATTTGTACACTTTCTGAATGCGTTGTCGCCGATCTTTGTAACCGAATTGCCGATCGTCACACTTTTCAGGTTTGTACAGCCGGAAAACGCACTGTCGCCGATCGATGTGACGGAATCCGGTATCGTTACACTTTTGAGGTTTGTGCAGCCTTCAAATGCGCCATTTCCAATCGTTGTTACAGAATTTGGTATCGTCACGCTTTTCAGGTTTGTACAGCCTTCAAATGCTGAATAGCTGATCTCTGTCAAATAACTAGGTATTGTCACCTCTTCAAGACTAGTGCAGCCTGCAAAAGCATTTCCGCCAATAGACGTTATCGTATCGGGAATCGTAACGCTTTTCATACGAGTGCAGTCAACAAAAGCGCGATAATCGATCACCGTTACCAAAGTACCGTTTATTTCGGAAGGGATCGTGACCTCGGTATCTGATCCTTTGTACCTTGTTATCTTGAGAACGCCGTCCCAGCTGCTGATCGAATATTCAAAATCGCCGTATGTTTCACCGCTGCTTACGCAGTGATCGGCATTGAAGCCATACCCGCAAGCAGTGCTGCTGCAATAATTATGCAGACCGATTTCTTTTGCATTTTTAATACTCCCATCATAATAAATTTTCAGGCATTACACCATATTGACCTTTATAATTTTATCACAAATCACCATTTACATCTATCGGCAATTTCACTGATTATTCTATTTATAGTCTGTTAATATTGACCATAGACGTAGCTTCATAAAATTACAGTATCGCCATAGCGTCGCCGAAGCTGAAAAATCTGTACCGCTGCGAAACAGCCTCCTTGTAGGCGCTCATTATATTATCGTAGCCGCCGAACGCAGATACAAGCATTATAAGCGTGCTTTCGGGAAGGTGAAAATTCGTGATAAGTCCGTCCATGATCTTAAACTCATAGGGCGGATAAATGAATATATCGGTGCTGCCGCTGCACGCCTTGATCTCGCCGTACGTCGATGCAGCCGCCTCCAAGGTGCGGCACGAGGTCGTACCGACGCAGATCACTCTGCCGCCGGCTTTTTTCGTTTCGTTTATCAGATCGGCGGTCTTCTGAGGTATCTCGTAGTGCTCGCTGTGCATCTTGTGCTTTGTGACGTCATCTACTTTGACCGGACGAAACGTTCCCAAGCCGACATGAAGAGTAACATATCCAAGCTTTACGCCTTTTTGCGAGATCTTTTCAAGCAGCTCATCGGTGAAATGCAGACCGGCAGTGGGCGCCGCTGCAGAGCCGGGTTCGCGGTTGTAGACCGTCTGGTAGCGCTCCTTGTCCTCAAGCTTTTCGGTTATGTACGGCGGCAGGGGCATCTCGCCCAAACGATCTAGCGCTTCAAAAAAGCTGCCATCATAATCAAACTCCACAAGTCGGTTCCCGTTATCGAGGACCTCCTTGACCGTACCGGTCATCACATTCTCTCCAAACGAAAACTGCGTGTTCTCCTTCGCCTTTTTTCCGGGACCTGCAAGGCACTCCCACACATTCTGAGATTTTTGAGTAAGAAGCAGGAACTCGACCTTCGCTCCCGTTTCCTTTTTAATACCATAGATCCTGGCGGGCAGAACTCTGGAGTCGTTGAGTACCAGACAGTCGCCCTCGTTTAAATAATCGATTACATCGTAAAAATGCTTGTGCTGCGTTTGTCCGGTGCGCCTGTCCATAACGAGAAGTCGTGACTCATCACGTTTTTTTATCGGCGTCTGGGCTATCAGTTCCTTCGGCAGGTCGTAAAAATAGTCGCTCGTTTTCATTTTTCCTCGTACCTTTCGCAAAAAAAAATTGACAACATATCATAATAATGCTATTATTAATAATGGGGAGTTTGTTTTTGCGGATAGAACAAGATAAATATACTTTATTGTGTTATCCTCACTCATGATTTTTTGCGGCCGAGAATTTCCCGGCGGCTTCAAACTCCCGGTATATATTTTATGATCTCAAGGTTCGTAACCGGTGTCAACAATCTATTTTACACGCTAAAGCCTCAATTGTCAAGGAGGCTTCCACAATACACCGTGCCCTTGATGATAAGAAAGGATTGATTAACATGAAGCAGTATAATGTCGGCATCATCGGCGCTACCGGAATGGTAGGTCAGCGTTTCGCCACTCTGCTCGCAGATCACCCGTGGTTCAATGTAACTGCGCTTGCAGCAAGCAAGAGGAGCGCAGGCAAGACCTATGAAGAGACAGCAGGCGGAAGATGGGCTTTGGCGACCCCCATGCCCGAGAAGCTCAAGGATATGGTCATTATTGACGCCGCTGACATCGAAGCTGTAACGAAGCTCGTTGACTTTGTTTTCTGCGCAGTTGATATGAAGAAGGAAGATATCCGTGCGCTTGAGGAGGCATACGCCAAGGCAGAGTGTCCGGTAGTATCGAACAACTCCGCTCACCGCTTCACTCCCGATGTACCGATGATCATTCCCGAGATCAACGCTTCACACCTTGACATCATTGAGTCACAGAGAGCACGTCTGGGCACAAAGAAGGGCTTCATCGCAGTTAAGTCGAACTGCTCGCTGCAGAGCTATGTGCCCGCTATCCACCCGCTGATGGAGATGGGCGTAACTAAGGTGCTTGCATGCACATATCAGGCGATCTCCGGCGCAGGCAAGACATTTGAGCGCTGGCCTGAGATGGTAGATAACCTTATCCCCTACATCGGCGGCGAGGAAGAAAAGAGTGAGAAAGAGCCGCTGAAGATCTGGGGTACGATTGAGAACGGCGAGATCAAGCCGGCATCTAACCCCTCGATCACATCGCAGTGCCTGAGAGTACCGGTAAGCGACGGTCACACTGCGGCAGTTTTCGTATCGTTCGACAAAAAGCCCGACCTCGAGGAGATCAAGGAGCGCTGGGCAAACTACAGCGGCGAGCCGCAGAAGCTTGGACTTCCGAGCGCACCGAAGCAGTTCCTGCACTACTTCACCGAGCCTGACAGACCGCAGATCAAATCCGAGAGAAATCTCGAAGGCGGCATGGCAGTGTCGATCGGCAGACTCAGAGAAGACACTCAGTACGACATCAAGTTCGTTTGTATGTCGCACAACACGCTCAGAGGCGCAGCAGGCGGCGCAGTTCTGCTTGCAGAGCTGCTTGCGGCAAAGGGCTATTTTGACTGATATCCCCAACGCGGCAACGGCATTAAAGCAAAAAAATAGACAGTACCGCAAAGGCGCAAGACCCGGTCTGGATCTTGTGCCTTTTTTGTGTTTCGGCAGAATATTATTTTCTTATTAATGCGCCAAATAAATAATACAATAACGGTAGTTTTTGAATCCAAAGGGGCTACCACGAATCAATGTCATTAACTTAAAGTTCGATAGAGTACAGCATAAAGTTTTCGC
>CACZCM010000125.1:0-1194 GCA_902779615.1 uncultured Ruminococcus sp. | reverse complement strand
TTTTTTCAAAAGGCTTGCGGTTTCCAAAGGCAGAGGTCTTCGCTGACGCGTCGGTCGGCAGCTTTTTTGAAAAAAGCAGCGCAAAAATCTTTTAATTAATTTTTTTACTCATTCAAAAAAACAACATAAAAATTCAAATTATTGACAAAATCCTACAGAAGTGATATACTTTTAACTGTCAGCGGGTTCGCCCGCCTTGTTCAGAAGGAGGAAAAGAAAATGAAAAGAAATTTTGATCGTGCGCTAAGACTTACCTGCGCTTCATTGGCGGCTTTGTCGGCTGCTGCATTTACATCGTTTGCGGCGTTCGCGGATACCTCGGTCGATATCACGCTGAGGATCGAGGGCATCGACAGCAATATTTATTATGAAAAGCTTACCGTGACCGACACCGATTCTTCCGTCACTGCGGCGGACGCTCTCGTTTTTGCAGACAAAAACAGCGATAAAATCGAGATCAAGGGTGCGGAGAGCGGCTATATCACCGAGATCAACTCTACCGCCGCAGGAAAGTTCGGCGGCTATGACGGCTGGTATTACAGCGTCAACGACAAGGCTCCCGATGTCGGCGTTACCGACTATGAGCTTAAAAGCGGCGATGAACTGACCGTTTATTACGGCGGCTTCCCGTGCCAGATCCCGTTCGTTGAAACAGATAAGCTTGAAAGCGACGCTGTTATCGTGTTCAAGAGCAACGATATGATCTATGATGAAAACTTTAACGCAACGCCTGTTGTAAATCCCGTTAAGGATGCCGATGTCACCGTAAACGGCAATAAGTACAAAACAAACGAAAACGGCGAGGTCAAGCTCGACAAGTCTAAGCTTGACGGAGATCTTTCTGTTCAGATCGCAGCGGCAGACGAATCCGGTGCTCCGAGAGTTCTGCGCTTTGCTCCCGACTTTACGATCGCATACGAAAAGGCAAGTGTTGATACCGATACCGCATCAGATACCGACACTCAAACAGACAGCGACACGTCTTCCGACAAAAAGTCAAGCGACAGTGACACATCTTCCGACAGTAACACAAAGTCGAGCGACAGCGATAAAGCTTCAGACAACGACAAGAAATCAAGCGACAGCAATAAAACGACTGACAGCGATAAAACGTCAAGCAGCTCAAGCTCCTCTCAGAACGCCGGCACTAGCAGCAGCCGTTCGTCAAATACAACTCAGAACACAACGGTAACT
>CACZCM010000124.1 GCA_902779615.1 uncultured Ruminococcus sp. | reverse complement strand
AAAGCGTGACTGTTGGTATTGACGGGAAATTGACATTCCGATTTAAGAACGGTGCGGAGATAAAAGTTTAATAGTGTAAAAAAACGGCACTTAGGTCTATGAAATGCTCCCCTTTTGTTAGACAATATGGTATAATGAGAATATACCAAAGAAAAGTCTAACGAAAGGGGGCATTTTAATGCCAAAAGGAAAGCCAAACAAGAGATACACACCTGAATTTAAGATCAAAGTCGTGGAGACGATGCTAAAAGAAAAGCTAAGCTATTGTGAAGCCGCAAGAGAATTCGATGTAAGTAATCATCATAGAGTAGCAGATTGGGAACGTATCTACCTTGAAGAAGGCAAAGAGGGATTCTATGTTGAACGCCGAGGACGTAAATCAACAGGTCGTCCGCCAAAGATGAAAAAGGAAGTTGAAGAAGACCTCATAGCAGAGGTGCAGCGACTTCGTGCGGAGAATGCATACTTAAAAAAATTGAATGCCTTGGTTTCCGAAAGGGTACGGCAAGAGAAAAATCACAAGTGATATGGGAACTGAGGCATGAATTTAAGATAGGTCTGCTCATTGAAATAGCCGATATCCCTCGCAGCACCTATTACTATTACAGCAAGCAGTTCAGCAGCCCAAAAGCAGATAAATATGCTGAGATAAAGGTTCTGATACGTAAGATATACGATGATAACAAAGGACGTTACGGATATCGAAGAATAACAAAAGAGCTTAGAAAGACACATAAGATAAATCATAAGACCGTTCGGCGTTTGATGCGCAAAATGGGGATATTCTGCCGTGTACGCATGAAGAAATACAATTCTTTCAGAGGCGAAGTTGGCACAACTGCTCCCAATCTTCTGGAACGTGATTTTAAAGCCGATAAACCAAATCAGAAATGGGTGACTGACGTGACGGAGTTTGCATTATTTGGCATCAAGCTCTATCTTTCACCGATTATTGACCTGTTCAATGGTGAGGTCGTGGCATACGATCTTAGCTATCATCCGATTCTGAGACAGATAACAAGTATGCTGGAACAAGCGTTTGCAAAGATACCGGATAATACAGGACTTATTCTGCATTCCGATCAGGGCTGGCAGTATCAGCATAAGCATTATCAGACAATGTTAAGAGATAAAGGCATTCGCCAAAGTATGTCTCGAAAGGGTAATTGTCTTGATAATGCCTGCGCAGAAAACTTCTTCGGATTATTAAAGACAGAATTATTGTATCTGCAGGAATTCGATTCGGTAGAACACTTTATATCCGAACTCCATGCTTACATAGACTGGTACAACACAAAGCGCATCAAGCTCAAACTTGATGGTATGTCACCAGTTGAGTACAGGTTAAACGTCGCATAACAAAAGCGACCAAGAGTTCTCTTAGTCGCTTTGTATAAATCTTCTTTTTTATATTTGTCTAACTTTTTGGGGTCAGTTCAAAATGGACAGAAGCATGTATCTCGTAAAAACAATGAAAATGTATATAGAAAAGAAACCTTAACACACACCGTCACGATCGCTGTTTTGCAATGCCTTGAACGCTTGGACAGCGCAACGACTCTTGCAACCGCTGCGGTGTAGTTGATCCTTCCCGCGTCGAGCAGCGGCGCAAGCTTGTCGCAGGCGTCTTGATCAAGGTATCCGATCGAGCCGTCGGGTGTTCTGACATCTATCGTGTTTTCGCCCCATTCGCTGTTTGGTTCGCGGACAAGAACGACGGAATCGCCGATATTTATCTTTTCGATACGGTCTGTTCTTCCGTTATACTGCGTTCCCGTAAGAGCGATCTCCTCGGGCAAGCCCAGATTCGGAGGGGTGTATTCAAATACATTGCCATCTTTGCTTCCAAATACCGTTATACCGAATTCGGACAGGACCTTCTTCTCACGCTCGGATACGCTAAAATGAGCATAAGTCAGCCATTCGTGCGGTTTGTCGATTACGGTATGGGAGAACATCTCGCTGAGCCTCTCTTTGCGCTTACTTCTTCCGTTTCCGATCTCAAAGCATTTCGAGCGTATTCTGTCGCCCAGATAAAACGCGCAGTATGTAAACGGGTCAACGCTCACAGAGGTGCAGTCGCCGATAACAATGCCGTCCTCGCCCAATCTTATGCCGATCTGCGCGACGAGCGAGTACAGCTCCGAATCGGTCATGCTGCATTCGCCGTCGATAACATATTCCGATGCGCACCCTCCGAACAGCTTTTCGCCCGTCATTCCGAATGCGGTAACATCGTTCAGCCTCTTAAACACATCACGATCATTCACTTTCAAATAAAAACGCGCAGACCATTGCATAATATCACCTTGTTTCAATAAACGATTTTCCAAACCGAGTTCCTTTGAAAGCGTCTTTGCCTACGATCTTGACTAATTCAAGCCCCTTCACGGTATTCAGCTTGGTAGACTCGAGGTCAAACAACCTCCCCTCTATCTCATCTACCGGAGATGTGATAGTCAGCTCCGTAAGATATGAGCATCCTCCGAATGCGTGTTTTTTTATGATCTTCACGCTTTCGGGTACCGTGTATTCTCTTAATTGCATACAGAACAGACGGTACAGTACGGTACCGTCTTTACTCAGCAGAGCGACGCCGTCTGTGGAAAAAAATTCGTTCTCGGGATCAATTTCGAGGACTTTAAGCGATGGGGCAAAACAATACTCCGAGTATTCGATCTCCCTGATATTCTTGGAAATGTACAGCTCCGTAAAACACTTTTTAATGAAATTTTTATTTGTCCCCAATACGGTCACGGGACGTCCCAGCACTGCGGTCGGTACTATCGCGTGGGAGATATTGCCTTCTCCGTAGCAAATCTCCGCCTTAATTGTATTATCGGAAAGTATCTCAACATCAAAGCACTCGGGTGTTCCTATCGTTTTTGTGATATCATCACCGTCGTGTACGACAACAGGGTATTTCACTACGTATGTGTCAACATGGTACGACGACAAATACTTATCCGCATACGAATCCTTTACGGTGTGATACCGTGTTCTTGGGTTTATATACAACCCTTCGTCTTCCCCTTTGTGATCCGAAAATGCCAGCCTGTGGATATTCTCCACGCTCTTTGGAAAGGACACGGAACGAATATCGGGAAGACCCATGAATACGCCGGCACCGATTCTCTTTATACCTTCGGGGATCACTATTTCACAAACAGAACGAGAGTAATAATTGAAAAAATTATCGCACATGTTTGCCTTTGCCGACAACTCTGTCACATTCTCTCCGGATATCTTTGACGGAAATACTACTGTCTCGCTGTTTCCCATGTATGCATAAATTCGGTATCCGTCAGACACCTTGTCGAACGAGAACTCCTCCTGCAGCTTCAGTATTTCTTCGGGGATGGATCGATCTACAAGTATCAGATCGCTGTTGTGCGAAGCATTATGCTTGTTTACAAAATCCGTGATATTGGGGCAATTCTCCGCATGAAGTCTGATCGTTCGAAATTCTGCGTGAGATATAGTCCATGCATTGAAAATCTTAACGTCCGATGTAAAATATATATCCTTCAACCGTGTTCCCGTAAACATGTTTCCTCCGAGAGTTTTTATTGTAGAGGGCAGCGTAACGCTCTCAAGACGGCTGCTTTTCGGCATGTATCCGAATGTGAAGCTCAGCTTTGAAACTCCCTCGGGGATACTGTACTCTTTTTTGTTTTTGCCGATCGGGTAGCAATACAGCCTTGTCATACCGCGGTCGAACAGAACTCCGTCTTTTGCTGTGAAGAATCTATTACCCTTCGCCACATTAAACTCTTTTATGTTCGGACATCTGTCAAACGCTTTGTCGGAAAGCATCTCAAGCGACTGCGGCAGTATGACCTCCGTCAGCTTTTCACAATAGCAAAAAGCACCTTCCAAAACCACCTCGGTACCCTCGGGCAGGCTCAATCTCTCAATAGCAGTGCTGCGAAAAGAATCTGCGCCGATCTCGCGGACGCTTTCGGGAATTATCACATCACGAAGCTCATGGCAACTATTGAAAGCTCTCGGTCCGATCTGCGTTGTGCCTTCTATGATATCCGCTCTTCTGCATTTTGTGTTCATAGCAAACAGAAGAGTGTAATCATCTTCGCCGTTTACGCGGTACAGGATATCGTCATCCGTAAAGAAATTCTCGTTTTCCTCCGATACGATATAGCGAATACTGTTTTCGTTCCGATAGTCCGAAAATGTCATTTTCTCGACAGAGGACGGTATCACAATACTTTTCAGATTTTTCGGAGCATAACGCTCGTTCCATTCCTTAAAGCCTTCGGGAAGAGTAAGCTGCGTCAGGTTATCGCAGCCTTCAAACAGATACTCATCAAACCTTTCGACCGTATCGGGCACGGTATATCTGAAAACGGTCGTATTAATGATCTTGACGATCGCCTCTTTGCCGTTTGACAGCCTTCGATATATCGCCGTGCCGTCACTGCGAAGTGCTGTATTCGCGCTGTCGATAGATATGACGGGATCGCCTCGCCCGAAGGAATCTTGCGAAAAACGCTCCACCTTCTCGGGAATGAATACCTCTTCAATATTAGCAAACACAAATAAGTTCCGGCCTATGATACGCAGATTCTTGTTCAAGGTTACTGTGGCATCATTGTATACATGCTCAAACGCAAAATCGTCGATCTCCTCGACCGATTCGGGAATCACGATCTTATTCTCACCGCCCTGATATTTTAGAAGCCTTTTCCCGTCTGCGGTCATAACAAAACCGTTTTCTTCGATATATGCGGTGCAGTCATCGGCTATCTTAAACCTGTTCGCCACCGTCTGACCAAGACGTGTGTTGCCGTGTAATATCAATGTTGTCTTCTCACGGGATAACTCGTCAAAGAAGCACTGATCTCCTATATACTCAACCGTATCGGGTATATCGACCTCTCGCAAGCCGGTGCTTGAAAAAGCATGTTCCTGAATCTCTCTGACGTTCGGCGAAAGCTTTAATTCGTTTATCGAACTGTTATAGAACAGATACTTCCCGATGACCTCTGTTTGCTCCGGAATATCAAACCGCTTGAATCGAGTTTGTGACGTTCGGAGCAATACCTTTTTTAAGTCTTTGGTGCAGATAAAACTGCCGTAGGCTGTAAGATACGGATTATCCGCCGAGATAGTAATTTTTCTGAGCCACATTTTTTCCGTGTGGTTTATAGTCGAAGTGGCGTAAGGATCGATCTCCCGCACCGTAGGGGGCAATATCAGTTGGTACGGAAAAGCCAGCCCTTCCTTGCATCTCGCTCCTATCATTGTGACGGGCTTGCCATTTATCGTTTCAGGGGCATAAGTCGGGTAATCATAGCCCAAATAGCCCACCAGCTCTACGCCGTCCTCGACCTCGGTATAGAAAAAATCTCCGCTTCGTTTAATAGTCTTATCGGTCATAAGATACATCTCGCAATTCATAAATAGTCTGTTTATATATTATTATCGGGCTATATCAAACTCATATTTTGCAAGCTTAATGCTCTCACTGTCAAGATCGAAAATCCTTGTAAGTTTACAATTAGAGGCAAGTACATCGGAGCAAAAAGCAACAAATGCGTCACCCTCACGCACACCGGGCTTTTTGAATGCAGCCTGTTTTCGTGGTAGGGCGGAAATAGGCAAGAGTGCCGATCAAATACTCGGCAAACAGATCACCTATTATTAAATTTTTTTATTTTCTCCGCAAGTTCCTCAAGCTCTTCCTTAGACAGCTCCGGCAGATGTTCAAGCTTTTCCAAAAATGTAGAGATAGTCTCTTTGTGCTGTATTTTCAGATACTCCGTGTAATACGTTACCACAACGCCCGGTATCATCGCGGCAATAACTATGCCGACAAGCGAGACCACTACTGTTATCAGCCTTCCGATAAGGGTAACGGCGCACGTATCGCCAAAGCCTATCGTCGTTGCCGACACGTAAAGATACCAAAATCCTTCGCCGATGGTCTCTATACCCGGTTCAACGAATCGTATAATGACAGCGCAGACCGACAGCAATATCATAAAATTGACAAGCATGGTGGACATACCCGTTCTCTTGACTACAAACATAAATCTCTTGAAAGACCTCATAAAAAAACACTTCCTTTTCACTTTGTAGCATAATTATATCACAAAAACAGATACTTTTTCAATAAAAAATTGAACGAAGTGTATTTTTTTGAACAAAAGTCAGATCAAAAACCTTGCTTTTTGCGACTCGTTATACTATAATAGTATCATAGGTTCGAGAAGGGGGTGAATCTGTGAACAAAATAAAAAACGATCTGTTTTTTCTGTTTTATACACTCCTCCTTGGCGCGATTGTCGGCGCGATAATTTGCGGCTTTCTCAAGGTGATGAACCTTGCCACGAATCTTTTGTGGGAATACCTGCCGGAAAAAGCAGGCTTCCCGTTATACACGCTCATAGTCTGTACCGTCGGCGGATTGCTGATCGGGCTTTGGAAAAAGAAGTTCGGCGATAAGCCCGAGGAGCTTGGCACCGTTATCAAAAAAATCAAGACCGACGGCAGATATTCCTACAGCGGAATATTCCCGCTGATCGGTTCGGCACTTTTTCCGCTCGTTCTTGGTGCGTCGGTCGGTCCCGAGGCAGGTCTTACGGGCATAATCTCGGGGCTTTGTACATGGGTGGGAGACAAGCTGAAAAAATACTCCAAAGACGTTGAGGAGCTTACCGCTATGAGCGTAGGCGCAACGCTTGGCACCATTTTCCGTTCACCAATGTTTGGCTTTATCGAGCCGATAGAATCGGAGCGGGGAAAGGCGCTTCCGAAGCGATCTAAGCTCGTGCTGTATTTTGCAGCGATACTTAGCTCGTTCGGCACATTTGTCCTGATAGGCGAGCTGCTCGGCATGGAAACGGGATTTGAATCGCTGGAGCTTGGAGAGATCGGTCCGCGCGAGAGACTTTTTGCATTGCCTATGGTAATTGTCGGCGTTGCGGCGGGCTACGCGTTTTTCGCCTTCAAAAAGCTGTGCGTCGCTATAAACAAAAAGATCGGCAGCTTTACCGTTATCAAGGGCGCCATGGGAGGTCTTATCCTCGGCGTTTGCGGAACGTTCCTGCCGCTTACGATGTTCTCGGGTGAGCATCAGATACCTCAGGTCATGGAGGAGTACGCATCACTCGGCGTTTTGCTGCTTGTATTAACGGCTTTTGTTAAGTTGCTTTTAACGAACGTTTGCATAGAAACAGGGCTTAAAGGCGGTCACTTTTTCCCCGTGATATTTTCGGGAATATGCCTTGGAGCCGCATTTGCGCTTGCAGCGGGTCTCAATGCGGTGTTCTGTGCCGCAGTCGTCACATCGGCGCTTGTCAGTCACACACTGAAAAAGCCGTTTGCGACAGTCTTGCTGCTCATGATAGTCTTTCCGCCGAGCATTATCCCGATAATGCTTGCGGCTGCCGCGGCAGCGGCGTTTATACCAACTCCGAAGATAATTGCCGAGATCGAGTCGGAGTAGAAAAATTATAAGGATGTGAGAAAATAGTCAAAAAGATTTCCAGGAAAGT
>CACZCM010000123.1 GCA_902779615.1 uncultured Ruminococcus sp. | reverse complement strand
GGCAAAAGCGCGCTTAAGAGGGGGAGCGCCAAAAGTGGTATGGGGGCTTAGGTTGTCGCTCCCCCTCTTAAGAATCTCCCCCTAAGGTTAATCACCGCGGATATGTCTAAGTCGTACCTACGTTATTTTAGAGGTGTCCTAGAGTTTACATTAGGCGACTATTAATGTCGTTTACTATAAACGCGTATTTGTGTGCGGCGACCCGCCGCCTTCTGCAAAGCAGTGGCAACACTAAGCTGCAAACGCGGGAACTTCTTACGGTTACAGTAAAGTCGGACGGAACTTGCCTGCGGCCGCGTGGCCGCCCGCCTTCTGCAAAGCCGTGGCAACACTAAGCTGCAAATGCGGAGACTTCTTCCGGTTATCGCGAACTATGGACGGAACCTGTCAGCGGCGACCCGCCGCCGGATTCGTCTGTGGCGCGCCAAGTTGACACTGCCGTAACCGCGTCGAAACGCCCCGTTTTTTTCGGGGCAGCAGAACCGATCTCCCGCGCGATCTTGCCGAAGCTCTCCACAAGTTTGTCTTGACTTACAAACATCGACTCTATTTCGCCTGAGCTGATGTCATGCAGGAACTTCTCGTCAGCCGTGCCAAAGCCTATTCCGACAATGTCAATGCCCTCTTCATGGCACATTCTCGCCCGGCGAACCGCCTTCACCTGATCGTCCCATCTTCCGTCGGCAAGCACTATCCCCCATCGCTTTCCATCGGTATTCCTAAGCAGTCTGCGAATGTCTTCAAACGGGTCTGCGCCGTTGAGCACGCCCGCCATCTCCTCTTCGATCGAGTTGATCGCGGCTTTACATTTGTTCATGTCGCTGCCAAGTTTCATCACAACGATCGATCTGTCCGATACCGCAACAACGCCCGCCTGCGGATTATTTGGATACTGCCGCAGCTTGTCTACAAAGTGACACATTGCTTTTTTTGCTTCTTTAAGCGGATATCCGTTCATGCTGCCCGACACGTCCACAGCCATTACAACGTTTAGCCGCTGCGGCTGACCCGTCACTTTGACTTTCTCGGGGGGATTTCCGAACTTGCTCATGTCCTTCGGCACAGTCTCCTCTTTCACAGGCAGATCAACGTCGCGCCCTTGCCTGCGCACCTGAACATGCACCAACCCGCTGCGATCGTAGCTGTACTGAATGCTCACCACTGCGGGATTGTTTTTGGGGTCGTGCGTAATGCCGCTGACAGTATACTTGCCGATTACCTCACTCTCAAGCGGCGGCTTCTCGCCTTGCAGCATGTAGATCTCAAGCTCGTTGCTGCCTCCTTCGCTCGTATAATAATGAAAGCTCTCGGCGCACTTCACAGGTATCCTGCTGTTATCCGGAACTATCGTCTTGTTAATATATCGGCTGCCGTCCGCGCTAACCGCAATAACACCCATTGCATGCGCGCAGACATCACTCGAAACGACCGACAATGCGCTTTGCAGCTTCTGCTCCTGACCGACCTTGCCCGCAGACTTCGGCGGCTTGTCACGGCTTATCGCACCCGCCACGCCCTCGTTATATTCGGGCGGCGGCGACCAAACGCTTATCGCTGCCCCCAGCGCGACAGCTTCATCAGGGTTCACGTGCATGAGCGGACTGTGCCCGCTGCGCTCCTTCAAAAATGACGATACCTGCCGCATTCTCGTTGAGCCGCCCACAAGCAGAATGTCCGTGATGCCGCTCCACGAAAGGGACAACTCCGAAAGCAGCTGCTCGCAAAGCGTAGTCGTCCGCTTGATCAGATCGAGCGTTGCGTTGTTGAATTCATCTATCGTGACCTCGGTGCTGTACTTGCCGAAGTCCTCGCTCGATAACCGCACCGCCGCCGTGTTTCTCGATGACAGCTGCTTTTTGACGCTCTCTGCCGCCCTCATCGCCGCATTGTGAAGTGACGGATATTCACGAACCGAAAGCCCCGCTTCGGCTTCCGCCTTGCTCTCGATCAGCCCCGCCAAGCGCGCGTCCCAGTCCTTGCCGCCGAGCGTATGATCGCCCGTTGTGCGGATAGATTCGACTCTGCCGCCGCTTTTCATTTCAATAAGAGTAACGTCAAACGTGCCGCCGCCGAGATCGTACACCATAATTCGCGCGTTTTCACGCCAATGATCGACGCTGTACGCAAGTGCCGCCGCGGTCGGCTCGTTGATAAGCTGCTTCACATTCAGCCCCGCCAAACGCGCCGCATCGAGGGTTGCGCTGCGCTCCCGGTGATAAAAATACGCCGGAACGGTGATCACCGCCTCGTCAACCTTCTCGCCCGTGACCATCTCGACCTCGTCCTTGATATGACGCAGCATGATAGCCGACAAATGCACCGGCGTATAACTCTGCCCGCCGATCGTGCAGTATGCCGAATCATCGCCCATACTTCGCTTAAACGACGAAGTGCAGCCCGATTCGCCCGCCTCGTAAGCCTCCTTCGCTTCGCTGCCGACGATCGTTCTGCCGCTCTGAAATTGAATCACCGAGGGGGTAATTCGCTCTCCCTCGCTGTTCGGTATGATCACCGGAACGCCCTTGCGCTTGTCCATCATGGCAGCCGCCGAAAAAGTTGTTCCGAGATCAATGCCTATTCTAATGCCCATATCGGTCACCCTATCACTCTGCGGAAATGCTCAATTGAGTAACGCTGCTGTTTTCCATGTCGATATCGGAATTCATCTTGATCGTAGTTTCCACGCTCTCGCCGTTATTCTTGTTGAGCGCCTTCACGTAAACGCCCGCTGCGTCAACAATAAACGTAACCTCGATCGGAGTTCCCTTGGGCGTATTCTTAGGCAAAATCATCTCAAGCTCGCCGAGAAGTTTAACCTTGTTGGACGGGTCTGTCTGCTGCGGCTCGCCCTCGTTTGTAACGCACGGCGTCAGACTGTCGTCAAGGAACATGTTCTCAAACGCCCTCAGCACGATCATTTCCATATTGTCAAACGTGGTATAGTAATTCTTAACCGCCTTGGCGGGCATAATATTTCCAAGTTTGATTATGTTATCTATGATGTAATCTCCGTTGCGGTCAAGCACACCCGGACCGAACGAACGCGGCGTCTGATCTTCGTACTCAAAGCCCATCGAAAGACCGCTGCCGGTCGTGGAACGAGCCTTGACATCGCCCGTATCTACACCGTTATTCTCGGAGCGCGCCTCAAGAATTTCGTCAACAATGATACCTGCGCAAATTGCTGCGCCCTTTGCAACGGCACGATCGGGGTCTTCAAGCTGAACTTTGCCGGGGAATCTCGCTTCAACCGCGTTTCTGATCATCGGCATGAACGTTGAACCTCCCACAAGCAGCACGGTATCGATCTCGATATTGCCCGCCTTGCGCAGAACATCCTCAACATAAGTCATAGTCTGCGCAACCTTGTCGGAGGTCATCTCCTCAAACTGAGCGCGCGTCACCGAAACGGTCGTCATTGCGCCGTTAACGTTGATCTTGATCTTAACGCTTTCGGAGTTGCTGAGCTTTTTCTTTGCAGTCTCGACACGGCTTCTGATGATCTGACGAGTTTCGATCTCGATCTCCTCGGGGGTAAGACCGTTCTCGTCGCAGCACGCCTTCAAAATGTATTCATATAGCTTGTCGTCCCAGTCCTTGCCGCCGAGAAGATCGTTGCCGCCCGTAGCCACAACGCGAACTCTCTCGACCTCTTTGCCCTGATCGTTCATTTCAAGCGACATTTTTACTATAGTAACGTCGAAAGTACCGCCGCCGAGGTCATACACCAGAATTGTGCGCTCCTCGCTGAACTGCCTTGCGCAGTAGCAAAGCGCGGCAGCCGTCGGCTCGTTGATCATATTGAGCACATTCATGCCGGCAAGCTCGCCCGCCTGCTTGGTAGCGTTTCTCTCCTCAAGACCGAAGTACGCCGGGCATGTGATAACAACGTCGTCAACCGTGCCGCCCTGCTCCTCGACCATCTGCTTCAATCTGCCAAGAATGAGCGCGCTGATCTCCACGGGAGTATAAGTCTTCCCATCAAATTCGTAAGTGCGGGCATTTGGCTTGCCGATCTCACGCTTTACGAACTGAACAACTCTGTCACCGTCACTCTCGACCATTTCCTTTGCGCTGCTGCCGATGACAACGTTATCCGCGCTCTCGAAATAAACCGCAGATGCGAGCGTGTCGCCGGCGTCAGCCTGATTTCGGATGACCTCGGGGTTGCCGTTTCTGTCAAGACACGCAATGCAGGAATAAGTCGTGCCCAGATCTATACCGTATGTACTCATTATAATTTCTCCTCACTTTCGCTTTTCGGCTCATAAACATAAATATCAACAAATTCGGGATACAGCACAACTCTGTCCCGCACAACCCCGGGCTTACGGCTTTTGGCGATAGTATTGTGCAGCGCCTCGTTATCGGTAGTTTCCTTATTTATAACCTTCGTGACCCTTGTCCGTCTGACTTCGCCCTCGCTGCTCCTTACGATCTCTGCGCCGTAATCGGTGAGAATGTCCTCAAGCTGCTCGAACATCGACCGAAGATTCTTTTTAGTACGCTCCTCCATCGAAACGTCGCCCAAAACCGAACCGTACTCAACATAAATGGTCGCGATATCCTTTAGAATACCGTCAAACCTCTCGCCGCTGAGCTGCTCCTTATACGAATCGATATCCTGCTGCATACCGCGGCGCACCTGAACCTGAAAATTAGCATTTTCACGCAGCGTTTGAGTGAGCTTAGCGTCATTGCGATCCTGTTTTTCGCCGATCGAGCGGACGGCGTTTTCGACGCTCTCAAGCCGCTCTGCCAAGCCCTCCTGCGGGGCGCTCCTCATCTCAGCTGAGAAAGCCTCTGTCGGCTTATCTGCGACGCATTCATCGGGCTTTGAAGCATGATCTCCAATGACCTCCGATATGTCGCTGAGTAATCTTTCGTTTTCCTTCCGCATTTCTTCGATCAGCCGATCAATTATATTGATAGTATCCTCGATTGCTCCATTATTATCTTCCCCACTTTGGGGCTGCGCTGCTTTTTCTATATTATCGTCCGTATTCACGCAAAAGACCTCCTGTCTGCGTCAGTATAGTCTGCTTCTCTTCTTAAAAAACTAATAGCGGCAAAATTTGTATGTTGTTACAAACAATAGTCTAACATTATTATCATAACATCTAAAGGTATAATTTGTCAAGAGTAGACAAAAGATAATCACTGAAATCAATTTTTCTGCAAAATAGCACAACGAAAGGATTCATAAAAGCGGCAGTCAGGCACTGACGATCGCCAAAAAAGCGGACACCAAACGTGCCCGCTTTTCAAATTGCCGTCATATGCAGTATTCTGTTATTTTAAAAGCTCTGCTTTAAACAAGCAGAGACAAAGCCCAAGGCTTTGTGCGTTCAGTAGGGTATTTATACCCCTACTGAACGTGGGGATGGAACCCGCCGCCTATAGAGGGTGCGGGTCTCCGGCTGGGAACCGTCCCCGACGGCAGGCGAGACCCGGGGGACATTCCCCTCTGCGGTTATATTTCCTGCGTCGATCTCGCCGCTTCGGAAACAGCATTACATCATGCTGCCGTTTTCCTCGGTCAAATATTTCAGCGCCTTGTTGTACTTTGCGCTCCGCTCAAACGTATGCTCGGTAAATCTCTCGATCCTGCTGAGGTCACTGTTGTGCTTCAGATCTGCGATCTTGACCTTCCTTGCAAGCTCGTTCCTTTTTACCATTGCTATATATTCCATATACGGCATACGCTTGTCGTGAGTCAGGATCTCCACAGCGTCAACGACCTCATCGGGAAATCCGCACGCTTCAAGCTTTTCGATGCTTACCCCTGCATCCTCAACAACATCATGAAGAAGAGCCACACACACTGAATATTCATCGTCCATCTGTTCCGCAAGATGATATGGATGATAAACATACGGCAATCCGCCGATATCGATCTGATTCTGGTGGGCGGCAAAGGATATTCTCAGCGCCTTTTTGGTAAGGTCGGTATATATCATATATTTCACCTCCTCATAAGCAAATTATTTTTAGCGTTAAACAAGGAGCTAAGCTCCAACAAGCTCGCTTGATTGGAGTGAGCGACGCTGTCAACAAACGTCGGGGAGCTTTAGCTCCTGCGGGCGTCGGTGGGGGATTTTGACCCACCACCGACGTACGTATGGAACCCGCCGCCTATAGAGGGTGCGGGTCTCCTGTGGAGACCTCTGCGCAGCAGAAGCA